>DASSNH010000001.1:0-8475 GCA_035701405.1 Rhodanobacteraceae bacterium
CGCCACTGTCGAGGTGGCAAGCCCCGACGACGTCCATTTCCAGTCGATCATCGTATCGGATGCATTCTCCGGCAAGCCTACCCTCGCCCGGCACCGGATGGTGTACGCGGCGCTCGGCGAGCGGATGGGCGGCGAGGTGCATGCGCTGTCGCTGCGCACCATGACCCCCGACGAAGCGGCGCAAAGCGGGAATTCCTGATGGCCAGCATCGTGATCTCCGGGGGCAAGCCGCTCAACGGCGACGTGTGGATTTCCGGCGCCAAGAACGCGGTGCTGCCGATCCTGGCGGCCTGCCTGCTGGCCGACGAACCGGTGACCGTGGGCAACGTCCCGCACCTCCACGACGTCACAACCACGATGGAACTGCTCGGCCAGATGGGCGCCGAGCTGGTGGTCGACGAGCACATGCGGATACGGGTCGATCCGCGCCCCACAAGCCGGTTCTTCGCCCCCTACGAACTCGTCAAGACCATGCGCGCGTCGATCGTGGTGCTGGGCCCGCTGATCGCGAAATACGGGCAGGCCGAGGTCTCGCTGCCCGGCGGCTGCGCGATCGGTTCGCGGCCGGTCGACCAGCACATCAAGGGACTGCGCACCCTCGGCGCCGACATCAGCGTCGAGAACGGCTACATCAAGGCGCGTGCGAAACGCCTGAAGGGCGCGCGCGTGGCGATGGACATGGTCACCGTGACCGGCACCGAGAACATCATGATGGCGGCGGTGCTGGCCGAGGGCACCACCGTGATCGAGAACGCCGCCGAGGAGCCGGAGGTCTGCGACCTCGCCGAGTGCCTCAACTGCATGGGTGCCCGGATCAGCGGCATCGGTACCACGCGGCTGGTGATCGATGGCGTCGAACGGCTGCACGGCACCGAATACAACGTGTTGCCGGATCGCATCGAGACCGGCACCTTCCTCGTCGCCGGGGCGATCACGGGCGGCCGGGTCCGCGCGAAGCACACGCGACCCGATGTCCTGAAGTCGGTGCTGTCGAAGCTGGAAGACGCCGGCGCGCACATCAACACCGAAGAGGACGCGATCGAGATCGACATGCGCGGCAACCGTCCGCGCGCAGTCGATGTCAGCACCGCGCCGTACCCGGCGTTTCCGACCGACATGCAGGCGCAGTTCACGGCGCTGAACTGCGTCGCGGAAGGCACCGGCGTCATCACCGAGAACGTCTTCGAGAACCGCTTCATGCACGTGCAGGAACTGCATCGGCTCGGCGCGGACATCAAGCTCGAGGGCAACACCGCGGTGGTGCGCGGCGTGCCGAAGATGTCCGGGGCGCAACTGATGGCGACCGACCTGCGCGCGTCGGCGTCGCTGGTGCTGGCGGGACTGGTGGCCGAAGGCGAAACCGTGGTCGACCGCATCTACCACATCGACCGCGGCTACGAGAACATCGAAGAGAAACTCGGCGGCTTGGGCGCCCAGATCCGGCGGCTGCCGACCTGACGCACGCTTTCCCGGTCATGCCATTGGCCAGCGGCCACACCGTCGACCGTGCTTTCGCTCGTCACCCCGGCGCAGGCCGGGATCCAGTGCTTTCCCGCTTCTGCGCCCGACACGTTTCTCGCAAAGCGACGAGGCCCGTCAATGCGCCGACCAGCTCTCCAGCTCCAGCGAGAAGCCGTCCTTGCCGGTCTGGTCGATTTTCACCGGAACCGGCAGCTTCGCCGGGGCGAACCACGCCTCGAAACCCTCGCCCCCGTCGCCGCGGCTGACCCGCGTCGCATCGAAGGTACCGGCAGGCACCGTGACGGCTTGTTCGCCGTGCGCCGTGTACTGCTGCATCTCGACGCGATCACGCACGGCGACAGGCAGGCTGAATTCGGTTTTCCCGGCGGCCAGCTCCGCCGCGAGGGCCAGCGGCACGGTGTGGCGTTCGACCACGCCCGGCTGGGTCGCGAACGAATGCCTGCCCTTGTCATCGACTTCGATGGCGTGGCGGCTCCAGTCGCAACGCACGCTGCGGTGCTGCTGTTTCAGCGCGGTGGTCAACGTGTAGTCATAGCTTTCGCACTGGGGCCGGTCATCGACCCAGCGAAACACCGAGGTTTCGCGAGTCCCGGCGCCGAGTAGCGACGCCAGTCCCGCCGTGCCCTTGCTGACCGTGGTGAACGTCCATTCATCGCCGCTGTCCCGGCTCAGCGTCAGCGTCGCGGTTCCGATCGGGGATCCATCCCGGAGCAACTGGTACTCGGCGGTGAAAGCCGGCACCGGCGGTGCAGCGGCCGCGGCCACCTGGGCGCCGATCAGCAGGGCAGCGACCGCCCGGGCGGCAAATCGGAAAATCTTCATGGGTGGCGTACGCGGGAAATCATTGCGGCGCAGCTTGCCGCGGCCCGGCTGAATCCAGCCTCACGCGGCGGCCAGGTGCCCGCCTGGATCGAGCCGGAGTGGCGCCGTGATCGGCGAGCCCTCGAACCACACGCGTCCATCGCATTCGCGCACCCGCCCGCGCGCGATCGCTTCCACGCACGCGACCAGCAGTTGGTGCTCGCGCGGCAGCAGGCGTGCCGCGAGCGATTCCTCGGTGTCGTCGGCACGCACCTCTATGCGTGCCTGGGCAATCGCCGGCCCACCATCGAGATCGGCAGTCACGAAATGCACGCTGGCGCCATGTTCGGTGTCGCCCGCCGCGAGTGCGCGACGATGGGTGTGCAGGCCCCGGTACTTCGGAAGCAACGAAGGGTGGATGTTGATGATGCGCCCTGTCCATTCGGCGGCGACGGTCGCGTCGATGATGCGCATGTAACCGGCCAGCACGACCAGTTGGGCGCCGCTCGCGGTCACTTGTTCGAACAGCGCGCGGTCGAATGCGGGCCGGTCCGGGAAGCCCTTGGGGTCGATCGCGATCGCCTGGATGCCGTGCGCCCGTGCATTTTCCAGTGCAGGCGCGCCGGGCTTGTCGCCCGCGACCAGCACGACGTCGATAGGCAGCCTGCCCGAGGCGCGCGCCTCGAGCAGCGCGGCGAGATTGCTGCCGCGGCCGGAGGCGAGGACGGCGATGGCGAGGGGTTTCATGGCAGCAAGCAAGGATGCGCCGTCATTCCGGCGAAGGCCGGGATCCAGAGGTTTTGCAATCCATGGCGCTGGGTCTCGGCCATTCCCTGGCCGGGATGACAGTGGTACTCCGGTTCGTCATGCAATCCGTACCCGGTGCTCGCGAGTGGCGACGATCACTTCGCCGATGACATGTGAACGCAGCCCATGGCCCGCCAGCATCGCGGCGGCCGCGTCCGCGTCATTGGGCGGCAGGATCAGCGTAAAGCCGATGCCGCAGTTGAAGGTGCGCCACATTTCCTCACGGGGCACCTTGCCTTCTCGCTGCAGCCAGTCGAAAACGGCAGGCATTTTCCAGGTGGATGGATCGATCGCGAGGCCGAGTCCTTCGGGCACCACGCGTATGATGTTTTCGGTGAGGCCGCCGCCCGTGACGTGGGCCATGCCGTGTACCAGAGGGACCGGAGACCGGGGACCGGGGACCGGGGATCCGGAGGCGTGGAGCAATTGGAGGATGGGCTTGACGTAGATGGTGGTGGGCGCCATGAGGGCATCCGCCAATGTGACGCCGTCGAGTTCCAGGTCGAATGGCGAGCCCGCGCGCTCGACGATCTTGCGGATCAGCGAGTAGCCGTTCGAGTGCGGGCCGCTGGAGGCGACGCCGAGGATCACGTCCCCGGCGCGGATGGCGCTGCCGTCGACCAGCGCGGATTTTTCCACCCCCGCCACGCAGAATCCGGCGAGATCGTATTCACCGGGCGGATACATGTCCGGCATCTCGGCGGTCTCGCCACCGACCAGCGCACAGCCGGCGAGTTCGCAACCGCGCGCGATGCCGCCGACCACCGCGACGGTGGTATCCACGTCGAGCTTGCCGGTCGCGAAATAGTCGAGGAAGAACAAGGGCTCGGCACCCTGCACCAGCACGTCGTTGACGCACATGCCCACGAGGTCGATACCGATGGTGTCGTGGCGATTCAACTGTTGCGCGAGTTTCAGTTTGGTGCCGACGCCGTCGGTGCCCGAAACCAGCACCGGTTCGCGGTATTTCTTCGAGAGGTCGAACAACGCGCCGAAGCCACCGAGGCCGCCCAACACCTCGGCGCGGGATGTCCTCGCGACCAGTGGCTTGATGCGTTCGACCACGGCATTGCCGGCGTCGATGTCCACGCCTGCGGCGCGGTAGGAGAGGGCGTCGTTGCTGGAAGTCACGATGGCATCGGCGGCAAGCGCCGCGAAGTGCGGGACCGGCAATGATAGACGCTGGCGCCGCGATTGGGCAGACTGGCGTCTGGCTGATCGGAGAGTACCTGGCCATGACGCGCTTCCTGTTTTCCCTGCTGCTGGTCTTCGGCGCGGCCGCCGCTGCGCCGGCCCAGACCACGCCGGATACCGCCGTGCCATCCGCCGTTCCCGCGAATCCCTACTCGACCACGGTCCCGGTCGCGGGCACCAGCGACGCCCAGCGCGATGCCGCGATCTCGGCGGCGCTGGCCAATGTCCTGCAACGGGTTTCGCCGGGTTTCGCCGCCCCGCCCGAAGTGCTCGCCCAGGCATCGGGCTACGTGCGCGCCTACCACTACCGCCGTGCGGCTTCCGGAGGGCTGGAACTGCAGGTGGATTTCGATCCCGGCGCGGTCGGAAGGATGGTCGCCCAGGCAGCCAACGCGGCGGGCGGCGCGCTCGCCGGGCAGCCGGGGGTGGCCGGTTCGGCGGGCGCCGTTGCCGCGGCTCCGGCCGGCAGCGCGACCGTCTGGGTGGAGGGCATCGAAAACGACCATGCGCTCGCGACGCTGCTCTCCACGCTGCGCAATGATCCCTCGATGAGCGACGTGGTTCCGGTCGGAGCCAAGGGCGACGGCGTTTTGCTGCAGCTGACCTCCGACCAGCCGCTGGCGACTGCGCTGGCGGCGGTCGCGGGTCCCACGGGGCACCTCGCACCGGTCGCGCAGCCGCATCCGGGCGCCGATGCCACCTTCCGCTGGGTGCCATGAACATGCCTGGGTCGTGAGCGGAACGCGCGCGACCGACGACGGGTCGCCGGACGGGCCGCTGCGGCGCCTGCCGAATGCCGTATCGTGCTTGCGCATCGCCCTGGTTGCACCGCTGATCGTGACGATCCTCGCCGGCCGCCATGAAATCGCGCTGGTGATCGCCGGCGTCGCCGGGGTCTCGGATGCCGTCGACGGCTATCTGGCGCGGCGCTTCCGCTGGCAGAGCCGGTTGGGGTCGATCCTCGACCCGGCCGCGGACAAGTTGATGCTGGTGGGCTGCCTGGTCGCGTTGGGCTGGATGCAGGAGGCGCCGCGCTGGCTGGTCGCGCTGGTGGTGGCGCGCGACGCGGTGATCGCGCTCGGCGCGCTGGCGTGGCATCGTATCCTGCACACGTTCGAGGCCCGCCCGAGCTGGCTGTCGAAGGCGACGACCGTGGCGCAGATAGGATACGTCCTGCTGGTGCTAGCCGACCGCGGTTTTGCGTGGCAGGTGCCGATGGCGATCCCGGTGTGGATCGTCGCGGGGCTGACGGCGGCGAGCGGGCTCGATTACGTGGTGCGCTGGGGGCTGCTGGCGCGGCGGGAACTCAACGCGGGGAAACATTCGACGTGACCAACGCACAGCGCTGGCAATGGCTGATCATCGCTGCCGTCGTGGGTTGGCTGGTCTGGCTGTTGTCGCCGATCCTGATGCCGTTCGTGCTGGCGGGCGTGTTCGCCTATCTCGGCGATCCGCTGGTGGATCGGCTGGAACGACTGCGCCTCGGCCGCGGGCTTGCGGCGAGCCTCGTGTTCCTGTTGATGCTCTTGATCGTCGCGTTCGCGCTGGTCCTGCTGGTGCCGTTCATCCAGCGCCAGGTCGCGAACTTCCTGGCGGCACTGCCGGGCTACGGCGCGTGGATCAACAACCACGCGATTCCTTGGCTGGAGGAGAAACTGCACATCCCGGCCAGCGAATTCGACGTCAACACGATGATCGCGCGGCTGCGCGGCAACGCCGGGACGGTGGGCGGCGTGGTCACGGCGGTGCTCGCCTACGCGACCCGTTCCGGCATCGCGCTGATCGGCGTCGGCGTCGCGGTGGTGCTGGTGCCGGTGGTGACGTTCTATCTGCTGCGCGACTGGGACAAGCTGGTCGCGCACGTCGACGAGTTGCTGCCGCGCGAGGCACAGCCGACGATCCGCCGGCTCGCGCGGGAAACCGACAGCGTGCTCGGTGCCTTCGTGCGCGGCCAGTTGCTGGTGATGGTGGGGCTGGCCGTTTACTACGCCGTGGCGCTGCGCCTGGTCGGACTCGAGGTCGGCCCGCTGATCGGCATGATCGCGGGGCTGGTCAGCTTCGTGCCGTACCTCGGGTTCATCATCGGCATCCTCGCGAGCATCGTCGCGGCGCTGGTGCAGTTCCACGACGGCTACCACGTCGTGCTGGTGCTGGTGGTGTTCGGGATCGGCAACCTGCTCGAAAGCTACGTGCTGGTGCCCAAGCTGGTGGGCGACCGCATCGGATTGCATCCGGTCGCGGTGATCTTCGCGGTACTGGCGTTCGGGGAATTGTTCGGCTTCATCGGCATCCTGTTGGCACTGCCGATGGCGTCGATCGCGGTGGTGTTGCTGCGATTCCTGCGCGAACGCTATGAGGCGAGCGCGCTGTATGCCGGTCGCGGCCCCCCGAAGATCGTCGGGTCGCAAGGGCCGCCAGGCCCGGGCCCGGGTGCGGGCACCGACGGTCTCGCGAATCCACGCGGCCCATCCGGCGAGACATGATCCGGCAGTTTCCGCTCGACCTGCGCTGGCCACCACACCAGCGCCTCGACGTATTCCATGCCGCGGGCAATGCCGGCGCCGTGCGCGAGGTCGAGGCCTTGGCGATCCAGCCGTCGCACGCCTGGGTGTTCCTGCACGGCGCGTCGGGGACCGGCAAGAGCCACCTCCTGATCGGCGCCTGCCGCGCGGCGGCGGAGGCCGGTCGCGAGGCGCGTTACGTGTCACTGGCATCGCTGCCGGGATCTCGCGCCGAAGCGATCGCCGGGATCGATGGCGAAGGCCTGGTTGCCATCGACGACGTGCACTCGCTGGCCGGCGACCGCGATGCCGAGCGCGCGCTGTTCGACCTGTTCAACCGTGCGGCGGCAGCGTCGGCCCGCATGCTGTTCGCGGCGAATGCATCCCCGGCGGAACTCGGCATCGGGCTCGCGGACCTCGTGTCGCGGCTGTCCTCGTGCACGCAGTCCGCATTGCATCCACTCGATGATGGCGGGCGGCGCGCGATGTTGCGCTTGCTCGCAGGGCGCATGGGACTGCGGCTAGACGACGAAGTGCTGGACTGGTGGTTCGCGCGCCAGCCGCGCGATCCCGCGTCACTGGTCGCATTGCTGCGGCGGATCGATCGCGCGGCACTGGCCGCGCAGCGGCGCGTCACGATTCCGTTCCTGCGGGAGCTCTTGCGCGAGTAGCCGGGATTCTTTGTAGGAGCGGCCCATGGCCGCGACGACGCGAGCGCGAGGTGGATCGGTCGCGCGCAACGGCAAAAGGCGGCGCTTCGCGCCGGCGCGCCTCTACGAGGGCAGGTCCGCGTTGAGCTCGGCCAGGCGCGCGGGCGTGCCGATGTCGGTCCAGGCGCCGGCATGGTGCCGCCATCCGACTTCGCCACGTGCGATCGCGGCGCGCAGCAGCGGGACGATCGAAAAGCGCGGCGGGGTCACCTGCGCGCCGGGCGTATCGCCGATGATGCCCCGCCAGTCGCCGAGGACTTCCGCGCGGTAGATGCCGATCCCGGCGAAGGTCAGCGCACGCGCGGCGCCGGGCGAATCCGCGTGGGGCAACAGCGTTCCCGTTGCATCGATTCCGAAATCGCCGCGCGGGTGCTGCGGCGGATTGTCCACCAGCACCAGTTCCGCGAGCCCCTGCGGCTCGCGCGGCAAGGATGCAAAATCGAAGTCGGTGAAGATGTCTCCGTTGACCGCGATGAACGGGGCCTTGCCCAGCAACGGCAGCGCGTGCAGCATGCCGCCACCGGTTTCGAGCGGCACGTCGCCTTCGCGGCTGTATTCGATGCGCAGGCCGTAGCGCGCACCGTCGCCCAGCGCTTCGGGGAATTGGGCGGCGAGGTGGGCGATGTTGATGACAACGTCGTGCACGCCGGCCGCGGCGAGGCGTTCGAGGTGCCATTCGATCAGCCGCTTGCCGGCAGCCGCGAGCAGGGGTTTGGGCGTGGTGTCGCTGAGCGGGCGCATCCGTTCGCCGCGGCCGGCCGCGAAGACCAGCGCCTTCATGGCGAACGCCCGTGCCTGGTGGGGGAAAGACCCCCTTCAGCCCGGCACCCGTCCCGTGGGCGAGAGGGAGCAAAGCGCGCAGGGACCGGGCTGCGAAATCGCTCGATCACTTCGAGGGCGCCGTCAGGTCGCGTTCGCCCACCCAGCGCTCCAGCAGCCTGAGGAAGTCTTCGAGTTCGGGGTAATCCCAGGCGACGCTG
>DASSNH010000002.1:0-3871 GCA_035701405.1 Rhodanobacteraceae bacterium
CCACATGCGGGCGGCAGGTAGGTCCGCCCTGGGACGAGGCCGCCGTCAGTCCTTCGAAGCCGCCGATGTCCCCGCAGCCTTGGGCTCGGCCGCGTTGGCGGTCTTCGCGTCGCCGCCGCCGGAGGTCGGCTTCTCGCCGGCGGCGGGCTTGTCGCCGGCCTTGGCGCCGTTGCCCGACGCCGACTCGTCGCGGCCGGCGAGGTTGCGCTTCTTTTCCTTGTCGGACTTGAAGTCGGTCTCGTACCAGCCGCTGCCCGCGAGGCGGAACGCCGGCGCGGTCACCTGGCGGCGCACGTGGTGCCTGCCGCAGTTCGGGCAGGTGTCGGGATCGGGATCGGAGAGTTTCTGCAGGCGATCGAACTGCTCGCCGCAATCCTCGCAACGGAAAACGTAGATGGGCATGACAGGGGAAAACGCAAATCGCAACCTTGCAAGGATACTCCAATCGGCGATCCGCGTGAGCGGTCCGGAACGCCGGACCGGCTCCCCTATCATGCGCGTTTCGCCATTCCGGAGATCCGCGTGCTTTTCGTCCGCAACACCGTGCTTGCCGCCCTCGCGTCGTTCCTCACCCCCGCCGCCTTCGCGGCCGAGGTGCTCTGCCCGGCCACCCCTCCGCCCCAGCCCGCGGCGCAGGTCGTTCACGTCCGGGACGTGAACCGTGGTCTCGGGATTCCGGCGGACTACACCGCACGCCACCACCTGGCGCTGCAGCCGGAAGCCAAGGACCTGGTGCAGGTGCCACGCGACGTGTATGGACGCAAGGTCGAGATGGTCGCGCCCGCGGCCACGGCCTTGAAGAAGATGTTCGCGGCCGCGAAGCACGACGGGGTCGAACTCCAAACGGTGTCGGCCTTTCGCAGCATGTCGTACCAGACCGGGCTGATCCGCAAGAAGCTGAAGCGCGGCATGAGCATCGAGAAGGCACTGGCGATCAATGCGGTGCCGGGCTACAGCGAACACCAGACTGGCTGCGCCGTCGATCTGACCACGCCCGGCGTTCCGGCCGCCGACGCGAGCTTCGCCAAGAGCAAGGCGTTCGGTTGGCTCGAACGCAACGCGGGACGCTTCGGGTTCCATCTCTCGTTCCCGCCCGGCAACCAGTACGGCTACGAGTACGAACCGTGGCACTGGCGCTACATCGCCAACACCGCGAGCCCGTCGTCTCCAGGGCAACGCTGACGCAGGAGCGGTCGATGGCCGCGACCAGCCGCGCGGCGGATCTTCGCCAAGCTTCGCGCCAACACGACTTTGTAGGTTGGTGCCGAGCGGGGTTTTATCCCGCGGAGCGCAACGCGGGGGCGACCGATCCCCGTTGGGCTTCTCCCGGACAAATCCGGGATCAGCCCAGCCTACGAAAGCCTCATCCCGCCAACACCAACGCGCGATCGATGCCTGTTGGAATCAGGTCACGGCAGGAACAATCGCAATGCGGCTTCCGGGTCCGACGGGAAATAGAAGTGCACGAAACTCGCGGTGAAGCGTCGCTCGCGATACACCGCTTCGCGCGACGGCGCGCCGTTGGGGTTCACCGCCGTCGCGATGGGTTTCGCCTCGATTTCCGCGCGCGCGTGGTGGAAGGTGTGGCCGCGCAGCGTGCCTTCCGGCAGCGCCACTTCCTGCAGCCCCAGCGCGGCGAGCCGCGGATGCACAACGGCACGCCCCTGCAACAGGCCGGCCATCGATGCGGCAGCGCCGTCGGCACAAGCCAGGTCGTCCAGCGCGAACAGCAACCCTCCGCATTCGGCAAGCAGCGGCTTGCCGGCCATCACGTGCCCACGCAGCGCGGCGTGCAGGTCGCTGCGCTGCGACAACACCTGCAGATGCAACTCGGGAAAACCGCCGGGCAGCCAGGCGGCATCGCACTCGGGTAGCGCATCGCCCGCCAGCGGCGAGAAGAACCGGAGGTCCGCACCCGCGTCACGCAGCAGGTCGAGGTTGGCCGGATAGATGAAACAGAACGCGTCGTCGCGTGCAACGGCGATGCGCGAGCCCTGCAGCAACGGCGGCGCGGATGCGGACGGCGCGGGCTTGAACCTCGCCGGCGGCGGCAGGCCGGGTTCCGCGTACCGGCTCCAGGCATCGGCCAACGCATCGATGCGTGCATCGAGATCGGCCAGCTCACCGGCGGACACCAGGCCGAGATGCCGCTCGGGCAGCACCAGCGCGGGATCGTCCGGCAGCGCGCCCAGCCATGCGATGCCGTTCGGGAGACTCTTGTGCAACAACTGCGCGTGGTATTCGCCGCCGATGCGATTGGCAGCGGCGCCATACACCCGCACGTCTTCGCGGAACTCCGCCAGTCCCTGCGCGACCGCACCGAACGTTTGCGCCATCGCGCCGCCGTCGATCACCGCCAGCACCGGCAACCCGCAGGCAGCGGCGAGGTCGGCGCTGGAGGGATCGCCGTCGAACAGGCCCATCACGCCTTCCACCAGGATCAAATCGGCTTCGGCCGCGGCCGCGTGGAGCCGCGCACGCACGTCGGCTTCGCCGCCCATCCACCAGTCGAGCTGGTAGGCAGGCGATGCGGCGGCACGCCCCGTGATCATCGGATCGAGGAAATCCGCGCCGGTCTTGAACACCCGCACGCACCGCCCCTGCCGCACGTGCCAACGCGCCAGCGCCGCGGTCACGCTGGTCTTGCCTTGGCCCGAGGCGGGCGCGGAAACCAGCAGGGCCGGACACCGGCGCGTGGAAACGTTCATGGCGGGTTCGGACGATACCGCAACGTGAGCATGAAGTTGCGCCCCGGCTGGTCGTAGAACCAGGCCGTCTCGTAATCCTTGTCGAACACGTTGTCGAGGGCGAGTTGCAGCGCCCAGGCGCGGCCGAACTGCCAGCCGGCCCGCACGTTCACGAGCGCATAGCCGCCCAGCGGGTGCAGGTTCGCGATGTCGTCGTAGCGGCGGCCGGCGAGATACCAGCTCGCGCCGAGGCTGAGGCGCCCGAAGCTGCGGTCGGCGTCGAAACGCGCGCTGCGGCTGGGGCGGCGCGGCAACTCGTTGCCGTCATTGAACCCGCCCCGGGCATCGTTGCGCGCATGCAGCAGCGTTGCGGTCGCGCGCAGGTTCCAGCCAGCGACCTTGCCGTCGACCACGCCCTCGATGCCCGTGATGCGGGCCTGGTCGACATTGCCCGGAAGGCCCACCGCCGCATCGAACGCGATCATGTCGTGGATGTCGTTGCGGTAGGCGCTGACCTGCCAGTGTCCCCACGCCGGGGTGCCGCGCAGGCCGAGTTCCAGGTTGCGCGAACTCTCGGGGCGCAGGGACGGATTGCCGAAGCCCGGGTAGTAGAGGTCGTTGAAGGTCGGTGCGCGGAATGCCGTCCCGTAGCTCGCGGTGAGCCGAAGCCCGGCGGCGAAGTCCCATCCCCACAGGAGGCCGCCGGTGGTCTTGCCGCCGAACTGGCTGTCCTGGTCGCGGCGCAGGTTGGCCTGCAGCGATTGCGCGGCGAAATCGCGTTGCCATTGCGCGAACAGGCCGCGGTCGATCCGCGCGTTCTCGACGTACAGGGTGTTGCTCGCGAGGTGCTCGCGCACCCAGTCGTAGCCGAGGGTCAGCAGGCCGCCGCCCGACGCGATGTCGGCCTGGAGCGAGCCCAGCGTGCGACGGGTATCGAAGTTGTCGACGTAGACCCCGCCGAGGAAATCGGCGTCGAAGTCGGTGCTGGAACCGGCGCGCAGCGACAGCTTCACGCGCTTGCTCGGCAGGAAGTGCAACTGGCCGCCCAGCACCTGGTTCGAGTAATCGTCCGCATCACTGAAGGTGCCGTCGTATTCATTGCGGCCCTGGCTGCGAAACGCCAGGCCGTCGGCGCTCCATTGCTCGTTGAACTGGTAGGCACCGTGCACGCTCAAGGCGTCGTC
>DASSNH010000003.1:0-8906 GCA_035701405.1 Rhodanobacteraceae bacterium
GCACTGCCCAAGAGCCTGCGCTACTGGCGCGAGACGTGCCGGCAGGTCTGGTTCGTCGGCGCGATGAGCCTCGTGATCGTGATGACCTGCGGGCTTTTCGTCGGCATGGTGCTGGCGCTGCAGCTTTACTACACGTTGTCGATCTTCGGCGGTACCGCCGCGCTCGGAACCGTGGTCGCGCTGTCGTTGTTCCGCGAACTCGGTCCGGTGGTGACCGCGCTGCTGGTGGCGGGGCGTGCGGGCACCGCGGTCACCGCCGAGATCGGCCTGATGCGCGCGACCGACCAGCTCGATGCGATGTCGATGATGGCCGTCGATCCGCTGGCCTATGTCGCCTCGCCGCGGTTCCTCGCCGGCGTGATCGCGATGCCGCTGCTCGCGTGCGTGTTCAACGCGATGGGCATCTTCGGCGGACACTTGGTCGGCGTGACCTGGCTCGGGCTCGACAACGGCACCTTCTGGGGCAACATGACCTCCACGGTCGATTTGCACAAGGACATCCTCGATGGCCTGTACAAGAGCATCGTGTTCGGCGGCGTGGTCAGCCTGATCGCCGTGTTCCAGGGCTACACCGCGCCGCCCACCAGCGAGGGCGTCGCGTATTCGACCACCCGTACGGTGGTGTTTTCCTCGATCGTGATCCTCGCCTTCGATTTCGTGATGACGGCGTTCCTGACCTGACCCCGTAGCATTGGTGACTGCATGAATCCGAGACCTTCCTACGCCATCGGCACCGGCCTGTTCATCCTGCTCGGCTTCGCCGCGCTGGCTTACCTTGCCACCCAGACCACCTCGGTGGCCAACGGCATGACCAGCAGCAACACCTACGCCGTCAAGGCGCGCTTCGGCAACATCGGCCAGTTGAAGGAACGCGCGCCGGTGAAGATCGCGGGCGTGCGGATCGGCGACGTGCAGTCGATCACGCTGGAACCGCAACGGATGGATGCGCTGGTGGTGATGTCGATCGACAAGCGGTACAGCGACATTCCGGAGGATTCCGCGGCCGCGATATTCACCAGCGGTTTACTGGGCGACCAGTACGTTGGCATCCAGCCGGGCGGCTCGCCGGAGTTCCTGAAAGACGGCGACGAGATGGTGCTGACCCAGTCGGCGATGAGCATCGAGAACCTGATCGGCAAGTTCATGGTCAACGGGGGATCGAGCTCCAGCGGTTCCGGCGCGGCTCCCGCGTCCAGCGCCCCGCCCGCATCCCGCAAGCCCTGACATTTCGCGCTGCGACCCGTCGCACGCTCCCGAGGAGACATTCCATGCCCAAGCGTTTCATCCCGTTGTTCCTGGCGTTCGCGCTCGCAGCGCTCGCCGCGCCCGCGGTGGCGGCACCGACCGGCCAGGCTCCGCAACAGGTCGTCCAGTCGATCGCCGACAAGCTGGCCGATGCGATCCAGGGGCGCCAGGCCGAGTTGCGCCAGAATCCCGACGAGGTGATCAAGATCATCGATGGCATCGTGCTGCCGCATTTCGACATGGACTATGCGGCGCTGCTGGTGCTCGGCCCGCATGCGCGCGAAGCGACCCCGGCGCAGCGCGTGGCGTTCACGCGGGCGTTCTACAAGGCGCTGACCCATCGCTATGCGGAAGGGCTGGTCGCCTACACCCGCGGCGCGGTGAAGGTGTTGCCGGCGCAGGGCCCGCTGGACCAGCGCCGCACGATCGTGCGAACCCAGGTGCAGCTCGCGAGCGGCAAGAACCTGTCGGTGGATTACGCGTTCCGCAAGACCTCTTCCGGTGAATGGAAGGCGTACGACGTGATCATCGAGGGCATCTCCTACATCACCAACTACCGCAACCAGGTGGATGCCGAAATCCAGAAGGAAGGCATCGACGGTTTGATCAAACGGCTGCAGACCCAGGGCGCGGCCGCGATCAACGAAATGAAGAAGGAAGGCGGCGGGCACTGACGATGGTCCTCACGTCCGCCCCCGCCGACACGGTGGAGATCGGTGCCGCCGATCGCGACACGCTCGCGATTCGCGGCGCCCTGACCTTCGCCACGGCGCAGCGCGCCTGTACCGATGGCGAGCGCGTGCTGGCCGCGGGCTCGCAAACACGCCTGGATCTCGCGGGCATCGCGCACGCCGACAGCGCGGGGCTCGCCTGCGTGATCGCGCTGGCTGCCGCCGCGAACCGGGCGGGCCGACGCCTGCGCGTGGTCGCGCTGCCGGAAGGGCTCCGCGCGCTTGCGGAGGTTTGCGGCGTGGCCGCGCTGCTGGAGCCCGACGCGCGTCCGGCTGCTTGATCCGCCGGCTCAGCCCGCGGGTGCGGGCACGGCGCTGGAGGTTGGCGGCGCCGGCAACCCGTTGCTCGCTGCCGGCGCCGGTTGCGCCGACGATCCGCCGGATGCCGGCATCCCGTTCTGGTTCAGGCCGTGCGAGTGCTCGTACGCCTTCTGTTGCTCGAGCAACTTGTCCAGGTCCTCGCCGTTCTCCTGCCCCGGGGCGGTACCCTGCAGTTGTTCGATCGCCGACAGCGGCGGGTTGCCGTAATACACCTGGTACAGGCGGTTCTGGCGATAGGCGTCGCGCGTGAACGCATACGGGTCATACGAGGTGTCGATGATCGGATCCAGCGGCAGCGCGTTCGCGCGCAGGGTCACGAGGTACGCGAGGTTCGGGAGGTACTGCGCGTTCCAGCGGAAGTCGTGGTTGCGCGCGTACCAGCCGAGTGGATCGAAATAGCTGTCCACCGGCAGCCGCCACACGTCTCGCGCGGTGGTGGGGCCGATGAACGGCAGCACCAGGAAAGGCCCCTCCGGCACGCCCCAATGCGCCAGCGTGACCGCGAAGTCGGTCGGGTGCGGGGGCAGCTTCATCTCGCTGGCCGGGTCGAACACGCCCAGGAATCCGACGGTGGTGTTGATCAGGAAGCGCCCGGTCGATTGCAGCGCAGGCCCGGGACGTCCCTGCAGCACTTCGTTGACGATCGTGATGGGCGTGCGCAGGTTCGAGAAGAAGTTGCCGATCAGGATCCGTTCCTTCGGTCCCGTCACCTTCACGTAGGCCTTCGCGGCGGGCCGGATCGCCGCTTTGTCCGCGAAACGGTTGAAGGCGAACATCTTGCGGTTGAACGACTGCAGCGGATCGTCCGTACGCGGCGGCGCCACCGCGCACGCGGCCAGCGCGCCCGCGAGACAGGCGATGATGATGTGTTGCGCGGCGCGGGAGCGGCGGGTGCGTGGCATGCGTCGTGGATGCGGGCGGCGGGCGGAAGTTGCAAGTGCGCGATTGTACGGGCCTTCGCGCCGCGAACGCCGGGGCGAAGGGTTCCTGGAGCAGGCGGCGTTCAGGCGGGTCCGCCACGGCTGGCGGCCGCAATCCCGCCGCATCGACAAATGCCGGCGTGCTGCTACAATCTGGAAGTTTGCAGCATGACCGGAACCCCATATGGCCCGCATCACCGTCGAAGACTGCCTGAAGGTGGTCGACAACCGTTTCGAACTGGTCCTCATGGCGACGCGCCGCGCGCGCCAGCTCGAGAACGGGGTCGAAGCCACCATCGACCCCGAAAACGACAAGCCCACCGTCCTGGCCCTCCGCGAAATCGCGGACCACACCATCGACATGCCGACCATCGACGAGATCGATCGGGTCGAGCGTGAGCGCCGCGACCGCGAGGCCCTCGAATGGGCAGCCGCGGAAGTCGACGAAGACATGGCTAAGGGCGTCGACGAGCTCTGACGCACGGATCGCCTTCGCAAGGGCGTCCGTCTTCCGCCGGCGTGGTCGGGATTGACTCGCACGCACGGCATGTCTAGCTTGCGGTGATGCGCAAGCGCAAAGCCAAAGCCGGGGCCAACGACCTGCGGGTGCCGGGACGGGACACCGAGCCCGCCGAGGTCAGGGCCATCGACGCGCTCGCGGAACAGCTCGCGGCCTACCTGCCCCCCGAACAGATCGAGCGGGTGCGCGGGGCGTACGCCGTGAGCGCGCACGCCCACGCCAGCCAGCGCAGGAAGAGCGGCGAGCCGTACATCACCCACCCCCTCGCGGTGGCCTCCATCCTGGCCGGCCTGCGCCTGGATGCGGAAACCATCATCGCGGCGATCCTGCACGACACCCTCGAGGACACCGGCCTGACCCGGGTGCAGCTCGAGGGAGGGTTCGGCGCCACGGTAACCGAGCTGGTCGACGGCGTCACCAAGCTGGAACGGGTGGATTTCGCGAGCCGCGTCGAAGCCGATGCGGAAAGCTTTCGCAAGATGCTGCTGGCGATGGCGCGCGACCTGCGGGTGATCCTGATCAAGCTGGCCGACCGGCTGCACAACATGCGCACGTTGTCGGCGATGGCGCCCGACGCGCGCCGCCGGATCGCACGTGAAACCCTGGACATCTACGCCCCGATCGCGGCGCGCCTCGGCATGAACGCGATCCGCAGCGAGCTGCAGGACCTCGGGTTCCGCAGCCTCTACCCCGATCGCTACAAGATCATCGCCTCGCGGATCAAGCGCACCATCGGCGACCGCCGCGAATCGATGGCGATCATCGAGAAGGCCCTCGCCGAGCGGCTGGCCGCGGACGGCGTCCCCGCGCGGATCATCAGTCGCGTCAAGGCGCCCTACAGCATCTGGTCGAAGATGAAGAGCGAGCACAAGACCTTCGCCGAGGTGATGGACGTGTACGGCGTGCGGGTCGTGACCGACACGGTGGCTCACTGCTACCAGGCGCTCGGTTCGGCGCATTCGTTGTTCAAGCCGGTGGAGGGGCGCTTCAAGGATTTCATCGCGATCCCCAAGGCCAACGGCTACCAGTCGCTGCACACGGTGCTGTTCGGGCCGTTCGGCGCGCCGATCGAAGTCCAGATCCGCAGCGAGGACATGAACACCGTTGCCGAGCGGGGCGTCGCGGCGCACTGGTCGTACAAGACCGAAACCACCCCGCCCAACAGCGCGCAACTGCGTGCCCGTGCATGGGTCGAGACGCTCGCGGACAACCAGGCGGCCACGCCTTCCTCGCTGGAATTCCTCGAAAACGTCAAGGTCGACCTGTTCCCCGACGAGGTCTACCTGTTCACCCCGGCCGGCGACATCCAGGCGCTGCCGAGGAACGCGACCGCGCTGGACCTGGCGTTCGCGGTGCACACCGATGTCGGGATGCACGCGGTCGCCTCGCGCATCGACGGCAAACTCGCTTCCTTGCGTTCGCAGCCATCATCGGGCCAGACCGTCGAGGTCATCACCGCGCCTTCCGCCGCGCCCAACCCACAGTGGCTGGATTTCGCGGTCACCGGCAAGGCGCGTGCCGCGATCCGCCAGTACCTGAAGCGGCTGCAGCACGAGGACGCGATCGACTTCGGGCACCGGATGCTCGAAAGCGCGCTCGACACGCGGGGCTCGAGCCTCGACGCCGTGCTGCCGGAGGTGCTCGACCGGTTCCTCGCCGAACACAGCCTGCGCCGGCTCGAGGACCTGCTCTCCGACATCGCGCTGGGCAACCGCATGCCCGACCAGGTCGCGGCGAAGCTGACCGAAATGGGCGGGCCGGTGATCGGGGCCGCGCTGCATCGTTCGGAGAAGATACGCATCAGCGGCGCCGAACGCGGCATCCTGAGTTTCGGCAACTGTTGCCACCCGCTGCCGGGCGACGACATCGTGGGCTACCTCTCGCCAGGCAAGGGCATCGTCGTGCATCGGGTCGAGTGCCCGAACGTGGTCGAACTGGCCAAGCTCCCCGAACGCCGCGTCGAGATCGGCTGGGACAAGGAGGTGCAGGGCGACTACCGGGCCGAACTGCGGGTCGAGGTCGTCAACCGGCCGGGCGTGCTGGCGACGGTTTCCGCCGCGATCGCCGAAGCGAATTCCAACATCGACGATGTCAAGTACATTGAGCGCGGCATCCAGGCCGCCACCCTGATCTTCGCGATCGAGGTGAAGAACCGCAAGCACCTCGCCGACGTGATGCGGAGGATCCGCAACACCAAGGTGGTCAACGGGGTGTACCGGTATCCGTTGTGACGACGCTTTTGCCAGTTACATTGGAAAATCTGTTGGCGTACCTTGCGGATGTCCTGTTTCCGGCGCGCAAGGCGATGGCGGAGCTTCGCGCGCGCTGGGCGAAGCCCGGTGACAAGGACGGGTGGCGCGACAGCGATTACTTCGATCTCGTTCGCGATCGGGAGGCGTCGTCGTCCATCGACGACAAGACCTGGGTGGATCTCGAATATCCGAAGATCTTCGCCTCCATGGACTCGACGGTCACTCCCGTGGGAAGCCAGGTGCTGTACCGCCGGATGCGCGAGTACAGCGGAGATGCGGCAACGCTCGCGGCGAACTACGCGGTCTGCGCCGAACTGCGTTCGAACGCGGCGTTGCGGGAGACGCTCCAGCGCAGGCTGCTGCCCCTCAAGGATGAATCCAACAATCGCATCGTCGATTTCGTTTTCGGGAAGTTGCCGCCGGCGCCACGCCACCAGGCGCTGCTGTGGTCATGGAGCCTGGCCTCGGCCGCGGTGCTGGGCGGCGTGGTCTGGTGGGCGTGGCCGGCGTGGATATGGGTCGCCATGCTGTTCGTCAACGCGTTCCTGATCTTCCGCGCATGCGCCGACTCGCTGCGTGATGCGGAGACGCTCACGCAATGCCTGCTGCTGGTGAAAGTGGCGGATGACCTTGCCGCGCTGCACGAGGCCCATCGTTCGCTTCCGCAGTTGGCGGGGCTCCACGGGGAAGCGTCGAACCGCCGGGCGGTGCGCAAGGCGCTGCGCTGGCTGGCTCGCTTGAAGCGGCCCGAGAGCGCCTTCGTGTTCGTCTGGCTCAACTTCGCCTTCCTGCTGGAGTTGCTGGCGCACGGGCGGGCCATGCGCCGGTTCGCCGTGCTCAGGCACAAGCTGGCCGCATCGTTCGAACTGGTCGGCGAAATCGACGCGATGATCGCGATGGCGTCCTGGCTGGCATATCGCCCCGACCATTGCCATCCTTCATTCAGCGACTGCGCCATGCTGGATATCGAGGACGGCGGGCATCCACTGCTGGAAGCCGGTGTCCGCAATTCCATCCGGCTGGAGCAACGCTCTGCCCTGGTCACCGGATCGAACATGGCCGGCAAGACCACCTTCATCAAGATGGTGGGCGTCAACGTGCTGCTGGGGCAGACGCTCGGCTTCTGCCTCGCTGCGAGGGCCACGATCCCGCACGCCCCGGTCATGGCTTCGATCCAGGCGGGGCATTCGGTCGCGTCCGGCAAGAGCCATTACTTCTCCGAAGTCGAGACGATTCGTTCCTTTTTTGCCCGGCAGGCGGACCAACGCCGCGCCATCTTCGTGATCGACGAATTGTTCACCGGCACCAATACGACCGAACGCGTCGCGGTCGCACGCGCGGTGCTGGAATCGCTGGGCGAAGGCTCGATCGTGCTGGCCACGACCCACGACGTGGAACTGCAGGCGCTCCTGGACGAACGCTACGATCTGTACCACTTCCAGGAGAGCCCCGACGTGGACGGATTCTTCGACTACCGCCTGCGAGCGGGCCCTGCCAGCGAGCGCAATGCGATCCGGCTGCTCGGCGAACTGGGCTTCCCCGCCAGGATCGTCGCGAAGGCGATGAGATACGCCCGCGAGGAGTTGGCCGGCGAGAAGCGGGGCGCCGACGTGCCGCGCCGCGGCGTCCGGACCAAACCGGTCGGCTCCGCCTGAACCCGCGGCGGCTCGCGCGGCCGGTGCGTCTTGCGCGGCCGGGGTAAACTGCACGTTTCGCCACCGCGAGCCCGCGCATGCCACGCCAACCGATCCATTCCGATTCCGCGCCCAAGGCCATCGGCCCGTATTCGCAAGCCGTGCGTTCGGGCAACACCTTGTACCTTTCCGGCCAGACGCCGCTCGACCCCGCCACGGGCGAAATGGTCGCGGGCGGGATCGACGAGCAGGCCGAGCGCGTGTTCGAGAACCTGAAGGCCGTGCTGGGCGCGGCGAATGCGACATTCGACGACGTGGTTCGCGTTGCCATCTACATGACCGACCTCGGCAATTTTTCCGCGGTCAACGAGGTCATGAAGCGCTACTTCAACGAACCATATCCCGCGCGCTCGACCATCGGCGTGGCCGCGCTGCCGCGTGGCGCGGCGGTCGAGATCGATGTAATTGCAGCCGTCGATCGCTGAGTACCGCCGCGGTCGCACCCCGGGGCCCGCAGCCCCTGCCTCAGCGCATCTGCGTAAACAGCACACCGGTATAGGTTGCCATGTTCAGGAGCGCCAGCAATGCCACGCAGGCCTGCACGCGAGTCTGCCGCCACAGGAAGCCCGGCACGGCAATGGCCAGAAACACGAGTCGGAAGCCGGTGTCCAGGCTTGCCGAGGGCAGGTGGCCGGTGAGCAGGCGCTCCTGCAGGAAGCTGGCAAGTGGCACCAGCGCAAGGCAGGTGTAGAAGGGTTTGCGGTGGTCGACGAATTCGCGCGCAAGTTCGTGCCCCGTCAGGTGCAGGTTGTCAGGCAGCAGCAGGTAGGCCAGCAGGTACATCAGCACCGGAAGGATCATGAATGCTGCGTAGGCAAGGAAGGTCCACTCCTCAACCCGGCGCCACTCGTGGGAAACCCACCAGATCTGCAGATTTGCCAAAAGCAGCATGGCGATGAGGACGAAGATCCACCACGCTGGTGTCAGCGAGCGTCCGTCGCGCAATAGGCGAGCAAAACCTGCCAGCAGCTGGGTCACGGCCAGGCCGAGGATGATCGACAGCAATACGGTGATGTATTCAAATTCGCTCATCGGAAATGCCGGAGACGGAATCCGCGCATGGTAGCCGTGGAGCCGGAAAGCCGCGCACCGCATGGCATCCACTAATCTTGCGCGGGTGACTTCCCCCGCCGACACGCGCATCGAACGCTCGCCCGATCCCGGACTCGCGCCGGCGACGCTGCTGCCCGGCGTCGGCCCGGCGCTCGCCCAAACGCTGCGCA
>DASSNH010000004.1:0-16334 GCA_035701405.1 Rhodanobacteraceae bacterium
CCGACTTCTACAACCGCAACGGGTTCTCCGAGGCGCCCTTCCTGTTCTATCAGGAATTCCAGGTCAAGACCGGGGGCTATTCGGTCGAGTACGGCCGCACCACCGGCGGCGTGGTCAACGCCGTCGTGCGCAGCGGCAGCAACCAGTTCCACGCGGGCGCCCAGTACACCTTCGAGCCGCGCGACCTGCAGGCGAGCAAGCGGGACCTCTACGATGCCGACGGGCGCTACTTGACGTCCAGCCGCGACAACTACTCGCTCAACAAGCTCGACCTCTACGCGTCCGGACCGATCATCAAGGACAAGCTGTTCTTCTTCGCGATGTACGAGCTCCGCGATTACCGGCCCCAGAACACCAACAACGCCGGCACCGTACTCACCACCAACAAGAACGGCACGGGATTCTGGGGGGGAACGATCGACTGGCGCATCACCGACAACAACACCCTCAGCCTGATGGCGTTCTCGGACAAGAACCACGAAATCGGCAACGTCTACGACTACGATTTCGACGCCGACAGCAAGGGCCAGCAGACCAACACCGTCTACAACGACACCGGCGGCAAGAGCGGCAACCTCACCTGGACCAGCTTCCTCACGGACAACTTCACGATGAAGCTGATGTGGGGCCGCAACCAGCGCGAGGCGTTTTCGCATTCTCTGCGCGACGACGAGTGCAATTACGTGAGCGCCGACAGCGACGTACCGCAGCCCGATCTCCCGCTGGGCTGCACCACCAATTCCACCGTGATCTCGCGCGACGACGTCCGCCACCAGGACCGCGCCGACTTCGAGTGGACCCTCGGCAACCACCTGCTGAAGTTCGGCTACGACCACGAAAAGAATGTCTCCAACTATTCGCGTTACTACACCGGCCCCGGCGCCTACTACTACAACGTGTATGCCACCACGCCAGGAGCGACGATCAGCAACGGTGGTGTAGTGCCGCCGGGCTACTTCGCCTACATCCGCCAGCGTCAATACGAAATTTCCGGCACCTTCGCCACCATCGATTCGGCGTATTACATCCAGGACGACTGGCAGGTCACCCCGAACCTGCTCTTGAGCCTCGGCTTGCGCAACGACAGCTTCGACAACCAGGACGCCGCTGGACGCAGCTACATCAAGATCGACAACCAGCCGGCGCCGCGCTTCGGATTCTCGTGGGACATGAAGGGCGACGGCACCACCAAGCTGTTCGGTAACCTCGGCCGCTACTACCTGCCGGTCGCCAACGTGATCAACATCAAGCAGGCCGGCGGACTGCTGGATTCACGCACCTACTTCGCGTTCGATGGCTGGGAGACCCAGGAACTCAATGGTTCGCAGTACGCGGTCCCGATCCTCGGGCCGCAGATCGGCCAGGTCGACGACTCTCAAGGTGACGGCACCGTGGGCGACCTGCGCGCGGAAGTCGACAAGAACATGGACCCGGTGTACCAGGACGAATTGATCCTGGGCTTCGAACAGGCCCTCGACCAGACCTGGGCCTGGGGCGTCAAGGGCACCTACCGGCGCCTGCACAACGCGATCGACGACATGGAAATCAGCGCTACTGCCGCCTGCGGCGGCGACGGCTACATCGGCTGGGTAATGGCCAATCCCGGCCAGCCGGTGACGGTCTGGGGTGACACCGACTGCGACGGCACGGCGGATGGGTACGTCACCGTCGACACCTCCAAGGAAGGCTGGGCGATGTACGACAACGAGGGCAATTACCTCGGCCAGACCGGCTGGTCGAAACCCAAGCGCAAGTACTACGCGCTCGAGTTCGACGTCGATCGCGCCTGGGACGGCAAGTGGTCGATGAACGCCTCGTACACGATTTCGTGGACGCGCGGCAACGCCGAAGGTCCGGTGAACTCGTTGACCGATTTCGACGATACCGGCCGCACCGAGAACTTCGACAATCCGTGGGTGAACTACGCCGGCTACGGCCCACTGTCCAACGCCCGGCGCCATCAGTTCAAGTTCCGCGGTGCCTACGCCATCAATGACCATTGGCGCCTGGGCGCGGTCGCCGACATCCACTCCGGCGCACCGATCAGCGGGCTCGGTTCCGGCAACCCGTTCGACGACACCAACTACTACAGCTACTTCATCTGCGTCGACAAGTGCGGAAACATCCCGGGGCAGTTCGACGCCGACGGCGACCCGGTCCCGTATCCTTCCGAAGACCGCGTGTACGTCCATTCGCCGCGTGGCGGCTATGGCCATACCCCGTGGATCTTCGACCTGAATGCCAGCGTCAGCTACCTGACAAAGATCAAGGACGCCAACCTCCAGGTGAAGTTCGCGGTCTACAACCTGCTGAACCAGCAGCGGACGACGGTGGTCGACGAGCAGTTGCAGGGCGACATTTCCGACGAGACCAGCCCCACTTGGGGCCAGACGATCGGCTTCTCATCGCCGCGTTTCTTCCAGTTGACCGTCAGCGTCGATTTCTGATCGTGGATTTGCGCCAAGCCGGCGGGATGCCGGCGCGCTGCAGCGAGGAAGCCGTGATGATGCCGCGCCGACGGCGCACGCATCACCCACAGGCCGCGAAGCTGCTTTGTACCGGGCTCATGCTGGCGCTGCTGGCCGCCTGCGCGCCCCTGCCGCCGCGCAACCCCATCGCGACGTGGGTGCCGTCGAAGAACCGCGACATCCGCGCGCCGCAGTTGATCGTGCTGCACTTCACCGACCAGGATTCGGTGCAGCAATCGCTGGACACGCTGCGCACCGCCAACAGCGGCGGACCGGTCAGTGCGCATTACCTGATCGGCCGCGACGGCCGCATCTACCAATTGGTCAGCGACGTCGATCGCGCCTGGCATGCCGGCGGCGGCCGCTGGGGCACGATCACCGACGTCAACTCCGCCTCCATCGGCATCGAAATCGACAACAACGGCCAGGCTCCGTTTCCGCCGCAGCAGATCGCCAGCCTGATCAACCTGCTGACCGACCTCACCACCCGCTGGGGCATTCCTCGCGCACAGATCATCGGCCACGAGGACATGGCGCCCGCCCGCAAGGACGATCCGGGCCCGATGTTCCCGTGGGCCGCACTGGCGGCGGCAGGGTTCGGCCTGTGGCCCGACCCGCCTGCCACGCTGCCCGATCCGCCGCGCGGCTTCGACCCGTGGATGGCCCTGACCGCGATCGGCTATTCGCTGGACGATCCCCCGGCCGCCGTCCGGGCCTTCCACGACCACTTCCGCGGCATGCGCGGCGACACCCTGGATGCAGAGGACCTGCGCATCCTCTACAACCTCGTCGGCAAGATCGAGCGCGGTGCCACCGCGAAATAGCCCGGCACCTGGCCCGGGGTGCCAGGTGTCGCGGGTGGTGACCAGGCTGTCGAGGACATCCCCGCCAGCCGATGGATATTGTTCTGGTTCCCCCCACTCGCCGACGGAGAGAAGTTTTGGGCGTCCGGTCCTCGTGTTCATCGAGGTACCGAAGGCGAGCAAAAAAACCCAGGAAAAAGGACGCGTTCCGCCTCTTGTTATTTTGCCTCAAGGGGCGTACAAAACGCATTCGGAGCAAAGTCGCTACTGAAAGCGGCTCTGCCAAAGAGTGGCTCTCATGGCATCGCCTGACCACCGTGGTCGGTTCGCATCGATCCGCGCGCAACAGGTGGATCGAATCGTCGGGCACAGCATGCGCCACCCACCGTCACGGCCCCGGTTTGGCCGCCGCGTCCCTCGATGGCAGCCGAACGTTCTGGCGTGGAGTTCCGGGGATCACGAAGAACTTCGCCAGATCCGGCACTCCCTTCTTCTAGTTCCTTTTTTGCGCGTGCCTGTGACCGGCCCGGGTTTGACGCCTGGCCGGCGCGCGCAAATTCCTGCGCCGGGTGTTCCGGCAACGGCGGCCCCACGAGGCCGGCTGAAAGGCAACGATGGACAACAACACGTACTCAAAGCACATCTTCATCCGCTTCTCCTTGGGGGGTTGATCGCAACATGTTGGCCGTCACCGCGAGTCCGCGGCTCGGCGAAAGTCCCGCGTGACGAGCGGGCGCCACAAAGGAGGATGTGATGGACAAGCGTAAAGCGTTTACACGCAAGGACTTCCTGATCAAGGACCTTGCTATCAGCATCGGCGGTGGAGCGCGCAGCGGTACCTGGATGCCCGGACCCGACGACCCGACGCCACCGACGCCGATTTCCCCGATCGCGAGCGTGCTGGCCAACATCGAACTGATCGAATCGGTACGCGGCGCGATTCTCGAAGCCGCGAAAAACCAGCAGTTCGACGAAGTGGCCGGGGCCTTCGTGGCCGGCAGCAGTGCAGGCAACGCCATCATCCGCAACGCGATCCACGACATCGGCGCGGCCGTGGTGGCGAGCGCGGCCTATTCGGCGCTGGGCAGTTCGGTTGGCCTGGTGAACCCGGAATGCGGTGGCACCTCCATGGAGACGATACCGCCCACGCTGACCCCGATCGTGCACGTCGGCTTCTCGGTGCACCGGGTCAGCGAACTGCCACGGCTGAAGCGGCAGTTGGCGGATGCGATATCGTTCATCGACAAGGCCGCCGAGGCCCAGGCTCCGCGGGGCGCCGAAGTAGCCATGGTGCGAACGCAGCTCGAGAATGTGCTGAAGAAAGAGACTGCCACGATGGCGACATAGCATCGTGTGAGGGACCGAATCGCCCGGATGTCACGGGCCGCCCTCGAGATGGCGGCCCGTGACCAGCCGTCCGAACCAGCCCCGCTGGCGCGCTGGCTGTACCGCTATGGCAGCCTGCCACGCACGGCGGCGCACGAGCGTGACTTCGGACCCGACGACGAGCCCTTGGGCGTGCTTGGCCTCGCGGTCGGCGGTGCCGTCCGGCGCCGCCTCGAAGAAACCTACGAGGCAAGTACGCTGCCCGGCTGGTACTCCTTCGCCCGCGCCGGGCAGCCGACGCAATGGATCGCCGCCTGCAAGCTTTACGTGAGTCCGCTGCCCGAGGCGCTGCCGAATGCCTTCGCGCACATCGTCGATGCCTTCATCACGGCCGACGTTCGTTCCTTCAAGGTCGGTCGCGGCATCGAAGGATTGCTGCGTCCCGACAAGCTCATTGCCTACTTCGACGACCCCAACCATATGACGGACGCCGCGCACGCCTTGCAGCGCCGGTTGCGAGGTTGTCCGGCGCAGGGCGTGCCGTTCACCGCCGAACTCGGCGGCGACGGGCTGATGTCCAGCGGCGTTGACCCACCGCTGGGCGGAGCGACTGCAAGCTGGCGCGCGTGGATCACGGCGCGCCTCGCCCACTCCCTGGTCGCGAAACGCTGTCGCGCGCCGGCCGACACGGTGGCGGCGGTGCTGGGCGACCTGCGTGCCGCCGGCATCGACACCGCACGATGGCGGCCGGAACCCGGCACGTTCACCCAGCCGACGCCGCCGTGAGCGCATCGACCCCCGATTTCGCGCAAACGCGTTTCGTCCTGCCGCCGGACGCCAAGGTGTTGCCGGTGGCCGAGCTGTCGGCCCGCGCGCGGACGCGTATCGGTGCGTTGGCCGATGGCCAGTCGGTCGTCACCCGGCACGGCTTTCGCGTCACCACCCGCCTGATCCCACCGCCACTCGCCGAATTGCTCGGCGAATTCCGCACGCCCAGCAGGATCACCGACGGCGTGCTGCGCTTTGCCCTTGCCCGGGGCCAGGATCCGCAGGCCCTGCTCGACGTGGCCTTCGATGCCTTGGCCACGATGGTCGAGGCGCGTTTCCTGGTGCCGGAGGATGCATCCGACGCTGCTGCGCCTGGAGCGAGCCTTGCAGCCGGACAGGATTTCGCGGGCTTCGAGATCGATGCAGCCGTGCGATCGCTGGACGATTCCGAAGTCTTCCAGGCGCGCGCGCAAGACGGGAAGGCGGTGGCGCTGAAGATTGCCCGCGATGGCCGACAGGAAGTCCATGCGGTTCTCGCGCACGAGGGGCAGATCCTGCAGCGGCTTGGCGGCCGGGACAGTCCGACCCTGTACGCCCAGGGCGTGCATGCCGGGCGCCCGTTCCTGGCCATGGAGTGGTGCAGCGGCGTGTCGATCGGCATGGCGGCACAGAGGTTGCGCGCTGCGCGCGAGCGGCCGGGCCTGCATGCGCTGGTGGTGCGACTGTTGCAGGCCTATGGCCGCCTGCACGGTTGCGGCGTCCTGCACGGCGACATTCATCCCGGCAACTGCGTCGTGCGAGACGACGGCCGCATCGTGATTCTCGACTTCGGCCATGCGCGCCTGATCGACGATATGCCAGGCGGTGTCGATCTCGCCCGTACCGGCATTCCGCAATTCCACGATCCCCAGATGGCGCGCGCCTTGCTGGACGGCGTGGTCACGCCGGCGGCCAGCCCGGCATCGGAGCAGTACGCCATCGCCGCACTGGCCTACCTTCTGTTGACCGGCCTGCATCCGATCGATGCACCCGCCGTCCGCGATGAATTGCTCCGTCGAATCGCCGTGCGGGCTCCATTGCCGTTTGCGGCGCGCGGGGTGCCGGCGTGGCCGGCGGTGGAACAGGTGTTGCGCCGCGCGATGTCGCAAGAGCCCGGGCAACGGTTCGCGGACGTCCAAGTTATGGCACGCGCGTTCGCGGCGGCCGATGCTGCCGCGGATTTCGGCTGGCGGGCACCGCCGCGCGGTCCGTCCGAACGGGCATTCATCGCGGCGTTGCAGGGAGTGCGGCGCCTGGTGCCGATGCAACGCTTCCAGCGCGACCAGGCGTGGTTCGCCCTGCGTGCGGCACTGGCGTTGGAAGATGCGGAATTACTCGCGGCAGCCGAGTTGCTCTCGGGCCGCGCGGGCCGGGGTTGGGCCGCCTGCACGGTGGCAGCCGCGGTCGCGCAAGCGCGTTCGGATTTTCGCGCCGAAGGCAGGGCAATCACCTCGTTCCTGGCTGCGACGGAAGGCTTAACCGCGGGATTGCCGCAGGCAAGGATGCTGCTCGCGGCCTCACGCATCCTCGAGG
Source organism: Rhodanobacteraceae bacterium (assembly GCA_035701405.1). GTDB lineage: Bacteria > Pseudomonadota > Gammaproteobacteria > Xanthomonadales > Rhodanobacteraceae > 66-474. The sequence continues at coordinate 6,938 of DASSNH010000004.1, forward strand.
GCACGTCGCCGCGCTGCACCGAATCCGTGGCGCTCTCCTCATGGTGCGCACAACGGGTGGATGACCTGCTGTCGGTCGACCGGTACGCGACCTCGGGGCAAGCCGTCGCCGAACCGCTCTACCTGTTGGCCGCTCTTGCGGTGGTCAGGACCGGCCGCGTGCCGATGCACCCCGCGCTGGAATCCTCCCTGGAAGGCCCGGCCCGTACGGGTCGGGGCGGCGTGTGGCTATGGGCCCTGGCGCACGACGTGTTCGCCGAAGACCGCTTCCGGACGCTCGCGTTGTCCGCGAGGCTACCCGACGCGCCGTTGATGCGGAGCTTCGCATTGCTGCGCCGCTATCAGCTCACCAGCGAACCCCGGTTCTTCCTTGTAGCCCGACGCACAGCACGCGCCGCCTCGTCCGGATTGCCGGATGCAGCGACCGCCCTGCTGGTCGCCGAACTGCATGCGCCGGAAACCGCGCTGCCCCCGCCGTTCCCCGGCATCTTCGGCGTTCCGTTGCGCTGCGCGCCAGCGCCGCGGCATGCAATCATGCCCGTTCCAGTCACCGCCGCTGCCGCGACATGACCCATTCAGAATCGTTTGCGTCTTCCGGCGCAGTCAGTCCGGGAGCTCGCCGGCAGCTTGGGATCGCGCCGGCGACGATGGGTGATCGGCAACACGCGCCTTGTGCGTCTCGAGTTGTCCGACCACCGCCTGGCCACGCAACCGCAGCGCGTGCGCCAATCCCATGATCAGCGCGGAAAAAATCACGATCACCACCACGCCGGAAACCATGTCGAGCCAGCCGAGGTTGCCGGCGTGCTTGTCGAGGGCGGGATAGCGCCCCAGCCAACTGATCAGCGTGACGCCGCCCAGCCACGGCAGCATCCAGAATCCCGCACGCATTTCGAGCTTCGGCGTGTGTTTTCCCCAGCCGGTTTCGTGGATCGCCAGCAGCACGAAGCCCAGCAGTACCGCCACCATCAATTTCCACACCACGTCCCAGCCCGACCAGAACACGATCAGGTTGGACGACAGGAACGCGAGGTACGGGATGACCCAGCCGCCGCCCAACCGGAACGGCCGCGGGTGGTCCGGCAGTTCGCGGCGCAGCGCCATCATCGCCAGCGGCCCCGAGCCGAACGACATCACCATCGCCGAGGTGTGGAAGCCGACGAGCTTCTGCCAGCCCGGGAACGGCAGGAAGAACAGCAGTCCGACGAAGAACGCCAGCACCACGCTGATCCACGGCACGCCCTTTGCGTTGACGTGCGACAAGGCCTTGGGCGCGTTGCCGTTGCGGCCCATCGCGTAGGTCAGGCGCGCGGACAGGATCGTGTAGATCAGCCCGGTGTCCGACGGCGACAGGAACGCATCGACGTACAACAGGATCGCGAGCCAGGTGAGCCCGAGCGCCGCGGCCAGCGCCGCCAACGGCCCGAACGCCATCGAATGCTCGCCGATGCCGGCGACGAAGCTGGTGCCGATGTTGGCCCAACCGTTCGCCAGCGCCGAATCCGGCAGCGCACCGATGAATGCCACCTGCAGGCCCAGATAGATGATCGTGCACAGGGCGAGCGAGCCCAGGATCGCGATCGGCACGTTGCGCTGCGGGTTGCTGGTCTCGCCGGCGAGTTCCACGCCCTGCCGGAACCCGAGGTACGAAAACACCACGCCCGCCGTCGCGACCGCCGAGAACACGCCGTGCCATCCCATGGGCATGAAACCACCGAGTCGCGGTGCGAAGAACCGGTCGGGGTGGAACTGCACCGAGAGGAACGCGACGATCGCGATGATGATGATGCCGACCTTCCACACCACCAGCGTGTTGTTGATGCGCGCAAACCAGCGCACGCCCAGCATGTTGATGAGCACGAACAGCAACAGCAGCGCGCAGGCGACCCCGAGTCCCGGCGTGGTCAGTACCGGCGAGCCACCCTTCAGGGTCTGCAGCCACGGAATGTAGTTGGCCGCGTATTGCAGCACCGCCAGGACTTCCAGCGGCGGGACCGCCACGGTCGCGATCCAGGTGATCCAGCCTGAGACATAGCTCGCGAACGAACCGAACGCGAAGTGCGGGAAGCGCACGACCCCGCCCGACACCGGGAACATCGTCCCGAGCTCGGCGTAGGTGAGGCCGATGAAGAGGATCATCACCGCGCCCACCAGCCAGGACAGGATCGACGCCGGCCCGGCCTGCTGGGCGGCGTTCATCGCGCCGAACAACCAGCCCGACCCGATGATCGACCCAACGGCCGTGAACAACAGGCCCACCGTCCCGATGTGGCGCTTCAGGCGATGGTCGTCGCCGGCGGATTGAATCGTTGTCGACGACATCGTCTTCCCTTCCCTCGTCAAGCGTGAATAACGCAACTGATTTTTCCTTCTCCCTCCGGGAGAAGGGCGCAGGACGCGCTGCTCTTGGTTTTGCGCGCAGCGCCGGATGAGGGTACGAGCGTGCGACTGGCAGAATCCTTGCGAGTCGCTGCCATTTCGCGTATCCGTACCCTCACCCGCCCCTTCGGGGCGCCCTCTCCCGGAGGGAGAGGCGAACTTTGCAACCGCTTGCGGTGGTTGTACCGCGAAATATCCAGCCCCTCGCTGCTGATCTGCGGCGCCATGCCCGCCATCAGGTCGGCGAGGTAGCGCCCCGACCCGCACGCCATCGTCCAGCCCAGGGTGCCGTGGCCGGTGTTGAGGTACAGGTTCCGCAAGCGGGTGGCGCCGACCACGGGCGTGCCGTCCGGGGTGGCCGGGCGCAGGCCGGCCCAGAACTCACCCTTCGCCGGATCGCCACCCTTCGGGTACAGGCCGGCGAGCACCTTCTCCAGGGTCGCGCGCCGGCGCGTCGGCTTCGACAGGTCGTAGCCACACAGCTCGGCGGTGCCGCCTATGCGAATGCGGCGGTCGAAGCGCGTCACGGCGACCTTCCAGGTTTCGTCGAGAACCGTGGAGACGGGGGCCATCGCGGGATTCGTGACCGGCACCGTCAGCGAAAAGCCCTTCAAGGGGTAGACAGGAAGACGAATCCCCAGCGGCGCGAGCAACCGCGGCGTCCAGCTTCCGAGCGCAAGGACATAGCGGTCCGCCCGCTCGAGCGTGCCGTCGATGCGTGCGCCGGTCACCTCGCTGCCATCGGTCTCGAGGCCTTCCAGCGTCGCTTGGCAGCGGAACTCCACCCCGGCCGCTTTTGCACGCTCGGCCAGCAGGCGCGTGAACAACTCGCAGTCACCGGTCTGGTCGTTGGGCAGGCGCAACGCACCGGTGAACCGGTCGACGACATCCGCGAGCGCGGGCTCCACCCCCACGATGCCGGCCCGGTCCAGCAGCTCGAACGGAACGCCGTATTTTTCCAGCACCGCGATGTCGCCGGCGGCCGCATCCAGTTGCGACTGGGTGCGAAACAGTTGCAGCGTGCCGAGCTTGCGGCCTTCGTAATCGATGCGAAGTTCGCCGGCGAGTTCGTCGAGGCATTCGGCGCTGTAGCGGGCGAGCCGCAGCATCCGCGCCTTGTTGACAGCGTAGCGCGAGGCGGTGCAGTTGCGCAGCATCCGCAACAACCAGAGATACATGCGGGGGTCGAGACCCGGCCGGATCACCAGCGGCGCGTGTCGCGAAAACAGCCACTTCAATGCCTTCAGCGGCACGCCGGGCGCGGCCCATGGCGACGCGTACCCGGGCGAAATCTGGCCGGCGTTGGCGAAGCTGGCGCCGCGGGCGGCACCGGCCGCGCGATCCACCACCGTCACCTCGAATCCCGCGCGCGCGAGATACCACGCGCTGCATGTGCCGATCACGCCGCTGCCGCAAACAAGTACACGCATCGCCCTTTCACGCCCCGACAGCGATCAACACAAAAGCCTCGACGCGGATGAACGCGGATAAAGCGCAACATCCTTCCAAAATCAATGTCTCGAATGCAAAACAAATGGCTCTATCCGCGTCCATCCGCGTCAGAAGCTCTTTGTCACCACTTCGGGAAAGCCCAATCCTGTGCCGCCTCGCTCACTCGGCGTGGTTGAACTCCGGCATCGCGTCGAACTGCTGGCCCTTGCGCCACTTCCCGGCATCCGACCGTCGATAGACGATCTTGCCGCCGACGATGGTGTACAGCACCCGCGTGCGCAGGATGTCCCCGGCGGGCATTGTCAGCAGGTTGTCCGAGAAGACATCCATGTCGGCCAGCTTGCCGGGCGCGAGCGAACCCAATTCGTGCTCCTGGTAAATCGCGTAGGCGTTGTTCCAGGTGTAGGACTTCAATTCCTGCATCCGCGTCTTGGCCTCGTCCGGGAAGAAGGTCTTCCTGCCGTGGTCGTAGGCGCGGGTGACGCCGCAGTAGAAGTTCGGGATCGGATTGGTGTCTTCGACCGGCGTGTCGGTGCCATCCAGCACGATCGCGCCGCTGTCGATCAGCTTCTTCCAGACGTACGCGCCTTCTTCCGCACGCTGTTCGCCAAGGCGCGCCACCACCATCGGCGCGTCCGAGCAGGCGTGGATGGATTGCATGGAGGCGATCACGCCCAATTCGGCGAAACGCGGAATGTCGGCCGGGTTCAGGTGCTGCGCGTGTTCGATGCGCCAGCGCAGCGCGTGCGCGGCCGGATCCTTCTCGAAGATCGTCTGGTACATGTCCAGCACCTCGCGATTCGCACGATCGCCGATCGCATGGATCGCCATCTGGAACCCCTCGCGCGCCGCGATCTCCGACATCTGCGTCAAATCGGCCATCGGCGTGACGTTCTTGCCGGTGATGTTCGGCGCATCGCTGTAGGGCTCCAGCAACCATGCGCTGCGCGTTCCCAGCGCGCCATCGGAAACGGTTTCGCCGATGCCGCGCACGGTGAAGTGGTTGTCGGCGAACCCGATGGTGCGATGGGCGGCCAGGAACTTGTCGAGGCTCGCGACCGACTCACCGTCGACGTACACGTACAGCCGCAGCGGCAGGCCTTTTGCCGCCTGCTTTTTCAGCCAGTCGATGGTTTCGAAGTCCTCGCCCTGGTCCACGAAGGTCGTGATGCCCTTGCTGATCTCGTTCTGCACGGCAAGCTCGAGCGCCTTCTCGCGCCGTGCCTCGCGCGCCGCAGGCGGCAACGACTGGATGTGATGGTTGTAGGCGGCGAACACCGGGTTCGCCGCGGTATCGCGCAGCATCCCTATCGCGCGCCCCTTCGAATCCCGCACGATGCTGCCGCCCGACGGATCAGGCGTGTGGTCGGTGATCCCGGCGAGCTTCAATGCCAGCGCGTTGGCATAGATGCCGTGGCCGCTGGCGTGGTTGAGCAATACCGGATTGTCCGGCGACACCGCGTCCAGACCGTCGGGCAGCGGCAACCCGTCGACGTTCGGCTGCGGGACCTTGTTCCACTTGGCCTGCTGCCAACCCTGCCCGATGATCCACTGGCCGGGCTTGGCCTTGGCCACGGCGGCTTTCACGATTGCGACGATCTCGTCCCAATTCGCGGCCTTGCCCACGTCGACCTGCATCAGGGCCTCGCCGGTTCCCATCAGGTGCCCGTGGCCCTCGACGAATCCCGGCGTCACGAATGCGCCGTGCAGGTCCATCACCCGGGTCTGCTTGCCGATGTAGTGCGAAATCGATGCGTCACTGCCGACGGCCAGGATCTTGCCGTCGCGGACCGCCAACGCCTGCGCGTTGGGCTGTAGGGGATCCAGCGTGGCGATCGTCCCGTCGCGCAATACCAGGTCGGCGGGTTGCAGTGTAGGCGGGAATCCCCCGATCGGGGCGCTGGAAGCGAATGCGGTAGCGACGACGATGATCGCCACGCCCGGCAGCAACCTGGAAAAGGACTTCATCGAACCCTCCGTTCCTGCGTGGGGCGCGCATCGGCCGCGCACCCGCGCGCCGCGATCCTGCCCCGAGAATAAGTGTCGACGGCCGCCGTCCACCAATGAAAAGACCCGCACCTGGCATAACCTCGCGTTGTGACCGACGCGCCCATCAGGAGGCGCCGCCTGCCGCGTCCGGGCGTTGCGCGAGAAGCCTCTGGGCCTGTTGCCTGACCAGGTCCAGGAAACGCTTCTGCACCGGATCCAGCGGACTGTCGGGCCGGTGCATCGCGTACAGGATCACGTCGAGGTGCGGTTTCAGCGGACGCATCTGGACGCTGCCCGCGCTGCCGCAGCGCGCGGTGAACGGGTCGACCAGCGCCAGGCCCTCGCCTTTCGCGACCAATGCGTGCGCCAGCTGATAAGTCTGCACCGAGACGGTGGTCCGCGGCGCCGGATCGACCTGCGCCAGGTGGCTTTGCAGCATGCTGCCCAAGGCATCGCGCACGGTGATGCCTATCATGGGCTGGTCGGCCAGTGCGCCGATCGGCAACGGCTGTGCCAGTTCCGAATCGCTCCACCACCCCGGCGGGGCGATTACCATCACCTGTCCGCGACACAAAACCTTCTGGCGCAGGTTCTGCTGACCCGTATCCTGCAAGGTCAAGCCGATGTCCGTCTCGCGCAACGTCAGCGATTCACACATCGCCGCCGAATGCTGGGTGGACAGTTCGGCGATCGCATCGGGAAAGGTCTTGCGCAACAATACGGTTGCCGCGGGAAGCAGCGTCAGGGCCAGGGTGGGCGTGCAGGTCACCCGCAGCGGACAGCTTCCCGGCTGGCTCATGTTGGTCGTGAGGCGCTGCAGCTCGTGGACGTCCTGGATGATCTTTTCGATGCGGTCGCGCAGGAGGAACGCCTGCTGCGTCGGCTGCAGGCGCCCGCGCACGCGGCTGAACAGGGCGAAGCCGAGCTTGTCTTCTGCGTGCTGCAATGCCTTGCTGGCCGCCGGCTGTGAAATGTTCAGCAATTTCGCGGCGCCGGTCAGGCTGCCGGTGGTCAGGACCGCATGAAAGAGTTCGATGTATCGCAGCCGCATGTCGAGTCGCCTTCGAGGGGGTGAACATGTCTTTCCGGATCGTGATTGCCGCGGCCCTGTTGCTCGGCTCCCTGCCCGCCGGCGCCCGGCATGTCGACCTGCGCGCCTATGGCATCGCGATCGGCGTCCTGCCGACCGGGAAATGGAATGCCGTCACGGACGTGCCCGGCGTCCGGGTGGGCCAGAAAACGCTGGTCGCGGGGGACGACGTGCGCTCCGGCGTCACGGTGATCCTGCCGCATCCGGGCAACGTTTTCCAAAGCAAGGTTCCCGCCGCCGTGTACGTCGGCAATGGTTTCGGCAAACTGACCGGAACCACCCAGGTTGCCGAACTCGGCAACATCGAAACACCCATCGTCCTGACCAACACCCTCAGCGTGCCCACCGCCGCGGATGCGCTGATCGACTATACCTTTTCCTTCCCCGCCAACGCCGAGGTGCGGTCGGTCAACCCGGTGGTCGGCGAGACCAACGACGGCTTCCTGAACGATATCCGCGGCCGCCACGTCACCAGGCAGGACGTCCTCGACGCGATCCATGCCGCGACCGGCGGCAAGGTAGCACAAGGCAATGTCGGTGCCGGCACCGGAACGGTGGCGTTCGGCTTCAAGGGCGGGATCGGGACTTCGTCCCGGCAACTGCCCGCCTCGCTCGGCGGCTACACCGTTGGCGTGCTGGTGCAGACCAATTTCGGCGGCGTATTGAACATCAATGGAGTCCCCGTCGGAAAGCTCCTGCACCACTATTACCTGGGCGACAAGCTGGATCGGGCGCCCGACCCGTCGCCCGATGGCTCGTGCATGATCGTGGTCGCCACCGACGCGCCGCTCGGCTCGCGCAACCTCGGGCGCCTCGCGAAGCGGGCGATTCTGGGACTGGCAAAGACCGGGGGCATCGAGTCGAACGGGAGCGGCGACTATGTGGTCGCGTTTTCCACCAGCGAGGCAGTGCGGGTGCCATACGAATCCAAAACCCCGCTGCAACCCATGACGGTCGTCCGCAACGACGACATGTCGCCGCTGTTCATGGGCGCCATCGAGGCCACCGAGGAGGCAATCCTCAATTCGCTGTTCCACGCCGAGACAATGACTGGCCGCGACCACCACACGGTCGCGGCGCTGCCCGTGGACAAGGTCCTGCGCATCATGCAGCAGCGTGGCTATCCCGTCGTGATGGCTCCCGGTGACGCGCCGGCTGAAGCCACCAGCGCCCGGTAAGCCGGCGCGGCTCGTGCTGCGGGCGAGGCCCCTCACAACTCCTGGTTATGCCACGTACGCGTCTTTTCATTGGTGGTGCCCGCCGGCCGGCAGGTAATCTCCTGCAGGCACGTCGGTGGGGCGAGACATCCGAAGGAAGGACTGCATGCGTGGCGAAGCGACCGGCCGGTGGGGTCCCCCTTACCTTTTGTACTTGGGCACGGCGGCCGACGACCTGGCCATCAAGACGGCCCGGGGGCTGGCGTACTGGCGTCCCGACTGGTGCGTGGGCCAGCACCGGAACCCCGCCTGCAACCTGACCCTCGGATTGCCCGACCTGGGTTTCGCCGACGCGAGGAGGGCGGGCGCCGACACCATGGTGATCGGCACCGCCAACGCCGGCGGCGTGCTGGCGCCGGAAACCGTGGCCGACATCATCGCCGCGCTGGATGCCGGCCTCAACGTGATCTCGGGACTCCACCAGAAGCTGCGCGACAACCCCGACATCGTGGCCGCGGCCACGCGCAATCGCCGGGTGCTTTTCGACGCACGCGAATTCAACCGCAACATTCCCGTCGGCAATGGCCGCAAGCGCGCCGGACGGCGCTTGCTGACGGTGGGTACCGACTGCTCGGTCGGCAAGATGTACACGACGCTCGCGATCGAGCGCAGCATGCACAAACGCGGCCTGGTCGCGGATTTTCGCGCCACTGGCCAGACCGGCATCTTCGTCGCGGGCGGCGGCATCCCGGTGGATTCGGTGATCGCCGACTTCATCTCCGGCGCGGCCGAATGGCTCTCGCCCGCGCGCGAGGACGGCGGCTGGGACCTGATCGAGGGGCAAGGCTCGTTGTTCCATCCGTCCTACGCCGGCGTGTCGCTGGGCCTGCTGCACGGATCGCAGCCGGACGCGCTGGTGCTGTGCCACGAACCCACCCGGAAGCACATGCGCGGACTGCCGGACTCCCCGATCCCCGATCTCGAGCGTTGCCTCGAGGCGAACGTCGTCGCCGCGCGGTTGACCAACCCCGCCGCCAAGCCGGTCGGTGTCGCGCTCAACACTTCCCAGCTCTCCGGCGAGCAAGCGCAGGCGGCCTGCCGCGAAATCAGCGACCGGCTGGGCCTGCCCTGCGAGGATCCCGTCACGATGGGCGTCGAGGCGATCGTCGACAATCTGCTGGCATGCTGCGCGAACTGAACATCCGGCACCGCAGCCTGCCGCTGCACGCGCCGTTCCGCATCTCGCGCGGCGCCAAGCATGCCGCCGACGTGGTTACCGTCGAACTGAAGCAAGATGGCAGCACCGGCCGCGGCGAATCGGTCCCCTATGC
>DASSNH010000005.1:0-11238 GCA_035701405.1 Rhodanobacteraceae bacterium
TTATCCGCGTCAAAAGCGCTTTTGATCCGATCGAGAAAAGGCGACGAATCGCCTACTCCAGCGCGCCGACTTCCTCGGGGAACAGCACGTCGATGAAACCGAACTTCGAGAAGTCGGTAATCCGCGAGGGATAGAGCCGCCCGATCAGGTGGTCGCATTCGTGCTGCACCACCCGCGCGTGGAAGCCTTCGGCGGTGCGGTCGATCACGCCGCCCTGCGGATCCAGCCCGCGGTAGCGAATCAGGCTGTGGCGGCTGACGACGCCGCGCAGGCCCGGGACCGACAGGCAGCCCTCCCAGCCTTCCTCCATGTCGCTGGACAGCGGCGTGATCAGCGGGTTCAGCAGGATCGTGCGCGGCACTTCGGGCTCGCCGGGGTAACGGTCGGAATGCTCGAAGCCGAACACCACCAGTTGCAGGTCGATGCCGATCTGCGGCGCGGCGAGCCCCACGCCATCGGCAGCATGCATGGTCTCGAACATGTCGTTGACGAGATCGTTCAACCCGTCGCTGCCGAACATCGTTTCCGGCACCGGCGGCGCCACCCGCAACAGGCGCGGATCGCCCATCTTAAGGATTTCACGGATCATCGCTGCAGCACCTTGCATGCTCCTCTCGCGTTTGCGACGCAGTGTACATAGCGAGCCGTGCACGCGTCGCGCACCGCGACCGCCTTTCCACCGGAAGAATGCTGAATCAGGCGGCGCTTCGGCGCAGCCACAGGGCAGGGGCGGTGACCGCGAAGTGCAACCAGACACCGCACCATACGACGGTGCGCATCAGCGGATGGCTGGCCGCAGGATCGAACTTGCGGAACCAGCGCCACATTCCGCGGTGCTTGTGCCAACTGACGAACACGGGCCGGTGCGCGCTGGACCCGCCCTTGCCATGCCGCACGCGCACGCCGCCCGCCAGGAACACCTTGTAGCCCGCCTCCCGCGCACGCCGGCAGAGGTCGAGATCCTCGCAGTGGAGGAAATAACCGGGATCGAATCCTTGCAGGCGGTCGAAGACCGCGCGGGGCAGCAGCATCAACGCACCCGACACATTGTCGACGTCGACAACCTCTTCCGGAATGGGCCCCGGCACGTCGACGCCTTCGAAGCGCGAATCCTCGCCCTCGCGCCGCGCACGTCCCGTCATCGCGTTCAACGATCGGCGCAACAACGGATCGCGTCGCCGTGACGCAGGATCCGGTTTGCCGGATTCGTCGCAGACCACCGCGCCCACCACGCCGGCGTCCGGATGGTCGCGGAGCACCGCCCGCATGCGCGCCAGCGTGTCGCTTTCCAGCAGGCAATCCGGATTGAGCACCAGCAGCTCGTCGCCCTGCGCCGAGCGCGCTGCGCCGTTCACCGCCGGCCCGAACCCGAGGTTCCCGTGGTTGTAGAGCACCCGCAGGCGCTTTTCGTTCTCGAACGCGCGCGCCACCGCTTGCGGAATCCCGTCGCGCGACCCGTTGTCCACCACGATCACTTCCGCAGCCGCGTCGGAGGCGAGCGCGCGCACCACGCACTCGCGCAACAGCGGACCGCTGTCGGCGGAGACTATGAGGATGGATGTGGAGCCGGGCACCCGTTTAGTCTAGGGCCGGCGAACCGCTACGAACATCGTGCCACCCGCGCACGCACGGCTCCGGCAGCGATCGCGTCCAAACCCGGGAGCGTCCAGACTGCCGGGCCTTCGCCGCGAGCGCTAGCGCCGTTCGACGATCATGTCCTTGATGTGCAAGGCCTCGGCGAGGTGGTCGCGCAATTGCTCCGCGGCATCCTTGCTGGCCACCGGCCCTGCGAACACGCGCCAGCGTTGCCCGTCGGGGGTCGATACGCCGGTCGTGTAGGCGGCATATCCGAGTTGCTGAAGATGCGCGTGCAGTCGCTCGGCGTCGTAGTCGTTGCCGAACGTGGCAACCTGGACGGTCCAAGCACCCGTTGCCGCCACGGCCGGCGCAGTCGCGCCTGCCGCGGGAACCGCGACGGCGGGCGTCGGGGCCGGATTGGCGGGCACCACTTCGCCTGCGGCGGGCGGGTTTTTCGGCAGGATCGGCTTCAGCGATTCGAACTGGGTCTGGTATTCGTCGGTGATGCGCCGTGCATCCTCGGGATCCCGGATGATCCGCGGCGTGATCAGCACGATCAGCTCGCTGCGGGTCTTGTCGCGATCGGTCCTGCCGAACAGGCGCCCCAGCACCGGGATGCGGCTTAGGAAAGGGATGCCCTGGTCGGTGACCGTATCGGTCTGCTGGATCAGGCCGCCGAGCAAGACGGTCTGGCCGCTCTGCACCGCGACTTCGGTACTCAAGGCGCGGTTGGCGATGGTGAAGTTGCCGAACTGGTCCGGCGGACCCTGCGGCTTGCTGACGATCTGCTGCACGTCCATGTACACCAGTCCGCCGGGGCTGACGCGCGGCACCACGTCGAGCAGCACGCCGGTGTCGATGTACTGCACCTGGCCCACGTTGTAGTTGCCCGCCTGCGTTCCGAGGCCCGGCGTGTAGTAGGTCTGCACCACCGGGATCTTTTCGCCCACCTTGAAGGTGGTTTCCTGGTTGTTGAGCACAACCGTGGAGGGCGCCGACAGCACCTTGGCGTTGCCGCTCGACTCCATCGCGCGGATCGCGAACTGCAATCGATTGCCCGCGAACGAATAGAACAACGTGTCGTTGTCCGGCTGGTACTGGACGCCGCCGAAGCCCGCGGCGCCCTGGTGGCGGAGGAAGGACTCGTCGGTGAACGGCGGCGATCCCGGCTGGGTGCCGATCAGCCCGCCGAGGTAATACTGCACGCCGAACTGGAAGGCGCCCTTCAGGGTCACTTCCAGTACCTTGGTCTCGATCTGCACCTGCAGCGGCTTCTCGTCCAGCCGCTGGATCACCGGCAGAAGTTTCTCCCACTGGCCCGGCGTCGCGCGGATCAACAACTGGTTGTTCTCGTTGACCGCGGCGATGCGCACGCCTTCGCTGGTGGTGAAGGCGACTCCCGCGCCCTGGCCGCCATATTGCTGCTGGCGGCGCCCGCTGGTCGCGCCCTCGACCATGCCTGCGCCAATGCCGCTGTCACTGTCACTGAACCCGCCGCCCGTGGCGGCGCCGGAAGCGGCGCCTCCGAACGTGTCGTTCTGCTGGAACGTGCCGAAACCCTTTTGTGCGCCAAGGCTGCCGGGCGCGGCCTGCTCGAGCGGCGAAAAGCCGGGCGCCACGGCGCCCTGCATCGATTCCCCGCCGCCCGTGGCGTTGCCGAACAGCTGGTTGAGGTGCTGCGCCAGCGCCGACGCACGGACGTTCAGCACGTTGTACACGTAGAGCCCCGAGGAATTGCCGGCGCCGTTGTCGATCGTGGTGACCAGCTTGCGCACCTCGTCGACGTAGGAGGGCTGCGGCGTGATCACAACGAGGCTGTTGCTGCTGGTGAGCGGAAGCAGCCGGACCAGGCTGGATATTTGCTGTCCCCGCCCGCCTTGCTGACCCCGCTGGCCTTGCTGACCCTGCTGGGCGCTTGCGCCGGACTGTTCGGCGAACAAGGTCTGGAGTTGGCTGACCAGGTCTTCCGCCTGCACGTGCTGGAGCGGGATCACCGCCACCGACATGCCGCGCAGCCAGTCGACGTCGAAGGTGTGGATGATGCGCTGGTAGTTGGCGAGTTGATCCGGGCTACCGCCCATCACCAGCAGGTTGCGTACCGGGTCGACCAGCAGGAAGGCCTTGGGATCGGCAAACGGCTTCAAGAGCTTCTGCATCGCTTCCGCCGACACGTAGTGCAGCGGGAACAACTGCGCCGCATAGCCCGACCCGGGCGCGACCGCGTGGAGCCCAGGCACCAGCGACCCGGGCGCCGCCTCGTCGACCGGCACCACCAGGTACCCGCCATTCCGTTGCACCAGGGCGTTGCCGGTCCACGACAGCAGCATCTGCAGGATCGGCAACACCTCGTCCTTGCCGACCGGCTGCGAGGTCGCGAAGGTCACGGTGCCCTTGACCCTTGGCGAGATCGCGTAATTGGCGTGCAACACGTCGCCGAGAATCGCCTTGACCGCCGCCTGCACCGGCTGGTTGTCGAAGTTGAAGGTGATCGTGCCGCCCTGGTTGGTGCCGCCTTGCAGCTTCCCGCCGGTGCCTTCCACGTTGACGAACACACCGGTCCCGTAGTGGGTTTCCGGCTGGGCGCCCATCGCCAGCGGCTCGTTCTGCTGCGCCGTGCCCACGTCAAGCGGCGCCGGCACCGGCTGGTGGCTGCCGGCGGTGGCTTCGCGTTGGAGGCTGTAGTCGTGGTCGCGGACCTGCGGCACGCAACCTGCCAGCAACGCGGCGGCGCACACGATTCCCAGCGTGGCAAACTTCTTGTACACGTGATGATCTCCGCCGTTGACCCTAGGTCGGATCGCCGCCCTCAGCCGCCGCCGTCCCGTTGCGCCTGGCGCCTGCGCGCCTCGATGCGCGCCCTGAGCGCGCGGGCACGCGCCTCGTTCGATGCCGGTCCGGCGCCCGCCGCCTGCCTCCCTGCCGAATCCTTCGCTCCGTGGCGCGTGACCATAACAGAAGCGCCGCTGCCGGCGCTCTCATCCGGCTCCATGCCGTCATCCCCGTCCGACCCGCCGGATTCCGGCGAGGCGTTGCCCGTCTCCGCCGACGGGCCGGGAACCAGGTGGAGTTGCAGGCGCGAGCCACCGGATTCCACCACGGCGCTGCGCGGACGCAACTCCACCAGCACCGGCCCGCCGTGGGACGGCTGGCCGGCGATGGCGCGGTAATCCTTGCCGGTGCGCTTGTCGTGCAGGATCGCCATCTTCAGCCCGGGCAGCATGATCACGCCGGTCAATTGCAGGTCGCCGGACGCCCCCGAATCGCCGGCCGTCGCCGCTTCCGGCGTCCGGCTCGGGCTGAACAGCGGGCGCTCCCAGACCACGCTGTACTGGTCGAGCGGTTCCACCGTCGGGGGTGGCGTGGTCGACGCGACGGCGGGCTGGGCCGCCGCGGTCGCAGTCGTGTCGTGCCAGGCGACGCCACTGCCCAGCCCCATCCAGAGCACGACCAGCAGCGCCGCCAGCACCACGGCGAGGATGCCGATCACCGGCGTCAGGCGGCGGCGGTCGGCGGCGTTCATGGCGAAGCCGCCGGGCGGAGGTAGCCGGACAAGGTCAATTGCGCCTGCAGCCGCCCGCCGGCGGAACGCGCGACGCTGAGGTTGTCGATGAAGAGATAGGGAAGGCCGCGGTCGAAGTCGTGCAGCACCGACGCCAGCGGCTGCATGCCGCAATCGAGCGTGATGCTGACGCTGACGCGCCGGAACGCCTCGTTGCCGTTGTCCTGCTCGATCGGCATCTTGGACGGCATGTTGCAGCCTGAGCCTTCGTTGGCGTGGGCCGCGACCACGTCGGTAGCGCGCTGGATCAATCCGGCCGCGGCAGCGCTCGGATCGTCCGCGGCGAGGAACGCACCGACCGTCGCGCCACCGCGCTCCAGTCGCGCGACGCGCTGCTCCAGTTGCGGCTGTTCGTCGATCGCGTTCGCGTACTTCGCGTGCAGCGCCTGCAGATCGTGCATCTGGTCGCCGACATCCAGCATCGGGGCGACGAACCACCAGTGCAGGAACAGGAAATACGCCGCCGCCAGCGCGACCAGCGCCAGCAGCAGGGCCGCGAGACGCGACTGCACCGGCGTCAGCCGCACGGCGCCCCCTCGCCGACGGTCAATGCGCACCGGCAGCGCCCGCGCCGCGCACGCGCGCGACCAGTTCGAAGCGTTCCTTGCCGGTGGCAGGGTCGGGCTGGATCACGCCCTGCAGCTTCGGCTCGCTCAGGATCCTGGAGTTGCCGAGGGTATCGACCAGCGACGCGGCCTTGTCGGCTTCGCCGCGAATGTCGAGCCCGCCGGAATCATCCAGCGTCAGGCTGTCGAGCCACGCCGTGGCCGGCAGGCGTCGGGTCAGGTCATCGAGCACGGCGAGCGCGGACGGATTCCCCGCCTTGCGCTTGACCAGGAACTTCGAGGCCGCGAGCGCCCCAGTCAATTGTGCGTGCAACTGTTGCGAACGCGTGGCCTTAGCGCGCATGGCGGCGACCTCGTCCTGCATCGTCGCGAGCGCGGCACGCCGGTTGTCCAGCCACTGCAACAGCACCAGCACGGCCAGCAGCACGCACACCGCGGCGAGCAACCAGTTGGCGCGCCGGCGCTTCTCCATGTGCCGCGGACGCTGACCCGGCGGCAACAGGTCCACGCCGGCCAGGTGGCCGTCCGCAGCCTGCACGTCCACGCCGTCGGGCTGCGCACCGATCGCCTTGAAATGTTCCAGCACCGGATCGAGTACCGCCTTCGGCGCGACATAGAGATCGAGGGCGATCTGCCCGGCCGCCGGCTGCTCGGTGCTGAGGCGCACGTCGTAATACACCTGCTCGGCAGTGAAGGGCGTCTGCCGGTCGAGTTCGTAGCCGGCCACGCGCCGCGGGTCGGCCGCCGCCGCCGCGGGCATCACCAGGCGCCGCACCAGCACCTGGTCCGCAGGCACCACCAGCAACAGCCGGCGGTCATCCGGATCGATGCCGGCGCAGACCCGCGCGAATTCCCCGCGCTGCCCCTCCATTGGCGATTCCCGAGGCACGCTCGCGAGGGTCGTGCCGGTACGCGCGCGGCGCACCGTCAAGCGGCCGGAATCCGCACCGAGCCAGAGCACGTCGCGGCCCCGCCGCACCCACTCGCGCACGCGTACGGGCAACAGCGCGGTCAGCTCGCCGCCCCACCAATCGAAGAACGCCGGCAGCGGCGAGCGCCGCCACGCAAGCTTCGTGCGCTCAATCGTTTGTGCGCTTGATATCGCCATGGCGGTGGATTATTTCACGGTGCCTTCGGAATGGGTGCGCCACTCGGAATCATTGCGCCAATCGAGGACTTTGTACGGGCGGGCGCCGGCTCCCGTCAACGCCATGCGAATCGTGACGTCGAGGTTGATCCGTGCACCGTCGGGCATTTCCGCCGTGCTGAATACCCGCTGGACCACGCCGCCGTAGCCCGCGACCAGCGGACCACCGGCAACCGCGCCCAGCGCCTGGCCGTTGCCGGCGCCGCCTTGCGCGGGCCGGCGCCGCCGCGCCTCCACCAGCGCGTTCGCCTCCGCGGGACCGATGCCGCGCAATGCGGCGACGGCCAGGGGCCCGGCGTACGACGCATCCGGAAAGTTGCGACCGGAAAAAACCGTCACCGCCTTCGCGACCCCGTCGAACAGCTCCGAGTCCATGCCGGGCAGCATGGCCAACTGGTCGATCGCGCGAAACGGGCCGTGCGATGGGGCGGCGGTGCGCGGCACCACGGGGCCAAGGATGCCGATGCCGCGCGACGCGCCGCCGCGAAACTGCACCACCGCCTGCGCAAGCCGCTCGGCGCGCGATGCATCCGCGCCCGCCGCCTGGAACAGGCTGCGCAACAACTCGGGGGGGCTCGCATTGAGGTCCACTTGTCCGGTCGTGTCGACGACCGCAACCGTCACCTTCGCGCCGTCGAACGCAAAGACATGCGGGCGTCCGTCCGGCACCCATTGCGCGCCGGCACCGGGCGAGCGCAAGCCGGCGACCGCGTGCGCGATGCCGGCTTCGGCAGCAAGCTCGGCGCGCACCCGCTCCGCACCGTACAACGCCGCCTCGCTGTGGCTGCGGGACGCGGCGGCCACGCCAACCAACAGCGTCGCCAGCAACATTGTTGCCCACAACACCAGCAGCAGGGCGGTCCCGCGTTCGCGGCCACGGGAGTGCGCCGCTGCGTCCTGCCGGAGCGGGTGGGCACGACGTCGAGGGAGGCCACTGGTCATTGCAATGTCCCGGTCTGCCCTGTTGTCCCGGCCTGCGGCACAACTTCGCCGCTGTGTAGGGCGATCAGCATGTCCGGGACCGGCACCCGCTCACGCCAATGCGGCTCCAGATGGATCCGGACGGCGAGCGGCAAGCCATTCGCGTCCGCCCAGTCGTCCCGCCACCGGGCCGGCTCGCCGAAAGCGCCCCCGCCAAGGTACTGGAAGCTGCCGCCGTCGAGGTCGGAGAGCAACTCGTGCCGCTCGGGCTTGCCCGACGCCGGCACGTTGGCCGTGTAAGGCTCATAGCTGAGCCAGAGCGCGAGGCCACCGTCATCCTGTTTCTGGATCCGGAGCGTTTGCAGGTAGAGGCCGGCATGGCCCGATTGCATGGGTAGCGGCGCGACGTACTGCATCGACATGGCGTCGCCCGCGAACACCCGGGCACGCGTGCCGGCGCCCGCCTCCGCCACCCACGGGTGCATCCCGGCGTCGGCGACGTAGCGACGCAGGAACTGCTGCGCCATGTGCACGCTCTCGCTTCGCGCCATCACCGCACCGGCCGAATGGGTGATCCGCACCGCGCCTGCGAGCGCGCTCCAGACGCCGAGCATCACCAACGCCAGCAGCGCCAGTGCCAGCAGGATCTCCAGCAGGGTGAAGCCGTTGGCGTGCTTCGCACGCGGGAAACGGGGAACAGGGAACAGGCAACAACGGCGTCGCAGCGCGGGGCGCCGTGATTGCCCATTCCCCATTCCCCGTTCCCGCTTTTCGTGATTCACGGCTGCGGCTCCGCCGCAGCCTGCGCGCGCTGGGTCGACAGCCGCAGAACCCGGCCGGCACCGTATTGCACCGCGATGTCGAGCTGGTAGATGTCGATGGCGCCGGCTTGCGCGAGCAACACGCCTTGCCGCTGCAGCGCCACGGCTTCGCCGTTGCCCGTCGCCGGCCGCGGCAACGCGTGGATCCGGAGCGTCCAGCTCATCCCGTCGTCGAACTTGCCTCGCAGCGTCTCATCCTGGAGCGGCGCCATCAGTCCCTGTTCCGCCAGCACGCTCTGCGCGCGCTCGACCGCCGTGTCGAGCGCCGCACTGCGGACGGCGTTCTGCGCCGACTTGCCGAGCGCGCCGAGGCCGATCGCGAACGCAATCGCCAGCACCGCGAGCGCGGCGAGGACTTCGAGGAGGGTGAAGCCGCCAGCGCGCGCGGCGCGCCGGGAATGGGGAACGGGGAACAGGGACGAACGCACGCCGCCGCCCGCACGCTCCGGGTTCCCTGTTCCCTGTTCCCTCTTCCCGCCGTTCATGGCTTGCCACTCACTGCCACCGCTCCGGTAAGCCAATCCACGTCGATCCGCACCGTCCGATGCGCCTCGCTGAGCTCGACGTGGCCGCCGCTCGAGCTGCCGTCCGGGAAGAACCGGATGCGCGCCACGCCTTGGCCGGTGGTATCTTCGGCCGCCGACGTGACCTGCACCGCCGCGCCCACGGGGAGCTTGCGCGGATCGCGTCCGGGCGCTGAGAACGTGTGGGCGCGCAGGTCCACGGCGAATGCCTGCGGCTGGCTGGTTGCCATCGCGCGGGTGCGGGTATCTCGCAGCCCCGCCGCCACCTGCTGCGCCGCGGCGTCCAGGCGGCCGCGGCCGGTTCCGTGCAGGCTGACCGCGGCGATGGTGACCCCGATCGCGATCAGCACGATCACCGCGAGGATTTCGATCAGGGTGAAACCGCGGGCGCGCTGCGCGCGCCGGAAACGGGGAACGGGGAACCGGGGACGGGAGAAGCTTGCGAGATTCGGCCGCTTTTGCTCCCTGTTCCCCCTTCCCTGTTCCCGATTCTCAGGCCTATTGCCAATTTCCGTAATCACGATCGACGCCCTCGCCGTTCGGCTTGCCGTCGCGCCCCCAGAAGACGATGTCGTACTGCCCGTGCTTGCCGGGATACACGTATCCGTATGGATGGCCAAACGGATCCTTCAGGTCGGCCGGCTTTGCGTACGGCCCGTTCCAGGATGGCGCATTGAGCGGCTTGGCGATCAGGTCGTCGAGCGACTTCGGCGGCGAACCGTTGTCGAGCGCGTATGCCTGCACGTCCTGGTCGAGCTTGGTGACGCCGATGGTGCCGGCCTTCCACTTGCCGGTATCGACCCGACCCGAAACCGAGCGCGCGACGATCACCGCGACGATGCCGAGCAGCACGATCACGGCGAGCATTTCGAGAAGGGTGAAGCCGAGGGACCGGGGACCGGGGACCCGGGACCGGCGGCGGGCGCGCTTTCCCGCAGCAGGGTAAGTCTCCGCACCGCCCGATCCCGGTGCCTGATCGGAAGGCCGGATGTCGGGGCTGTTGGTCCCCGGTCCCCGGTCCCCGGTCCCGGACAAAATCATTGGCGACATGACGAAACCCTTTCGTTGATAGTCATTGGATGCTGCCGGTGAGGCTCAACAGCGGCAGCAGGATGGAAAGCATGATGCCGGCGACCAGCAGCGCCATCACGATGGTGAGGATGGGCACCAGCGCCGACAGCATCTTGTCGATCGCGGACTTGACCTCGCCATCGTAGGTGTCGGCGGCCCGCAGCAACATGGTATCGAGGGTGCCCGACTCCTCGCCGACCGTGGTGATCTGGATCGCGAGCCTCGGGAAGCCGGTGTGGGCGGCGAGCGCGTGCGACAGCGAATCGCCGCCCTTGACCGCCTCGATCGCGGGCGCGAGTTGCGCCGACAGGTCGCGATTGGACACCACCTGTCGCGCGATGCCGAGCGCGGCGAGCAACGACACGCCATTCTTCAGCATCGAGCCGAGGGTGCGCATCAGGCGCGCGGTGTCGACCTTCAGCAGCAGCGGACCGAGCACCTTGACGCGCAGCAGGCGGGCATCGAAGCCGCGTCGGACCTCGGGATCGCGCATCCGCGCGCCGGCCCACAAGCCTGCGGCCACGATCGCCGCGAGCAACAGCAAGCCCCAGTCGTGCAGGAACGATCCGATCGCCATCAGCACGCGCGTGATCAGCGGGATCCGCACGCCCATGTCGTGGAAGATCGGCACGAACTGCGGCAGCACGAACGCCAGCAACAGCACCAGCGAACCGAGCACGCCGAACATCAGGAACGCCGGGTACACCAGCGCCCCGATCACGCTCTCGCGCAACTTGCGCGCGCGCGTCAGGTAATCGGCAAGGCGCGCCAAGGCCGCGTCCAGGGCTCCGCCGGCCTCGCCCGCACGCACCATGCTCAGGTACAGCTTCGGGAACACGCCGTGTTCCTCTTCCATCGCCCGCGACAGCGAAGAGCCGCCACGGACGCGGTCGCGGATCCGGCCGACCACGCGGCGCGCCCGCTCGCCTTCCGGCAGCTCCAGCATCATCTGCAACGCGCGGTCCAGCGGCAGCCCCGCGTGCAGCAGCACGCCGAGCTGGTCGGTGAACTCGACCAGCGCGGCACCGGCCAGCGACTTCTTGCGGAGGCC
>DASSNH010000006.1:0-6386 GCA_035701405.1 Rhodanobacteraceae bacterium
ATCCTGCAACGCTGCATCGAGGGCGCCCAGTCCCGGGAAGAGATCGTGGCGGCCGGTTACAACGCCGCCGACGTGCAACGGGTGGTGCGGATGCTGTATGCGGCGGAGTTCAAGCGCCGCCAGTCAGCGCCGGGTCCGCGCGTGTCGCCGTGCGCGTTCGGCCGCGAGCGGCGGTATCCCATAAGCAACGGCTGGAGTTGATGCGGTTGCCGGCTTCCGTTCGGGAGGATGCGATGGCGTCGCCCGCACAGCGCTTGTCGGAGCGGCCCATGGCCGCGGCCCACATCTTGAGGCAACCCGACCAGCGATTGCGGCAACGCCTGGCGCGAATGGCGCGCTGCTACAACAGCCGGGTAGGGCGCGTTGGCCGCGCGAGATGCCGGCGGGCGGTGTCCGCCCTATGCGCACCCGATGACGCCCCGGGTGGCGAAGGAATTCGGCAGTGCCGCAGCCGCGGTACGCGTCGTGTCAGTGCGCGCTGGTCAGCGGGATCAGCCGGTAGACCCAGGTGTGGTGGTCGGGCCAGCCGTCCGGATCACGCAGGTACGGGTGGTCGGGATAGTTGAGCTTCAGGACCTGGGTGGTGTCGTCCGCGAGCTTCTGCTGGCCGAGCTGGTGGTAGCTCTTGGCCAGGATCGCCAGAGCGTCTGCAGTTTCCGGCGAGCGCTGGTAGTGTTCGATCACGTACTTGGCGCGGTCGGCCGCGGCGATGTAGGCCTGCCGCTGCAGGTAGAACTCGGCGACGTTGAGTTCCGACTGCGCGAGCTGGTTGCGCAGGTAGACCATGCGCTGGCGCGCGTCGGCGGCGTAGCGGGTGTCGGGGAAGCGCGCGACCAGCGTGTTGAAATCATCGAACGACTGCAACGCGTAGCCCTGGTCGAAGCGCGACGGCGAGATCCCGACCATCCGCTGCAGCGCGGATTCCGTGCGGTCGAAATTGATCAGGCCGCGCAGGTAGTACGCGTAGGCAACATGCTTCTGGGTCGGATAGGTCTTGATGAATTCGTTGATGGTCGAATACGCATCGTCGGGCTTGTCTTCCTTGTACTGCGCGTAGGCGAGCTCGATCTGCGCCTGTTCGTTGTAGGCGCCGTACGGAAAGCGCGAGATCAGCTTCTGGTAGACGGTCTCGGCCGCGCCCCAATTGCCCCCTTCCGACAGCGAATGCCCGCGCTCGTACAACTGCTCGACGGTCATGGTGTTCAGGGTGTCGCGCTCGCCGTGGTGGAAGCAGGCGCCCAAAGTGAGCAGGAGCGGCAGCAACAGCGCGAATTTCAGCAGCGGTGCGGGACGTCGGAATGGCATCGGGGGAGTCTTTGCGAACGCGAACGGGCATGATAGCGGAATATGTATCACCCAACCCGGAGACAGGCTGCGTGACTGAACGACGACTCCGCGCGGAAATCCCGACCGACGTGGCCGGGCCACGCTTCGACCAGATCCTGCCCAGGTTGTTCCCCGGATACTCGCGGGCGCACCTGGCCGCCGAGGTCAGGGCCGGTCGCATCCGGCTGGATGGCCGCCAGGTGCCGGCACGCACGCGGGTCCACGGTGGCGAGGAAGTCGAATGGCAGGACGTCGAGCAGCCCGTGGTGGGGGACCGGCCCGAGGCGATCGAACTCGCGATCGTGTTCGAGGACGCCGACCTGCTGGTGATCGACAAACCCGCCGGGCTGGTGGTGCACCCGGGCGCGGGCAACCCGGCCGGAACCCTGTTGAACGCCCTGCTGCACCACGATCCGGGGCTGGCACGGATTCCGCGCGCCGGCATCGTGCATCGGCTGGACAAGGACACGTCCGGGCTGCTGGTGGTGGCGCGTTCGCTGCGCGCGCACACGGCGCTGACCCGGATGCTGGCCGAGCGCGACATCCATCGCCGCTACGCGGCCATCGTCAACGGCGTCCCGGTCGCCGGCGGCACGGTGGATGCGCCGCTGGACCGGCACCCGTCGGATCGCCTGCGCCGCGCGGTGCGCGAGGGCGGCCGGCCGGCCGTCACGCACTACCGGGTGCGCGAGAAATTCCGCGCGCACGCGCTCCTGCAATGCGAGCTCGAGTCGGGACGCACCCACCAGATCCGGGTGCACATGGCGCACGCCGGGTACCCGCTGGTCGGGGATGCGCTGTACGGCAAAGGCGTCAGGCTGCCGCGCGGGGCGTCGCCGGCCCTCGCCGACGCCTTGCGCGGATTCCGCCGGCAGGCGCTGCACGCCGAGCGGCTGGCCTTCGCGCATCCCGTTACGGAGGAGGCGATCTCCTTCGAAGCCGAACCGCCGCAGGATCTGCTCGACTTGGCCGCGGCGTTGCGCGAGGATGCGCACGCGCCGGCGCCGCGCCCCGGGTCCTGAATCGGCGCAACGGCTCGCCTTTGCACTTCGGGTGATGGAATTCGATCGAGCAGCGTGCGTGCGCCCCATGTGGATCCTTCCGGACTGGCCAAGGCCGCCGAACGTACGCGCCGTGACGACGACGCGCGAGGGCCCCTCACCATCCCGTTTCGGATTCAACGTCGGCACGCGCTGCGGGGACGAACCGGGAGCGGTCGCCAGGAACCGCACGTTCATCCGCGAGGTCCTGCGGTTGCCTTCGGAGCCGTGCTGGTTGCGGCAGGTGCACGGCACGCGGGTCGTCACCCTCGATACCCCGCCGCAGCGCGATGAAAGCGAGGGCGACCCGATCGTCGAGCGCGAACCGGAAGCCGATGCGGCCGTCACCCGCTCGACCGGCGTCGTACTCGCGATCCAGACCGCCGATTGCCTCCCGGTGCTGCTCGGCGCCGAGGACGGCTGTGAAATCGCGGCGGCGCACGCGGGTTGGCGGGGACTTTCCGCGGGCGTGCTGGAAAACACGCTGGCCGCGATGCGCACGCCGCCCGCGAGCGTGATTGCCTGGCTGGGTCCCGCGATCGCGGCTGCATCCTACGAGGTCGGCGAGGAGGTGCGCGACGCTTTCCTGTCGCACGGCGCCGCCGCCACATCGGCGTTCAGCGCCACCCGTCCCGGCCACTGGACCTGCGACCTGTACGAACTCGCCCGGCAGCGCCTGCGCGCGGCCGGCGTCACGTGCATCGCCGGCGGCGGCTTCGATACCTTCAAGGATCCGCGCCTGCACTCGTATCGCCGGGACGGCGCTGGAAGCGGGCGGATGGCGAGCCTCGTCTGGATTGGCGGCTGACGCATCTGCGGCCAGTGCAGGATGCACGCTGCCGCATGGGTACGATGGCGAACGACGGGTCCGCTGGTCAGCCGTGTTCTTCCAAGGCACCAATGAAATCCCGCCGCCACGCGTTGATGTCGTGCGTCGACAGGTGCTCGAACATTCCCGCCCAACGTTCGCGGCGTTCGGCGCGTGACATCGTCAGCCCTTCCTCGATGCCTTCGACCAGGCGTTCCGGGTCGTAGGGATTGACGAGGATCGCCTGCGGCAATTCGTTGGCGGCGCCGGCGAAGCGCGACAGCACCAGGACGCCGGGATCGTCCGGATTCTGCGCGGCGACGAATTCCTTGGCGACCAGGTTCATGCCGTCGCGCAAGGGCGTGATCAGGGCGAGCTGGGAGATCCGGTAGAAGCCGGCCAGCGTCGTCTGCGCGAAGCTGCGATTCACGTAGCGGATCGGCACCCAGTCCGGCTCGGCGTAGCGGCCGTTGGTCGCACCGGCGGAGCGTTCCAGTCGCGAACGCAGTTCGCGGTACTCGGGGACCTCCTGGCGCGAAGGCGGTGCGATCTGCAGGAACGACACCCGCGAACGCCATTCGCGGTGTTCGGCGAGGAACTTTCCGAACGCCGAGAAGCGCCTGGGCAGCCCCTTGGAATAGTCCAGCCGATCCACGCCGATCGCGAGCTTGCGGTCCTCGAGGCTGGCGCGCAACTTGCGGATCGCGGAGTTGCCGAGCACGCTCTGCGCCTGGTGCGCCACTTCGGCCGTATCGATGCTGATCGGGAAGGGTGCGATGCGGGTATGGCGCCCATCCAGTTCGATGACGTCGCCCGACCGGCTGGTGCCCAGCACCCCGAGGAAATAGCGGAACAGCGCGCTCGCGTCGTCCTTGACCTGCACGCCGACGAGGTCGTAGGCGGCGAGCGTCGCCATCAGGTCCAGGTGGCAAGGCAGGTTGACCAGCAACTCCGGCGGCGGCAGTGGAATGTGCAGGAAGAAGCCCATGCGCGCACCCACCCCGAGCGCGCGCAGTTCGGCGGCCAGCGGAATCAGGTGGTAATCGTGGATCCAGATGTGGTCGTCGTCGCGGAGCAGCGGCGCGATCTTCTTCGCGAACAGCTTGTTGACCGCGCGATAGCCGGCGTATTGCCCCCGGCTGTACTGCATCATGGTCGGCTGGAAGTGCAGCAGCGGCCACAGCGTGCGATTGGAGAAGCCCAGGTAGTAGGCGTCGTATTCCTCGCGCGTCAGGTCGAGCAGGGCGTAGTCGATCGAGCCGGCGGATTCGCGATGCAGCGTGCGTTCGGATTCCGCGACCAGCTTGCCGCTCCACCCGAACCACAGGCCGCCGTGCTCTTTCAGCGCAGAGCGCATCGCGGCGGCGAGCCCGCCCGCCCGCGTTTCCCTCGGCTGCGCGACGCGATTGGAGATGACGACAAGGCGCTTCACACGACATCGCTCCATTTGGTGGAAAGGCCCCTGGCGGCGTTGATCAGCCCTACCAGCGAATAGGTCTGCGGAAAGTTGCCCCACAACTCGCGCCGCCTGGGGTCGAGGTCTTCGGACAACAGGCCGAGCGGGTTGCGCATCGCCAGCAGCTTCTCGAACAGTTGGCGCGCCTCGTTCTTGCGGCCGATCGCGATCAACGCCTCGACGTACCAGAAGTTGCAGACCATGAAGCTGGTCTTGGGCGCGCCGAAGTCGTCCGGCTGCGCGTAGCGCAGCAGGAAGCCGTCGCGCATCAGGGTCTCGCCGACCGCTTCCACGGTCTTGACGAAACGCGGGTCGTCGGCGCTGACGAAGCGCAGGCCTTCGAGCAGCAGCAGGCTGGCATCGAGATCCTCGCTGCCGAAGGACTCGACGAAGTAGCCGTCCTTGTGGACCGCACGTTTGAGCACCAGCTCGTGGATGCGGTCGGCGCGCTTGCGCCAGAATTTCGCACGGTCCGGCAGTTGCAGCCACGTGGCGATGTTGCAGAGCCGGTCGCATGCGACCCAGCACATCACCGCGGAATAGGTGTGCACCGATTGGCGACCGCGCAACTCCCACAGACCGGCGTCGGGCTTGTCGTGGAGTTTCCAGGCCATCTCCCCGCAGCGTTCCAGCCGCCGGAATTCGGTTTCGTCGCCGATCTTGACCAGCCGCTGGTCGAAGAACATCTGGGTGGCCGCCAGCACCACGCTGCCGTAGATGTCGTTCTGTTGTTGCCGCCAGGCCTCGTTGCCCACCCGCACGGGGCCCATGCCGCGATATCCGGCGAGCGTCGCCGCTTCGCGCTCCGGCAATTCGTCCTGGAAGTGGATGCCATAGACCGGCGTCATCGTGTCGTTCTTGACCGCGAGGTTGAAGATGTAGCGGACGTACTCTTCCATGGTTCGCGTGGCAGACAGGCGGTTCAGCGCACGCACCGACAGCGCCGCATCGCGCGGCCAGCAATAGCGGTAATCCCAGGTGCGCACCGTATCCGGCGCTTCCGGGATCGAGGTGGTCATCGCCGCGACGATCGCGCCGGTACCCTCGTACTGGCAGAGCTTGAGCGTGATCGCCGCGCGGATCACGGCCTCCTGCCACTCGGCCGGAATCGACAGGTAGCGCGACCATTCGTGCCAGTACGCGAGTGTCGCGTTCAGCGCTTCGTCGAAATAGTGGCCCGCCGATTCCTGCAGCGTCTCATCGGTGCCGAGCACCATGTGCACCGGACGGTCGAGCAGGAACGGCAGCTCGTCGCGCAGCATCGGCAGTTGCGCGTCACTGGTGACCCGCAGCACCAGCGGGTCGAGCATGAAGCGCACATGGTTGGAGCCGAAGGTGTGCACCGGCTTGCGCCCGCCGTAATCGGTC
This sequence comes from Rhodanobacteraceae bacterium, assembly GCA_035701405.1. GTDB lineage: Bacteria > Pseudomonadota > Gammaproteobacteria > Xanthomonadales > Rhodanobacteraceae > 66-474. The sequence goes on from DASSNH010000006.1 coordinate 5,999, forward strand.
AGCGGCCGCAACCGGATGGCGATGCGGGGCGAGCCCGACAGCGGCCGCACCCGGCGGAGGATCTGCATCGGATGGTAGGTTCGTTCGTGGAGCTTGTAGCGCGGCGCAAAGTCGGTGATCTCGATCTGGGAACCGTCCTCGGCGGTGAGCACCGTCACCAGTACCGCGCTGTTGTCGACGTAGCGCTGCTGGCATCTGGTCTCGTTCTCCAGCTCGACGTCGAAGAACCCGGTATCTCCCAGCTTCGGCGAAAGCAGCGAGCAGAACACCGGGTCGCCATCGAAGGCCGGCACGCAGTGCCAGACGACCCGTCCCCGGGCATCGATCAGCGCGTTGACGGTGCCGTTGCCGATGATTCCGAGATCCAGGCTGGCTTCGGGCGCGCGAT
>DASSNH010000007.1:0-5627 GCA_035701405.1 Rhodanobacteraceae bacterium
CCCATCACTTCGTGAGCGAGAGAGGGTACGTCATGAAATTCCGCAAAAGCATGCTTTCGGCGAGTATCGCCACGGCGCTGTTGTTCGCGGCGGCGGCACAGGCGCAGGACGCCACCGCGCAGGACCAGACCACGACCGACCAGCAGCAGGCGCAGACGACGGATCAGCAGACCAGCTCCTCGTCGCAATCGGACACGCAGCAATTGCAGGCCGTGCAGGTGGTCGGCATCCGTGCGAGCCTCTGGCAATCGTTGCAGACCAAGCGGGCCGCCGACGCCACGGTGGACGTGGTCACCGCCGAGGACATCGGCAAGTTCCCCAACACCAACGTCGCCGAGGCGATGACCCTGATGCCCGGCGTCACCATCGACCGCCGCTTCGGACAGGGCGAACGCGTCAGCATCAACGGAACTGACCCGAGCCTCAACCTGTCGTTCCTGGACGGGCATCCGATCGCGCAGGTCGACTGGCTGTACGGCGCGACGCCCGACCGCGGTTTCGACTATTCGATCCTCGCGCCCGGCATGGTCGGACAGATCGAGGTCTACAAGACCTCCGAAGCGCGCCTCCCATCGGGCAGCCTCGGCGGTACCGTGATCATCCACAGCCGCAAGCCGCTGGACCTGAAGTCCAACACCTTCAGCGCATCCGTCGGCGAGGTGTACAACGAGCAGGCCGGCAGCGGCAAGCCGAATGCCGCGCTGTTCTACAACTGGCGTAACGACACCGACACCTTCGGCTTCAACATCGGCGCCTCGCACTACGAGGAAAAGATCGACCGCCAGGGCCGCGAGATCTTCGGTTATTCGCCGGTGTCCGCCTTCGCGGCCAACCCGAACGTGGCCGCCCAGATCGCCGACGGAAGCATCAGGCCGACCGACCTGATGCCGCAGGAAGTCAACGCCGCGTATTTCCAGCAGAACCGCAAGCGCGATTCGGTGCTGGTCAATCTCCAGTTGAAGCCGAACGACCAATGGGATTTCGGGCTGAGCGGCATGTACATCAAGGAAAACTTCAACAACTGGAACCAGTCGATGTACGGGTTCGCGAGCCAGACCGGCGCGACCAACATCACCTCGCTGACCTCGAACGGTTCGGGCTTCATCACCAGCGGGCACCTGTGCGGCGAAGGTGACGCCGTCAACTGGGCCGATGGCACCACCAGCACCTGCGGCGCGACCAACACCTACATCGACAACCAGGTGCGGGTCTCGAGCCTCGTCACCAAGGACCTGCACCTGGATGCCGGCTTCAACGGCGGCACCTGGGGCATGCAGGCGCAGGTCGGCATCAGCAAGGCCCACAACAACGAAGCGCAGTACTTCATCGAACCGGCCTACCACGGAGGCTACACGTTCGACATCGACACCGGCGACCACTTCGACGATTCCGCGGCGGCCGCCAATCCGGCCAACTGGGGCGCGTTCGGTGGCTGGTTCGGCAACGCCGGCATCGCGCCCTTCACCGCCAAGACCACCTACGGCAGCCTCGACTTCCACGTCGACTTCAACAGCTTCATCAACCAGCTGCTGTTCGGCGTGCGCTACGTCGACGACAAGCACAGCGAGCAATTGCGCGTGTACGGCGGCGTGAACCCCGCCCAGATGGACCAGGTCGGCGACATCAGCCTTACCGACATCCTCGACAACAACTCGTTCCCGGGCTTCTCGCCCGACATGCGCCACCACATCCAGTCCTCGCGCGACAACATCCTCGACTGGGTGCTCAGCAGCCCGCTCGACTGGAACGATCCCTACGGCGCGGACCCTGCGAGCTACATCAACAACACCTGGGACTTCGCGCAGAAAACCGAAGAAGCGTATGCCCAGTTGAACTTCGGCGCGGACGCGCTGCGCGGCAACGTCGGCGTCCGCTTCGTCAAGAACAAGATCGATTCGAGCTCCTACGTCCTCGGCAGCGCCACCCCCGTGCTGCCGCCGGATCCGAGCTGGTGGCAGACCGACAGCCATTCCTACACCGACGTGCTGCCGTCGTTCAACCTCGTCTACGACAACGGCAGCGACGTGGTGTACCGCCTCGCCGGCGCCGAGGTGATCGCCTGGGCGCCGTACACCCAGATGCTCGGCAACAAGTTCCTCAACGACAGCGTGCTGACCGGCAGCGGCGGCAATCCGGACCTCAAGCCCTACAGGTCGCTGAACTATTCGGGTTCGGTCGAGTGGTACTTCGCGCCGCAGTCGGTGCTGGCGTTCACGGCGTTCTACAACCACATCCTCAACTACATCTCGACAGCCACCAGCACGCAACGCAACTTCAACTCGATCTTCGACAACGATCCGGACACCTACGCGAACCTGTACGAGGGCAAGCTCGGCAACTGCGATGCCAACGGCTTCTGCGACTACCAGATGACGATCCCGACCGGGATCGGCCCGGGTGCGGTCAAGGGCGTTTCGGTGAGCTACCAGCAGCCGTTCGGCACCAGCGGCTTCGGTCTCGTGGCGAACTACACCTACGCGCTCGGCACCACCCGCGCCGGCTTCGCGCTGCCGTACAACTCGAAGAACTCGGTCACGGTCAGCCCGTATTTCGAGAAGGGGCCTTTCACCGGCCGGATCACCTACAACTGGCGCAGCAAGTACCTGGCCGGTGGCTATGTCGCGGGTGCGGCGCCGGCGACGGTCGACGATTACACCGAGCTCGACGCGTCCTTCGGATGGGCCTTCAGCGACCAGTGGTCGGTGACCTTCGCCGCGCTGAACCTGTTGAACGAGTCCTACGAGATGTACCAGGACACCAAGGCGATGCCGCTCAACAAGTACACCAACGGCCGCCGCTACATGGCCACCCTGCACTTCAAGATGTAAGCCGGGGCAAGAAGCTCTCCAGCGTTCGGGCCGGTATGGTGTTCCGGCCCGTCTTTTTTTCAGGAGCGGGGTTTTGCGGTTGGATCGTCAGGTGAGAAGTGCCATGCGCAGGGTTGTCTGCTGCTTGCTGCTCCTCGTTGCGGTGCCGATGGCCGGCGCCGCGGCGCCGGTGGCTGCGTGGTCGCTGATCCCCCGGCCCGCCGAACTGGCTCCCGCGGGGCAGGGCGCGGTCACGGTGCGCGATGGCGATCGCGTGCTGGTGCAGGCCGGCGGCGACCCGCGGGCGCTCGCCATCGTGCAGCGCTTCGCGGCGCTTGTGGCAGACACGCGTGGCCTGCGCCTGCGGGTGGAGACGCAAGCGGATGGCCATTCGCTGGCTGCCATCGTGTTCCGGCTCGATCCGCGTGCCGAGGTCGATGGCGATGCCGGCTACCGCATCACGGTCGGCGGTGGCCGCATCGAAGTCCTGGCGCGTGCGCCGCGCGGCCTGTTCTACGGCGGCGTCACGGCGTGGCAACTGCTGACGCCCGACGGCGGACGCGGCGGGGCGGCGCATGTTTCCGACGGGACCATCGTCGACCACCCGCGCTTCCAGTGGCGCGGCCTGATGCTCGATTCCGCGCGGCACTTCCAGAGCGTTGCAGACATCCAAAAGTTGATCGACTGGATGTCGCTGCACAAGTTGAACGTGCTGCACTGGCACCTGACCGACGACCAGGGATGGCGCCTCGAGGTCCCGAAGTATCCGGAGCTGACGAAGATCGGCGCCTGCCGCGAGGCCGTCGGACCGGATGCGGCGCTGACGGGCTCGCCCGCCAAGCCGTATTGCGGTTTCTATACCGAGGCCGACGTGCGCGCGATCGTGCACTACGCGGCCGACCGCTTCATCACGATCGTCCCTGAAATCGACATCCCCGGACACTCGCAGGCGGCGATCGCGGCGTATCCGTGGCTCGGCGTCACCGGCACGCGTCCGCCGGTGTCCACCGACTGGGGCATCAACACCTGGCTGCTCAAACCCGACGCCCGCACCCTGCAGTTCGTGTACGACGTCATGGACGAGGTGATGGCGCTGTTCCCGTCGAAATACATCCACATCGGCGGCGACGAGGCGGCCAAGGACCAGTGGCAGGCCTCGCCCGAAGTGCGTGCGCACCGGGAGCGGCTCGGGTTGAAGGACATGGATGCGCTGCAGGGCTGGTTCACCACCCAAGTCGCGAATTACCTCGCGCGGCACGGGCGCACGGCCATCGGCTGGGACGAGATCCTCGAGGGCAAGGTTCCGGAATCGGCCGCCGTGATGTCGTGGCACGAACCCGGGGATGCATTGCACGCCATCGATCGGGGCCATGACGTCGTGATGGCTTCGTCGCCGACCTTGTACCTCGACCACTACCAGTCGGACCTGCACGACGAGCCGCCGGGGCGGCCGGCGGTGGAATCGCTCGAGGACGTGTACGACTACGATCCGGTACCGCCGGCTGCGACCGCGGCGCAGGAAAGCCACATCCTCGGCGTGCAGGCGAACCTGTGGACCGAGTACATGCCGACTTTCGCGCGGGTCCAGCACGCGCTGTTTCCGCGCATCGCCGCATTGGCGGAAGTCGCGTGGTCGCCCGCCGCCACCCATGATTGGCGCGATTTCCTCGAGCGGGTGCCGGCGGAAATCGCACGCTATCGCGCGCTCGGGATCGGTTACGCGGACAGTGCGTTCGCGCCCGCGTTTTCGTTGAGTGCAGGGCCGCAAGGAACGATCGAGGTCGCGCTGTCGAACCAGGCCGACTTCGGCACGATCCGGTACACGGTCGATGGCGGCGCGCCAGCGGCCAGCTCGCCGCTCTACACGAAGCCGTTGTCCTTGCCCGCCGACGAAGCGACCGAGGTTCGCGCGACTACGTTCGCCGGCCAATTCGAGATGGCGGCGCCTCGGACGCGGCGCGTGGATGAAGCCGCACTGCTGACGCGCAACAGCGACCAGCTCGACACCTGCAAGAACCAGCTCGTGTTGCGGCTGGAAGACGACCGTCCGCTGCGTGGTACGCGGCCCGTGTACAAGATCGACATCGAGAACATGTGCTGGCTGTGGAAAGGCGCGCCGCTCGACGGCGTGCACGGGATCGCGATCACCGTCGGCGACCTGCCGTGGAATTTCCAGTTGTGGACCGACGAGGCAAAGGTCGTGGTGCGTCCCAAGGCAACTCCGGCCGGCGAGTTGCAGATCCATCGCGATTCCTGCGATGGGCCGCTGCTGGCGACGCTGCCGTTGGCCCAAGCGGCTCATACCAGATTGCAGACGACGCTCGTGGCCGATGTCCCGCCGACCACGGGCGAGCACGACCTGTGCATCTTCGCCACCGGCGATCCCCGCAACGGCATGTGGGCAATCGACAAGATCCGATTGAAATAGGGACGGGCGCCGCCCGCCGCGCCGGCGCGTTGCGCAGGTTGGGTTGATCCCGGGCTCCGCCCGGGAGAAGCCCAACAATGCGATGCCGCGCCAACGTTGGGCTTCCTCCGGATAACTCCGGAGTCAACCCAACCTACGGAAAAAGGCGATCGAATCGGGTGGGGCGGACGCCGTCCGCCGCGCCGACGCGTTGTGTAGGTTGGGTTGATCCCGGGCTCGGCCCGGGAGAAGCCCGACAGTGCGATCCCGCGCCCAACGTTGGGCTTCCTCCGGATAAATCCGGAGTCAACCCAACCTACGGAAAAAGGCGATCGAATCGGGTAGGACGGGCGCCGCCCGCCGCCCAAGCGCGTTGCGTAGGTTGGGTTGATCCCGGGCTTCGCCCGGGAGAA
>DASSNH010000008.1:0-3412 GCA_035701405.1 Rhodanobacteraceae bacterium
CTGTTCTCCTCCCCCTTCAAGGGGGAGGCCGGGAGGGGGATGGGTTCGAGCGCCACTTGCCCGTCCTATTGAAACCCATCCCCACCCAACCCTCCCCTTGAAGGGGAGGGCTTTACCTCTGTCCTCACCCGGTATTCTGCAGTCCGCGCGCGACGCCGTTGACGCAGGCGACGAGGCTGCGCAGCAGCGCACCGTCTTTGCTGCCGCCTTCGCGCCAGCGGCGCAGCAGGTCCACCTGCAACACGCTCATGGGGTCGACGTAGGGATTGCGCAGGCGGATGGATTGCGCGAGGCGCGGGTCGTCGGCGAGCAGTTCGTCGCGGCCCTTGAGGCGGAGGATCCCGTCGCGGGTGCGCCGGAATTCCTGCTCGATGCGCGGGAAGAATCGTGCGTGCAGGTCACCGGACAACCGCGAGAATGCCTCGGCGATGCCGAGGTCGGCCTTGGCCAGCATCATTTCCACGTCCGCCAGGAGGGTCGCCAGGAACGGCCATTCGCGCGCCATCTCCACCATCGCGGCCTCGCCGGATCCGGCGATGCCCTTTTCCAGCGCGGTGCCGAGCCCGTACCAGCCGGGCAGGATCGAACGCATCTGGGTCCAGGAGAAGACCCAGGGGATCGCGCGCAGGTCTTCCACGCCGTGCATGCTGCGCCGGCTGGCGGGCCGCGAGCCCATGGTCATGCGTTCGATCACGTCGATGGGCGTGGCGCTGCGGAAGTAGTCGACGAATCCGTCGCCGCCCACGAACTCGCGGTAGGCGTCGCGGCTGGCGCTCGCCAGCACGTCCATGTGCCGGGACCACGCTTCCTCGCGGGCATCCGCCTCGCGCGGCCGCAGGCTGGCGCGCAGGGTGGCGCCTACGGTTTGCTCGAGATTGCGCAGCGCCAGGGCGCGGATACCGTACTTCCGGTGGATGACCTCGCCCTGCTCCGTGACCCGCAGGCGTCCCGCCACGGCGCCGCGCGGCGAGGCCATGAGCGCAGGCGTGACCTTGCTGCCGCCGCGGCAAGCCGAGCCGCCCCGGCCGTGGAAGAACGTGAGTTCGACGCCGGCTTCCCGCGCCACGGTGAGCAGTTCCGCCTGCGCGCGTTGCAGCGCCCAGCGCGCGGCGAGGATGCCGCCGTCCTTCATGCTGTCGGAATAGCCGACCATGATCATCTGGCGGTCGCCGCGGCGCGCGAGGTGCGCGCGGTACACCGGATCGTCCAGCAGCGCGCGCAGGGTCGTCGCAGCGTGGCGAAGGTCGTCCACGGTTTCGAACAGCGGACCGATGTCGAGCGGCACCGCGTCGTCCTCGACCAGTCCGCCGTGCCGCGCCAGTGCCAGCACCGCGAGCACGTCGGCGGCCGAACGCGCCATGGAGATGATGTACGGCCCGGTGGCGTCGCTGCCGTAGCGCCCGCGTGCGTCCGCCAACGTGGCGAACACCGCGCGGATCCGCGCGACCTCATCGTCGTCACTGCCCTCGAACTCCGTTTCACCGGCCGCCAGCGGCCGCAGGCGCCCGGCGCGCGTGGCAAGATCGCGCCCTCGCCACCCAGCGTCGTCCAGCAACACCGCCAGCACGTCGTCGTGTACCCGCGCATCCTGCCGCACATCCAGGCGCGCCAAGTGGAAACCGAAGGTGCGGATGCGCCATTGCAGCCTGCGTACCGCGAACAAACCGGCGTTGGCTCCCTTGTGCGAAGCGAGGCTCTCGGCGATCAGAGCGACGTCGCACTCGAACTCCCCGGCGTCGGCATAGCCATCGGACGCGTCCTCGCCGGTCGCCTTCAGACGCGCACGCATCAAGGTCAGCAGGCAGCGGTACGGCATGTTGGCGTGGCGGGGACGGATCCGTGCGGCGGCCTCGGGCAGGCGCTTGCGGTATTCCGCCAGCCGCTCGCGGACCGCATCCGACACGTCGATGCGGTCATCGGTCTGGCTGAGCAGCCGCGCGAGTGAGGTGCAGCCCTCGCGGTAGCGCTCGAGCACCATCGCCCGCTGGGCGCGCAGCGTACCGCCGAGGGTGTCGGCGCCGACATTGGGATTGCCGTCCATGTCGCCGCCCACCCACGATCCGAAGCGCAGCACGCGGGGCAACGGTCCGCTGATGCCGTAGACGCGGGCCAACTCCTGGGCGAACGATTCGTAGAACACCGGCAGCACGCGATACAACGGTTCGGCGAGGTAAAAGCCGATGTGCTCGAATTCGTCCTGCACCGTGGGCCGTACCCCGGACGCGTCGGCGGTCTGCCAGCCGGCGGTCAGCGCCATCCGCAGGCGCTCGTGGTCGACCGCACGCTCGCGCTGCGTGCGCGAGGTGTCGAAGCGGTCCACCAGCGCGCGCACGATGGCCTGCTCCTTTTCCAGCAGCGAGCGGCGCACCGCCTCGGTGGGATGCGCGGTGAACACCGGTTCGACGTCCAGCCGCGCGATGCACGCCTGCAGTTCGTCGGCTCCGACGCCACGCGCCTTCAGCGTTTCCAGCACGTCGGCCAGCGACTCGGGCTGCGGTGCGGCGCCCGACCTCTGGTAATCCCGCCGTCGCCGGATGCGGTGCACGCGTTCGGCGATATTGACCATCTGGAACCAGGTGGCGAAGGCACGTGCCAGCATTCCGGCCATCGCGGGGTCGCTGCCGGCCAGGATGGTCGCCAAGGCGTCCACCGGCGCTCCGGACACCCGGCGCCGGATCGCAGCGGTGCGGATCTCCTCGACCCGGTCGAAGAAGGCGCCGCCGCCCTGCTCGGCCAACATGTCCCCCACCAGCGCCCCCAACTCCCGCACGTCCTCGCGCAAGGGCTGGTCCTGCGGTGCGAAATCGAGGTCGTGGCGGTCTTCGGGATGATGGTGGGGATGGCTCACGGCTCCCTCCTCGCGATCAACGTCACACCCTATCCCGATTGGGGGCGTAACGGCAGCCGGCGGCATGCCCGCCACGATTCATCTTTTCATCGCGACAAACGGATATAATGCCTCGTTCGCCGAGGGGCGTTGCAACCGGACGTGGATCCCCGCGGATCCATCCGCGAAAACCGCACATCGAGGTGCGGACATTCGCCAGTCCCGGTCAGGCTCGGCCAGTCCACCGCAACAGCGCCCATCAACCCGGAGAAAGTCCATGAACGCTGTTGCCCAGGAATCCGTGAAACACGACTACAACGTCCGCGACATCTCGCTGGCCGACCTCGGCCGCAAACGCATCACGATGGCCGAGCAGGAAATGCCGGGCCTGATGCAGATCCGCGCCCGCTACGCGCCCGAAAAGCCCCTGAAAGGCGTGCGCGTGACCGGCTCGCTGCACATGACCAAGGAAACCGCGGTGCTGATCGAGACGCTGACCGCGCTCGGCGCCTCGGTGCGCTGGGCGTCGTGCAACATCTTCTCGACCCAGGACGACTGCGCCGCCGCGATAGCCGCCAGCGGCGT
>DASSNH010000009.1:0-2735 GCA_035701405.1 Rhodanobacteraceae bacterium
ACGGGTGGAGGTTCTCCACCCTGGTTGCGCCGGGATCTACGGCCGCGCTTCCAGCACGAGATTGAACGGCGTTTCGGCTGCCCGGCGCATACGCGAGAAGCCGGCGCCATCCAGCATCACCGAGCGCAGGCGCGCCTCTCCGGCCTGGGCACCCAGCGCGGGGCCCTTGCGGGCCAGGGAGACCGGCACGCAAATCTGCGCGGACGCACCGTAGTACACCCGGCCCACCGGGTTGTGGTTGTTCTCCGGCGCATCGTCGGCGAAGGGCTCGACCAGCATGCAACTGCCGTCCGGCTTCAATGATCGGCGCGCGTGCCGGGCCGCGCCAACCGGATCGGCCATGTCGTGCAGGCAATCGAAGAACGCGACCAGGTCGAGATCGCGTTCCTTGTACCGGGTGCCCTCGACCACCTCGAAATTCACGTTCTCGACATGCGCCTCTTTCGCGCGCTGGCGGGCAGTCTCGATCGAGGCGGGGTGATAGTCGTAGCCAAAGAATTCCGAGTCCGGGAACGCCTTGGCCATCAGGATCGTGCTGGCGCCGTGGCCGCAGCCCACGTCGGCGGCGCGGCCACCGCGTCGCAACTTGTCGACCATGCCGTCCAGCGCCGGCAGCCAGGCCGAGAGAAGGTTGGCGTTGTAGCCCGCGCGGAAGAAACGTTCGCAACCGTGGAACAGGCATGGATGGTGTTCGCCCCACTCCATGCCCTTTCCGCTCTTGAAGTTCTCGATGGTGCGTTCGAGCGCGTGGAATACCGATTCGGCGAGGTAATGTGCACCCGGCAGGTCCACGGGGCCGTCCGGATCGGCGAGGCACAGTTTCTGTTCCTCGTTGAGCGAATATTTGTCCGTGCCGGCGTCGTAATCGACATAGCCGCCTGCGGCCTGGTTGTTCAGCCATTCGTGCACGTACCGTTCATTGGTCCCGGTGCGTGCCGCCAGTTCGGCGCTGTCCAACGGGCCTTGCGCCAGGGCTTTGTAAAGGCCCAAGCGATCGCCAACGATCACCAGGGTCGAGCTGACCGCGGCGCCGAGGTCGTCGACGGCCTTGCCCAGGAATGCATGGAGCTTGTCTTCGTTCATGTTCATGGCGGTTCTCCGGAATGTTCGACGTGCGTTGTTCGGCACAACGCGCTGGAACGAGTGGAACACCGCCGATGCGCGGGTGCAGTGGCATGCCTCCAGTCGTTGGCCTCAGTATTGGCAACGGCGCGCATCCCCGGCAATGACCTATAATCCCCGCGAGATGCTCGAGACACCCGGAGGCCGGGCATGGATGGAGTCGACCTGTTGTCCGACGTGCTGGCCCTGGTGCGTTTGACCGGCGCGCTGATTTTTCGCCTCGAGATCCACGGCCCGTGGGGCATCGCCGCCTGTCCCACCATCGAAAAGTTTGCGTCGCTGCTGCCGGCCGGCACCAACCACGTCCTTTCCTTCCACATCGTGCTGCAGGGCGAATGCTGGATCCGGCTCGATGCGCCGGATTGGATGCCGGTTACGGCGGGCGAGGCGGTGGTCATCGCGCGCGGCGACCCGCACGATGTCGCGGACCAGCCCGGACGCGCGACCGTGCCGCTCGCCACGATGCTGCACGGACAATCGGTGCTGGACCTGCGCCGGGCGAGTTTCAACACCGGTCCGGGTGCCGCGACGGCCGTGTTGTGCGGTTTCCTGGGTTGCGATCGCCGGGCCTTCGAGCCCTTGTTCAATTCGCTGCCGCCGATGTTCAAGGCAGGGCTCGGTCCGCAACATCGGAACCTGGTGCAATTCGCGCTCACCGAAACGCTCGATGACCGTCCCGGGGCCGCCTGCCTGCGCGTGCGCCTCGCCGAATTGCTGTTCATGGGCGCGTTGCGCGCCTACATGCAGACGTTGCCCGCCGATGCCACGGGCTGGCTGGCGGGCCTGCGCGATCCACTGGTCGGCCGGGCGCTGCGGACCCTGCATGCGCAGCCGTGCCGGCGCTGGACAGTGGACGAGCTCGCCACTGCCATCGCCAGCTCGCGTTCGGTACTCGCCGAGCGCTTCAGGAACATCATCGGCGAGCCGCCCATGCACTACCTGACGCGTTTGCGGATGCAGCTCGCGGCACGCCGCCTCGGCGACAGCCGCCAGAGCATCGCTTGCGTGGCGGACGAGGTCGGCTACGACTCCAGCGCCGCGTTCCAGCGCGCGTTCAAGCGTTGCTTCGGGGTTCCGCCGGCTGCGTGGCGGCGGCATGCGGCCGCGGGCCGCCAACCTGCGAGAGCGGCTTCCAACGTTTGACATCGGTGAACCGGAACGTCGTTGGGCTTCGCTGCGCTCAGCGCCAACCTACCAGAGCGGCTTCCGTAGGTTGGGCTGATCCCGGACTTGTTCCGGGAGAAGCCCAACGATTGAAAACGGAAAGGGAGAAGGACCTGACGCGGTGAACCGGAACCATCGCTGGGCTTCGTTGCGCTCAGCGCCAGCCTCACCCTTCAAGCATCGCCTTCCAGCGGTCGCGGGCTTCCAGCCACCAGTATTGCGCCTGCGCGCCCAAGTAGCCGAGCGGGCGCCATGCCGATTGCAGTCCGTAGTGGGCGAACTCCCGCCAGCTTTCGTCGTTCTGCGCAATCGCGGCCGCCAGCAATTCGCCCGCCGCGCAGGTCGGCGCGGTGCCGTGGCCGCCGAAGGCCTGCATCCACCACAAGCCGTCGCCGCGGGTGCCCAGTTGCGGCATCTGGTGGCGCGCGTAACTCATCAGGCCTGACCAC
>DASSNH010000010.1:0-2714 GCA_035701405.1 Rhodanobacteraceae bacterium
CCCATCCCCCTGCTCCCCCCGAAGCGTCTTCCTGCAAAACCGCGTCACCAATGACGCGCCGAATCTCCATGGTGTTGCTGATGCGCCCTAAGAACTACGCCCGCATGAGCGTGGCGTCAACCGTTGATCTTGCGGCGCATATGCGCGAACCGCGTGCGCGCGCACGCGTACCATCGGAATCTTTCAGTAACCTTTCATTCATTCCGATATGTAGATGGCGACGGGCACCTTGCAGGTTCGCGCTGAGCCCAGCGACGCCCAACGACAAGCGCGGTTCATCGCAACGGGGCAGCATTCGACAGCTGTTGGGCTTCTCCCGGAGCAAGTCCGGGATCAGCCCAACCTACCAAAGCGTCGACGTATTCTTCGTCTGCGCGGTCGCATCGCGCGCACGCGTCCAGCCGCAGCTGACGACTGGGTGCCTATGCGGGGCTTGCGCCCGCCCCGTAGCGCACCACCGGCGCACGCCGCGACATCCACAGCAGCACCAGCCCGACGATGATCAGCGGCAGCGATTGCACCTGGCCCATGGTGAGCCAGCCGGTGTGGAACAGGTAGCCGAGTTGCGGGTCGGGTTCGCGGATGAATTCGACCGCGAAGCGGAAGCAGCCGTACAGCAGCGCGAACAGTCCCGAGACGGCGTAGCGGTGCCTCGGCTTGCGCGAGAACACGAACAGCACCGTGAACAGCACGACGCCTTCCAGGAAGAATTCGTAGAGTTCGGAAGGCTGGCGCGCGTAGGCGTCGAGCACGCCCGACGGATACAGTGCACGCAGCTCCGCCACGCTCATGCCCGCAAACCTTGGGTTTTCCTGCAAGGCGTGCGGATAGATCATCGCCCATGGCAGGTCGCTGATCTTGCCCCACAGCTCGCCGTTGATGAAGTTGCCGATCCGCCCTAGGCCGAGGCCGATCGGCACCAGCGGCGCCACGAAATCGACCACGTCGAAATAGTGGCTCACCGTCGCGCGATGCCGCCACCACCACCAGAGGCTCGCGACCAGCACCCCGAGCAGGCCGCCGTGGAAGGACATCCCGCCGTCCCAGACCTTGAACAGTTGCAGCGGATCGGTCCAGATCCAGTTGATCGGCTGGTAGGTCAGCATGTACCAGATGCGGCCGCCGACGATGATGCCGAGCATGCAGTAGAACGCCAGGTCGAGGAACCCATCACGGTCGACCGCCAGCCGGCCGCGCCGCCGCCGGTACTCGCCGAGGACCAGCGCGCCGACGAACCCGCCGAGATACATCAACCCGTACCAGCGCACCCCGAACGAGCCGACGTGGAAGGCAACGGGATCGATGTCGACGAAAAAGGGGTGGCTCATCGGCTTTGCTGCCTTCTCCCTTCCTGGGAAGGGTCGGGAATGGAAATTCGGTGGTTCAGCGACGCGGCATTATGCGCGGGATCGCACCCTCACCCCAACCCTCGCCCGAAGGTAGAGGGCTCTTATGCCGGCAACACACGGCAGATGAAGCCCTTCAGGTAATCGGTTTCGGGGATCGCGGGGTGCACCGGATGGTCCGGCGCCTGCTGCAACTGCTGCAACACCTGCAGGCTGCGATCCAGGTGCCGCGCGCCCTTCTGCACCGCGTCCAGCAGGGCCGCGCGCGGCATGTGGTAGGAACACGAACACGTCACGAGGATGCCGTCGCGCGACAGCACCTGCATCGCGAGTTCGTTGATGCGCCGATAGGCGAGCGCGCCCTGCTTGAAGTCCTTCCGGCGCTTGACGAAGGCCGGCGGATCGAGGATCACCACGTCGAAATGTTCGCGGCGCTCGCGCAGTGTCTTCAGATAGTCGAAGGCGTCCGCGCGGTCTGCGCGCACCCGGTCATCGAGCCCGTTGCGGCGCGCGTTCTCGCCGACCAGCCTGACCGCCGACGCCGAGGCGTCCACGCAGACGACGTCCGCCGCGCCCATCGCCGCGGCCCTGAGGCCCCATGCGCCGAGGTAGGCGAACATGTCCAGCACGCGCTTGCCCTTCACGAAAGGCGCGAGTGCGTCGCGATTGGCGCGCTGGTCGTAGAACCAGCCGGTCTTCTGGCCGCCGATCGCGTCCACCGCGAATTCCAGCCCGCCCTCGCGCACGTGCAGCGGCCCCGGCGGTTCACCGAAGCCGACGTCCGCATAGGCCATCAGGCCCTCCAGTTCCCGGATGCCGGCGTCGTTCTTCCAGATCAGCGCGCGCGGTTTCAGGACCTTCCGTACCGCGGCTTCGATCACGGGTTTCAGCCGTTCGATGCCCGCGGTGGTCGCCTGCGCCACCACCACGTCGTCGAACCGGTCCAGCGTGAGTCCCGGCACGCCGTCGGATTCGCCGTACAAGGCGCGGTAATGCGGTTCCCCGTACAAACGTTCGCGCAATGCCAGCGCCACCTGCAGGCGATGCGTCAGCAAGGATGCATCGAGCGGATGCTCCAGGCCCCGGGCAACCAGCCGCGCGCAGATCAGCGAATGCGGGTTGACGTAGCCGACGCCGACCGGCTTGCCGCCGGCGGCCACGATCGCGCACGCCTGGCCCGGCTCGAAGGACTGCAACGGCGAGCGCGCGACGTCCACCTCGTTGGCGAACACCCAGAGATGTCCCGCCCGAAGGCGCGCATCCTCGCCCCGTTTCAGGTACAGCGCGGGATATTCGACGTCCTCTTCCACGACACCACTCCGGACTCCAACGCACCACGTTATCCGAAGCGTGCGGACCGCCACAAGC
>DASSNH010000011.1:0-2729 GCA_035701405.1 Rhodanobacteraceae bacterium
GCGGCGACGTCAACCTCGAAGACGATCTCGGGTTCGCCAGGCGCGCCTGGTCGCCGCGCCTGCGCGCGGACTTCCTGGTCGGTGACAGCCAGGGAATCTCGATCGACTACTACCGCTATCGCCGTGATCGCAGCGCGTCACTGGCCGACAGCATCACGTACAACGGCGTCACCTACGACGCGCAGGCACGCGCGCGCGGCAAGCTCGGCTTCGATTTCGGCAGCATCGCCTACCGCTGGTGGATCGGCAAGGGCAAGGACGTGTTCGGCGCGGGCCTCGGCGCCGGCTATTACAAGGTGGACGCCTCGATCGCGGGCGAAGCTTCGGTGAACGGCGAATCCGCGCAAGCCGAATCCTCGACGAAGGCGAGCGCCTGGGCGCCGCTCCTGCAACTCGGCTGGCGACACGCCTTCAACGACGGCTGGCGGATGTACGTGAACGCGTCCGGGGTCAGGAAGAACGGTGGGCATCTGTACGGGCACATCTACAATGTCGCGCTGGGCGTGCAGTGGTTCCCGACCGAGCATTTCGGCATCAGCGCCGAATACGACCTCGACCGCATCCGCCTGCACCAGCGCCACCAGACCTACGACGACAGCCTCGACCTCAGGCTGGACGGCCCCTCGGTATTCGCGACGTTCCGGTATTAGGGGATCCGCGGTCATCGCCCCCGGACGCGCTTTGCGTAGGAGCGCGCCATGCGCGCGACCCGGTCCTCGCGGTCGTGCACCCTTGTCGCGCGCGGAAGAAGGAGCAAGCGCTTCGCGCAGGCCCGCTCCTACAACGTCGCCGCGAGCTCCGTTGCTTGCCGGATGGCGCGCTTGGCGTCGAGTTCGGCGGCGACGTCGGCCCCGCCGATCACGTGCACGGTGATGCCGAGGCCGGCCAGTGCGTCCGCCAGCGAACGATTCGATTCCTGGCCTACACAGATCACGACGTTGTCGACTTCGATGACCTGCCGCTTGCCGTCGATCGTGACGTGCAGCCCGGCATCGTCGATGCTTTCATAAGTGACACCCCCGATCATCTTCACGCCCTTGGCTTTCAGGGCAGCACGGTGCACCCAACCGGTGGTCTTGTTGAGGCGCCGGCCCGGGCGCCCAGCCGTGCGTTGCAGCAGCCATACTTCGCGCGGCGAAGGTTCGGGTGCCGGCCTGGCGAGGCCGCCGCGCGATTCGAGGCTGGTGTCCACGCCCCATTCGCGGGTCCAGCGCGCGATGTCGGTGGTGGGCGAGGGCGCAGCTTGCGTCAGGAATTCCGCGACATCGAAACCGATGCCGCCCGCGCCGATGATCGCGACGCGCCTGCCAATCCCGCGCCTGCCCATGACAGCATCGTGATAGCCCAGCACCATCGAGTGTTCCTGGCCCGGGATGCGCGGATCGCGCGGCGTGACGCCGGTCGCGACGACCACGGCATCGAAGCCCTGGGCCTGCAGCATCGTCGCATCGGCACGTGTTCCGAGACGGACCTCCGCGCCGAGCTCCGCCAGCAGGTTGCCCCAGTAACGCAGCGGCTCGGCGAACTCCTCCTTGCCCGGAATGCGCCGCGCGAGATTGAACTGGCCGCCGATTTCGCTTGCCTGCTCGAACAAGGTCACCGCATGCCCGCGTTGCGCGAGCGTCGTGGCGCACGCCAGTCCCGCCGGCCCCGCGCCGACCACCGCGAAATGCTTCTTCTGCACGGCCGGCGCATCGACCAATTCGGTTTCGTGGCACGCGCGCGGATTCATGAGGCAGGAGGCGCGCTTGTTCTCGAACACGTGGTCGAGGCAAGCCTGGTTGCAGGCGATGCAGGGATTGATCAGTGCGCTGCGGCCGGTGCGTGCCTTCGCGACCCAATCGGGATCGGCCAGCAATGGACGCGCCATCGACACCATGTCGGCATCGCCGCCGGCCAGCACGGCTTCGGCGACTTCGGGCAGGTTGATGCGGTTGGTGGTGATCAGCGGGATCCGTACCGATTCCTTCATCCGCCGCGTCACCCAGGTGAACGCGGCGCGCGGCACGCTGGTGACGATGGTCGGGATCCGCGACTCGTGCCAGCCAATCCCGGTGTTGATCAATGTCGCACCCGCGGCTTCGACCTGTTTCGCGAGCGAGGCGATTTCGTCCCAGGCTTGCGCGCGATCCACCAGGTCCAGCATCGACAGCCGGTAGATGATGATGAAGTCGCGTCCCACCGTTTGGCGGGTGCGGCGCACGATTTCGACCGGAAAGCGCATCCGGTTTTCGGGCGAACCGCCCCAGCGGTCGCTGCGCCGGTTGCTGCGCTCGGCAAGGAACTGGTTGATCAGGTAACCCTCGCTGCCCATGATTTCGACGCCGTCGTAGCCGGCGTCCCGCGCGAGCCTGGCGCAACGCGCAAAGGCACCGATCGTCCGGTCGATGCCGCGCGCGGACAGCGCCCGCGGGGTGAAGGGCGTGATCGGCGACTTGACTCGCGACGGCGCGATGGAAAACGGATGGTAGCCATAGCGTCCCGCGTGCAGGATCTGCAGGCAGATCTTTCCGCCCGCCGCTTGCACGGCATCGGTGATGCGGCGATGCGGCGAAACGTGCCAGCGGGAAGACAACCGGCTCGAGAAGGGTTTCAGCCAACCCTCGATGTTCGGCGAGAAACCGCCCGTCACCATCAAGCCGACGCCGCCGCGGGCGCGCGCGGCGAAGTACTCGGCAAGTTTCCCGAAATCGCGCGCGCGATCTTCGAGGCCCGTGTGCATCGATCCC
>DASSNH010000012.1:0-7016 GCA_035701405.1 Rhodanobacteraceae bacterium
TTCAAGAACCGCTTCGGCGCGGTCAACGAACTTGGCGTGTTCGCGATGGGCGACAAGGGCCTTCGCGAGGTACCGAATCCGTCGTCGATTTTCCTCACCGGCCATCAGGGTGCGACGCCCGGGAGCGCGGTGATGGTGACCCGCGAAGGCACCCGGCCGTTGCTGGTCGAAGTGCAGGCGCTGGTCGATCAATCGAACCTCGGCAATCCGCGCCGGGTGGCGCTGGGGCTCGAACAGAACCGCCTCGCGATGCTGCTGGCGGTGCTGCATCGCCACGGCGGCGCCGCGGTGTTCGACCAGGACGTGTTCGTCAACGTGGTGGGCGGCATCCGTGTGCAGGAAACCGCCGCCGACCTGCCGGTGCTGCTCGCGGTTTTGTCGTCGTTTCGCGATCGGGCATTGCCGGACAAGACCGTCGCGTTCGGCGAAGTCGGCTTGTCGGGCGAAGTACGCCCGGTGCCGAACGGCGAGGAACGGCTGAAGGAAGCCGCGCACCACGGATTCCGCCGCGCAATCGTGCCGCAGGCCAACGCGCCGAAGAAATCGACCCGCATCGGCGATCTCGAAGTCGTCGGTGTGGAGCGCCTGGGCGACGCGATCGACGCGGTTGCGTAGCCTGAGGCGACTGCGTTTGCAGGACGGCAAGCGCGCCGGCGAAGTTCCGAAGGGCGAGCGCCAAGGACGGCCGAGTCGCCCGAAGGGCGAGTGCCATGGAGCCGCGAATCAATCCGGGGCTATGGTTCGCGGAAAGCTTCCCGGATTCCGGCGCCGCGCGTCTGCATCCGGGCTGCGATGCTGCGTCAGCGATGATCTCCCCGCGCCTGAAGCCGATATACGATGCTCAGCACGATCCAGGCAAGCATCGTTGCGATCAGGCCGATGCCGAGCGCGCCCAGCCCGATCGCAACGCCGATCGCGGCGGTGGCCCAGATGTCCGCAGCGGTGGTCAACCCTTCGATCCTGCGTTCAGAGGCGTGCTTCAGGATCACGCCGCCACCAAGGAATCCGATCCCGGTGGCGATGCCCTGGATCACGCGCGACAGCGCGTCCGGGTTCATTGCGAGCTGCTCGGGCACGACCACGAAGATGGCGGCGCCGAGAGCGACGAGGATATGGGTGCGCAACCCCGCCGGCTTGTCCGACCGTTCGCGTTGCCAGCCGAGCACCGCGCCGGCCAGCATGGCGCCGAGCAGCCGGATCAGCACCCGCAGCAATGCGGTGCCATCGGGAAGGCCGCCGCTGAGTTCGTCGATCAGCACGTTCAAGGCGGCGGCCCCGGGTCCGTCCGTTGCGGTCGCAGGAGTTGCAAGGCCGCGCCGCCTGCATCGATGCGGAGAACCGACCCCTGCTCGTACCAGTCACCCAGCACGATCCGCTGCGCGGGTTTTTCGTCAAGCAGGAAATCATGGATGGCGGGGCGATGGGTATGGCCGTGGATCATCCGCTCGACGCCGGCTTCGCCGAGCGCGCGTTCGACCGCATCCTGGTTGACGTCCATGATCAGCATGTCGGTAGTCGAGGTGTGCGCACGGCTGGCATCGCGCGCCTGTGCAGCGAACGCGCGCCGCTCGCCCAACGGCCGTGCGAGGAACGCTGCCTGCCACGCGGGATCGCGGACCTGGCTGCGGAACGCCTGGTATGCCGCATCGTCGGTACACAGCACGTCGCCATGCAGGATCAGCGTGGGCGTGCCGTGCAGGTCGACCACCGTTCCGTCGGCGAGGATGTCCATCCCGCAACGCCGTGCGTAATCCGCGCCCACGAGGAAATCGCGGTTGCCCGCGATGTAGTGGACCGGCACGCCGGTGTCCGCCACGCCGCGCAACGCGTTCGCGATGCGGGTGTTCAATGCGGCATCGTCGTCGTCGCCGACGTAGGCCTCGAACAGGTCGCCGAGCACGTACAGCGCATCCGCGGTGCGCGCCTCGCCTGCGCAGAATCGCTCGAACTGCTCGACGATCCGGGGGCGCGCGTCGTCGAGGTGCAGGTCGGAGACGAAGAGGGTCGCCACTGCGTCAGTGCTTGGCGGGCTTCTTCGCGGCGGGCGCCGAAGCCGGCGCTTGTCCTGTCACCGGCGATACGGGTTCCGGGATCGGGTTCGCGGCCTCGCCGATCAGCTTGGCGCCTTCGATCACCACCAGTGGGCGCGGCACGTCGCCGATGAACGGCCCCTGCGGCCCGGTCGGCAGGTTGTCGATCTTGTCGACCACGTCCATGCCCTTGACGACTTTGCCGAACACCGCATAACCCCAGGTCATGCCGCTCTGGTTGCCCACGTAATCGAGCCGCGGGTTGTCGACCACGTTGATGAAGAACTGCGCCGTGGCGGAATCGGGGTCGGGGCCGCGCGCCGCGGCCACGGTACCACGCAGGTTCGAGAGCCCGTTGTCGGCTTCGTCGGGGATCGGCGGCAGCGTGCGCCTGGGCCGCAGTTCGCGGGTGTACAGCCCGCCTTGCACCAGGAAGCCGGGAATCACGCGGTGGAATACGGTGCCTGCGTAAAAGCCGTCCTTCACGTACTGCAGGAAGTTGGCGACCGTCTTCGGCGCCTTGTCGGGGAACAGCTCGATCACGATGTCGCCCATCGAGGTCTTGATTGCCACCTGTGGGTGCACGGGCCCGGTGGGCGCGGCCGTCGAGGCAGCGGAAGCCGGGGGCGCGGCGGGGGCGAGCGCGGGCAACGCGAGCGCGAAAGCGGCGGGCAGCAACCAGCGGAACGGGTGTCGGCGGTCTTTCATGGGCAGCGCGCAATCCGGTGTCGACCGCATTCTACGGGAGCGGCGCGGTATCCACGGACCATGCGCCCGCTCAACGCTGCAGGCATTCGCTGCCGGCGCAGGCGCCGAAACGGAATCCCGCCCGCAACTCGCTGCCCTGCAACTGGTTGCCGTAATCGTCGCCGCGGTCGAGATGGCGGCGCCGGATCTCCAGCACGATCGGGGTGACCTGGGCGATCCGGGCATCGATCTGCGCGCGGGTGTAGTAGTCGAGGTCCTTGCGATCGAGCAGGCGGTGCAACTGGTCGAGCGCGTCGGCGGCCCGGCCCGACAGGAACGTGGCGTCGGCGTAGGCAATGCCGGCATGCACGTCGTCGCCCGCCACGTGGCAGGCATGGCCGTAGGTCTCGTACAGCGACGGCTCGGAGTCATCGTCGAGCAACGGCTTCAGCAGGCCCTGCGCGGTCTTCGCGCTGGCCTTGCTGCCGTCGCTTAGCAGCGCACGGCTGTAATCGAGCACGATCGCCGAATCGTTCGGCCACATTGCGTTCAGCGAGGCGTAGCGTTGCAGCGCCTGGTCGCGCTGCCCCGCGCGGCGCTCGGCGTCGGCCAGGCCCAGGGCGAGGGTGAGGTCGTGCGGCCGCGCCTCGACCAGCGATTCAAGCACCGGGACCGCCTTGCCGGCCTCGCCCAGTTGCACCAGCGCCAGCGCGTAGCCATAGCGGTTGGCGGGGTTTGCCGCGAACTTCTGGCTGCCGGCCATGCTGCGCCGGTAGTAGTCCAGCGTGCTGCGCGGATTGGCGGAGGACAGCACCCGGATGCGTTCGCGCATCAGTTGGTACTCGAGTTCGCTCGGGCCCTGGGACGGATCGCCGAGCACCACGGCGCCCCCGTTCACGAACGGCAAGGGCACGAGGCCCGGGCCCAGCGGGTCGCCGGCGGCTCCGGTCTTGCGCGACTTCATCTGCTGGTCGAGCACCCGCGCGCGGGCACGCGCATCGGCGATGCGCACGCTGCTGACCGGGTGGTCCTGGAGGAAATCCGGGGCGTTGCCGGCCGCCATGCCGCCGTCGCCGCCGGGACGGGTCAGCGCCTGCATGTGCGCGAACACGTCGGCCATGCCTTCGGGGTCGAAGCCGGCCTTGGCCAGCGTATCGATGCCCACGTGGTCGGCTTCCTCCTCGTCCTTGCGGGTGAATTCGATCTGGTGCTGCGCCATCAGTCCCATGCCCGCGGCGATGACGCCCTGGACCGGGTCGACGCCGCCGCCATAGGGCGTGTTGTTGCCGTAGCCGTAGCCGTATGGCGCCGTCGATACCGGGCGCGAGTCATCCATGCGGGAGGCGGCGAGGGCCGCCGCGAGGGTGCCGAGCACGTACAGCGGCAGCGACTTCTTCTGGTCCTCCACGGCGCGCTGCAGGTGCTGCTGGCTGACGTGGGCGAGCTCGTGCGCCATCACCGCCGCCAGTTCGTCCTGCGACTGGGTAGCGGTCACCATGCCCGAGAAGATGAAGATGTAGCCGCCGAAGGTCGCGAACGAGTTGATCTGCGGGACGTTGATCAAGGTGAACGTGTAGTGCTGGCTGGGATCGGCACTCGCCGACGCCAGGCGGTAGCCGAGGGTCTGCAGGTACTGGTCCACCTGCGGGTCATCCAGCACCAGGTCGGCCGCGCGCAGTTCGCGCAGGAATTCGGCGCCGTACTGCTCGGCTTCCTGCGGCGAGATCACGGAGTCGGCGGAACTGCCCAGGCTCGGCAGGCGCACGTCGGCCTGCTGGGCGGCAGCCGGCAGCGCGAGCGCGAGCGTCGCGGCGAGGGACAGCAGGGTTCCGGGACGGAAACGAAGTGGCATGGAGCGTGCGGGTGCGGGGTCTGACATTGGACCGGCCGTGCGGCGGTTGGTTCGCCGCGCTTTCGTCCCAAGATAGAGGGTGCGCGTTCGCGAAGCCAGTCGCAGCGGCAGCGCCTCGGTCGCCCTAGAATCGCCCGGAATTCAACGATCCCCTCCCGCCATGCCCGACATCGAAATCTACTCTACCGCCATCTGTCCCTACTGCAACGCCGCCAAGAGCCTCCTGAGGTCGAAGGGACTGGAATGGCGCGAGCTGCGGATCGACCTCGACCCCGAGGCGCGCAGGGCGATGGCCGAACGCACCCAGGGTGCCCGCACGGTGCCGCAGATCTTCATCAACGGAACGCTGGTCGGCGGCTTCGACCAGTTGGCCGCGGCCGAGCGCAGCGGCAAGCTGAACGAATTGCTCCAGGTCGCCGGGTAAACGGCCACACTGGCCAACGCTCCATCCTCGTAGCTGGCTTCGCACGCGGGATGAGCGCGAAGCGTTCGAAGGGTGGCAGTCCTCCTTGGGCCACCGGCATCGCGCGGTCGGTTGCTTGGTTTCCGCTTGCCCGATCGGCCATAATTCCGCTCTTGTTTGTTCGCTCCGTCGCGTCCTACGCGCCCAACGGAGCGGCTTTTGTGAAAAGTCAGGCCATGGATGGCCGTTCTGGACTCCCGTGTCTCATGTCGTCTGCACTGGCCGCAAGAACCGGCGAAGCAGCGATCAGGGACGATCGCAAAAACAAAGGAGCTGCTGAATGAGCAAGACGATTGCGGTGATCCGTGGCGACGGCATCGGTCCGGAGATCATGGACGCCACGCTGAAGGTCCTGGATGCGCTGGATTGCGGCCTCGACTACGAGTTCAGCGAGGCCGGCATGGCGGCGCTGGAAAAACACGGCGAGTTGCTGCCGCAGGCCACGCTCGACGCGATCGCGAGGCACCGGGTCGCGCTGAAAGGGCCGCTGACGACACCGATCGGCGGCGGCTACAGCTCACTGAACGTGGCGCTGCGCCGGCACTTCGACCTGTACGCCAACGTGCGCCCCGCGATCAGCTTTCCGGGCACCAAGGCGCGCTACGAGAACATCGACATCATCACCGTGCGCGAGAACACCGAGGGTGCGTATCTCGCCGAGGGCCAGACGCTGTCCGAGGACGGCGAGGTCGCCCAGTCGCTGGTGCGCAACACCCGCACGGGCGCCAGCCGCATCGTGCGCCACGCCTTCGAGCTGGCGGCGCGCAAGGGGCGGAAGAAGATCACGGCGGTGCACAAGGCCAACATCATCAAGACCGCCTCGGGCCTGTTCCTCGATGTCGCGCGCGGGATCTCGAAGGAGTACCCGCAGATCGCGTTCAACGAGATGATCGTCGACAACACCTGCATGCAGCTCGTGATGAATCCGTGGCAGTTCGACGTGATCGTGACCACCAACCTGTTCGGCGACATCATTTCGGACCTGTGCGCCGGATTGGTCGGCGGTCTTGGCCTCGCTCCCGGCGCCAACATCGGCAAGGACGTCGCGATCTTCGAGGCGGTGCATGGATCGGCCCCGGACATCGCGGGCAAGAACATCGCCGATCCCTGCGCGCTGCTGCTGGCCGCCGCCGAGATGCTCGACCACCTCGACATGACCGCGAAGGCCACGCGCATCCGCAACGCCATCCGCGCAACCGTGGAAGCGCACGATCGCGTCACCCCGGATCTCGGCGGCAACGGCACCACCACGACCTTCGCCGAAGCGTTGGTCGAATGCGTACGCGCGTAACTCGAATTCGGGGCGCCGGCGGAAACCGCTACAGGAGTTCCGCCCCACGTTGCTTTAGCACTCCCCGCCAAGGCAAGGGGAAGAGCGGGAAGGCGCCTTGCTTCACCGCAACAACGGCCAGGGCGCCAGCAGCAGCACCCACAGCAGCGCCACGCTGCCCACGAACTTCATGGTCTTGAACAGCGCCCGGTGGCGCTGCTTGAAGCCGCGGTTCTTCTCGCGGCGCTGGCGCAGTGCCGAGAACAGGCGGTTGATCGCCCCCGTGGGTTCGCTGGCCTGGTTCGGCGAAGCGGTGATTGCGCCCATGAAATTGCTGACGTGGTGGTTGATCGCCGCCATCAGCCGCGAACGCAGCGGCCGCTCGAGGTCGCACATCAGGATCACGCGCGGGGTGTCGGTCTTGTTCTCCGCCCAGTGCACGCAGGTCTCGTCGAAGATCACGTCTTCGCCGTCGCGCCAGGAATAATCCTGGCCGTCCACCACGATGTGGCAGGCATCGGAGTTGGGCGTCATAAGGCCCATGTGGTAGCGCAGGGACCCCGCGAACGGATCGCGATGCGGGTTGAGGGTGGCGCCGGGCGGAAGCAGGGCGAACATCGCGGCCTTCACGCGCGGGATCCGGTTCACCAGTTCCACCGTCTTCGGGCAGAGCTTCTGCGCCGACGGCAGCGGTTCGCCGTACCACTTCACGTA
>DASSNH010000013.1:0-3936 GCA_035701405.1 Rhodanobacteraceae bacterium
CACCGACTCGGAACGGGCGGCTTCATCGCGGTCCGCGCGCGGCTCCGCCCATCGCGGCGACTCTGGCGCATCTTCGAGCAGTTGATAGGGCAATGCCCGTCTCCCCGAGCCGGATGACTGGTGCGGCAGCCAGCGGTCCAACCACGGCCGCCATCATATAGGACGTTCTGCGCGCGACAAGCGGAAATGGCCGCGTTCCACCATCCGCGCGGAGCTGATGGAGATGCTTCGGCTACTGCGGTCATTCGGTGCTCCGCACGGTGCTGCCGGACGGTGCCGGTCGCTGCATCGGCGCTTCCACACCGCTGGCCCGCGAACATTTCCGTTTTGCGGTCGTGGAACGTCTATGGACTGAGGCCTGCTCGCGGGAGCGGCCCAGCATCGGGGAATGACATGACGCGACGACCGGCACGAGGTTTCCTGGCAGGCGCTTTTCTGGTGCTGTTGGTGTGTTGCGGTGCGGGCTCCCCCGCGCTGGCCGGGGAGCCGGAGGTGTCGTTCGATATCCCCGCGCAGCCACTGGCTTCGGCGCTTTTGCAGTTTTCGGACCAGGCGGGCGCCCAGATCGCAAGCAATTCGGTGGACGTGTCGAACAGCTACAGCCATGGAGTCCAAGGCCAGATGCCGGTCGAAGCGGCCCTGAAGCGACTGCTCGAGGGCACGGGGTTCTCCTTCGTGGCGTTGCCAGAAAACACCTTTGCCGTGCGTCGTGGATCGGGTAGGGCCGCCGGATCCGATCCGCCTCCCTCCGCAACGCACGCATTCGACATCCCGGGCGGGCCCTTGAGCGATTCGCTGGATCGGTTCGCCGCCCAAAGCGGATTGCGCGTGGAGTACGACCACGAACTCGTCCGCGGCCATTCGGCCAGGCCGTACCAGAACACCGCGCCGTCGCTCGTCGTACTCGAAGACCTGCTGGCCGGGTCTGGGCTGACCTATCGCGTCTCGGCGCCGGGGACGGTGATCATCGCTCGCCCCGAGACCACGGCCGCCGCACCGACCAGTGCCGCCTTGCCAGCTCCCGGCGCGCAGGGCACCCAGCTTGCAACCATCACGGTGACGGGATCTCGCATCAAGCGGCCGGGCTACGACACGCTGGAGGCGACCAGCGTGATCGATTCGGCGCAAATCGAAAATCGCGGTTACACCAACGCGCTGCAGGCGCTGCAGGCAACCCCCGGTTTCGGGGCGCCTTCCTCGAGCCCCATCAGCGCGGCCCAAGGGCGCATGAACATCGGTCAGAGCTTTGCGAACTTTTTCGGGCTCGGATCGCAGCGCACGCTGACGCTGGTGAACGGGCAGCGCTTCGTGTCATCCAATCCGGTCGGTACCAACAGCGCCAATGCTTCGCCGGGCTCGCAGGTCGACCTCAACCTGATCCCCATCGATCTGATCGACCGGATCGAAACGGTCGCGATCGGCGGCGCGCCCGTGTATGGCTCGGATGCGATTGCGGGCACGGTCAACATCATCCTCAAGGACAACTTCGAGGGTGTGGCTGCCACCGCCCAGTATGGCATCAGCGAAAAAGGCGACGCACAGAACAAGATGGCCAGCGTGCTGATGGGGGGCAACTTTGCGAGCAACCGCGGCAACGCAGTGATTTCGGCCGAATACGTGCACCAGGATCCCCTGGTCTTCTCCGACCGCTACGGCTTGTCTTACGCGCTCCCGAATCCGGCATACACCGGTCCGGGCGAAGGCATCCCGGCAGTGCTGTTTTATCCCGACGTCCACTTCGACTTCATGACCGAGGGCGGCATGCCCTATGACGGGTCCCTGCTCGACATACCGGGTCTCCACTATCCCGGCTTGTACCCCAACGGGAACTACATTTTCGATTCCAGCGGGCAACCGATGCGGTTTGCTCCCGATGGTGAGTTGGTGCCGCTCGACTTCGGAACGGTCGTCAACAGCGCGAGCCTCGGCGGCGGTATTTCCGTTCCCCTGTACTCGACCGGCGGGGACGGCGTCAACGCCGCCGACCATTTCGGCCTGTTGGCGGGATCCACGCGCAAGATCTTCAACGGGATCGCGCATTTCGACCTTACCGACAACGTGCGCGCCTTCATCAATACCGAATACGCGCATACCAGCTCGGTGCTGCCGAGCGACGTGACCTCCCTGATCGCGCCGGGACTGTTCCCAAGCCCGTCCCTGACGTTCTCGGTGGACAACCCGTTCCTGTCGGACCAGGCGCGCGACATCATCGAGGCCAACGGGCTGACGAGCTTCAACCTTGCGCGCAACCTCAACGACCTGGTTGACCGGAATCCCGCCACGCTCGACCTCAACGTGTCCCGGGTGGTGTTGGGCCTGAAGGGCAACTTCGATGCCTTCGGCAACCAATGGTCATGGGACGTCAGCTACAACAACGGCACCAGCCGCTCGGTGTCTACCGACACTTACATCAACCCCGACCGACTCGTGCTGGCTGCCGATGCAGTGCGCGACGCATCCGGCGAAATCGTGTGCGCTTCCGGTGGCGACTGCGTGCCGATCGACTTGTTTGGCGAGAATGCATTCAGTAGTGCCGCGGCTGCCTACGTCTCCGACAGGGTCGCGACCACGGCCCGCAATTCGATGAACGATTGGCAGGCCAACATCAGTGGCGGCCTGCCGTTCGAAATCGCCAGAGAGGAGCCCGTGAAGATCAGCTTCGGTTTCGAGCACCGGGCGGAGAGTGGAAGCACCCAGCCGGATGCCGGAGCCAAGCTGGGCGACACCTTGGTCGGTGTACCGGGGTTCACCGCCATCTCTGGCAGCTACTCGATCAATGCGTTCTACGGCGAAACGCTGATTCCGTTGGTATCGGATGCGCAGCGGGTGTCTTGGGTGAAAGCAGCCAGCGTTGATCTCGCGGCCCGGCACGTCGACAACTCGATCAATGGCGGTGCCTTGACCTGGTCGGCCGGCGGCCGCTTCCAGCCGAGGTTCCCGGGACTTGGCGACGGACTGGTGTTTCGCGGCGTATTCATGCACGCGATCCGCTCGCCTTCCATCACCGAGCTGTTCCTGCCGAGCTCGGGATCGTTGGGCGGAATAGTCGATCCCTGCGATGCAGGCAACTACACCAGCGGACCGAATCCGGCGGCGCGGACTGCCAACTGCGAAGCCGCGCTCGCCGCGGCCGGCGCCCCACAGCCCGGAGAGTTCCATTCGACGACCCGTTCCATTTCCGTAGCGGGGCTCCGAACCGGCAACCCCAATCTCAAGAACGAAACGGCGGATTCCTGGTCGGTTGGCATGGTTTACCAGCCGGTCGAGTTTCCCCGGTTCCGGATGTCGCTCGACTGGAACCACATCAAGCTGAAGGACGGCATCGTCTCGCTCGGCATCGATGACATCCTCGCGTCCTGCTATGACAGCTCCAACTATCCCGACAATGATGCTTGCGCCCTCTTCAGCCGCCTGACCGCAGCCGAAGCGAGTACCCCACGGGTCCCCGGCGACGTGGCACCCGGCTACAAGCAGGGCTTCGTGAATTCCTCGGGCGCCGACCTGTCAGGCGCGATTCTTGCGGCGGAGTACGTCCAGCCCCTTCCGCACGATGCAGGGGCGCTCAATTTCTCCGGCAGCGTGTTCTACAGGAACCACTACAACGTCGTCGACTTCGAAGGCGGATCCGAAACCCACGCGGCCGGGACCATTGCCTATCCGAAAGTCCAGGCCACCCTCAGTGCCGGTTACAGCTGGCGTCGGTTCGAAACGGTGTGGCAAGCGCGCTGGACGAGCGGGGTCGTCATCGACAACACCGCGACCATCGAAGACTACCCCGCCTATTTCATTTCCCCTTACACGCTCGTAAGTGCCACGTTCGGATACAAGTTCACGCCGGGCGTGAGCCTGCGGCTGATCGTGAACAACGTCTTCGACAAGAAGCTGCCGGACGTTGCATTGGAACAGCGCGCCTTCTCGTTGTATGACCCGATCGGG
>DASSNH010000014.1:0-2378 GCA_035701405.1 Rhodanobacteraceae bacterium
TCGCATGGGCTACGGCGCCATGCAACTCGCCGGTCCCGGCGTCTTCGGGCCGCCGAAGAACCACAACGCAGCCCTGGCGGTGCTGCGCGAGGCGGTTGAGCAAGGCATCAACCATATCGACACCAGCGACTTCTATGGTCCGCACGTCACCAACCAGGTCATCAGGGAGGCCCTGCATCCCTATCCGGACGGGCTGCACATCGTCACCAAGATCGGCGCGCGGCGCGGCGAGGACGGGTCATGGAACCCGGCGTTTTCCGCCGAGGCGTTGGCGGGCGCGGTGCGCGACAACCTCCGCAATCTCGCGGTGGATGTCCTCGACGTCGTCAACCTGCGCGCCATGTTCGACGTCCATGGGCCTGCCGAAGGTTCGATCGAGGCGCCGCTGACGGCGCTCGCCGAGCTGCAGCAGCAGGGACTCGTCCGCCATATCGGCCTCAGCAACGTGACGCCGACACAAGTTGCCGAAGGACGATCCATCGCGGACATCGTGTGCGTGCAGAACCACTACAACCTGGCGCACCGGGATGACGACGCCCTGATCGATGAACTCGCTGCGGCCGGCATCGCCTACGTGCCGTTTTTCCCACTCGGCGGCTTCTCGCCATTGCAATCCGACACGCTGCAATCGGTGGCCACGCGGCTGTGTGCCACGCCGATGGCTGTTTCGCTCGCCTGGCTGCTGGAGCGCTCCCCGAACATCCTCCTCATTCCGGGTACCTCGTCCCTCGCGCATCTGCGCGAGAACATCATGGCGGCGGAATTGCAGCTTCCGGCGGACGCGGTAGCGGAGTTGGATGCGATTGCAGCGCAGGAGAAAGTCCACGCTTGATCCCGCGATACGCGGCTTTGGCCCGCGCCGCCATCGAGACGCTGCCCGCTGCGGCGGCTCGTCCCTTTCGAGGGGCGAAGGGGCGCGCTTTTGAGAAGCAAGGTTCGGGCGCCGGTGGGCGCTCGAGGCAGGACGCCGCGGACCGGCTTGTTCCGCGAGGACCCGGGCGCCCGAGCTTCGCACCGCGGCGTGGGGACGGCGCTCGCGGGCGCGGGCAAACTACGTCGGCGCCAGCGCGAGCTGTACGAGCAGCGTCATCGGATCTTCATTGCTCGGTTCCTTGTTGTTGCTTCGGCGGTGGGAATGAAGGCGGCGCGTCGGCGGGATCGCTGCCCCAGTGCCGATCCGGTTGCGCACCCAGTGCGAAACGCAGCGTCCCGCCGTGCTGCGCGAACGACGCGGGCAGCCAAGGTTTGCGCCACGGGCGGCCGTCGAGGGTCAGCGCGCGCACGTACAGGTTTTCGCGATCCGCGTCCGGTGCCTCGATCGTGACATCGCCGCCGGCGCGATGGACGACGGCCTTCGGGAACAGCGGGCTGCCGAGCAGCAACTCCGCGCGGCCGGGAATCGCCGGGTACAGCCCGAGCGCCGCCCACACGTACCAGGACGACATTTCGCCGAGGTCGTCGTTGCCGGGGATGCCGTCCGGCGCGTTCTTCCACAGCGTGTCGAGGACGATGCGAACCGCCTTCTGCGTTTTCCACGGTTGCCCGGCGTAGTCGTACAACCAGGGGGTACCGATCGAGGGCTCGTTGTCGAGTTCCGCATGCAGCGGCCCGGCCTTGGTCAGCGCCCAATTGCCGTGCGCATCGTGGAAGAAATCATCGAGGCGCGCGGTGGCCTTGGCACGCCCGCCCAGCATTCCGAACAGGCCGTGGACGTCGAACGGCACCATCCAGAGATATTGGGCCGCGCTGCCTTCGACGAAGCCATCGCCAGTGTCCGGCTTGAACGCCGGCCAGGTGCCATCGGCGTTCCGATCCTGGATGTAGCCGCCGTGTGGCGTGGCGCTGGGGTTGAACAGGTTGCGCCAGTAGCCGGCGCGGGTCAGGAACAGGCGTTCGCCGGCGCGGTCGCCCGCGGGGGCGGCGAGTTGCGACAGCGCGAAGTCGGCGGTGGCGTCCTCCAGCGTTTCGCCCGCGCCGCCCCAGGCGTTTGATTTGGCGGCGATGTAGTGCAGCTTCAGCCATTGGTCGAGCGACGGGCGTTGGCCGACGCATTCCACGTTGCAGCCTTCGTCGCTGAGATCGTGGGCGGTCGGCACGGTAGCCGCGCGCTTGAGCGATGCGTAGGCGCCTTGCAAATCGAAATCGCGGCCACCGAATGCGTAAATTCCAGCGACCGCAGGGACGGATGGGTCGCCCGCCATCACGTGGGTGCCACCGGAATTGTGGGTCCAGCGATCCCATTCGCCGTGGTTCTGCTGCGCCTGGTTGTACAGCGATTGCGCGATATCGCTGCCGACCTTCGGCATCAGCCAGGTCAGGAGCTGCAGTTGCGAGCGGTACACGTCCCAGCCGGAGAAGTTCGCGTACTGCACCTGCTG
>DASSNH010000015.1:0-2075 GCA_035701405.1 Rhodanobacteraceae bacterium
GAACGCGGCGTGCATCACCGCGTGCGGCCAGGCATAGCTGTCCGCCACGACTTCGAGCACCTGGATCAGCGCGAACGCGGCGGCGACGTACGCAATCGCCCACTGCACCAGCTTGCGTTGCTTCAAGCGTTGCAGCCAATCATTCACGGCCAGACCCTTCATGGCCAGCCGCCCCGGCTGCATGCGTCGCGATGGCGCGCACCGGACCGGCGGGAATCGGGTCGATTCTACCGCCGCCGCCGGCAGGCGGTCACTTGGATCCCGTCGCCTCGTCGAGCGGTGGCGCAGCGGATCGCCGGCTACGCACTACGCCCGATCAGCCACTCCGCGAGCAGCGGCACCGGCCGTCCGGTCGCGTAGCCCTTGCGTCCCGGAACCCATGCGGTGCCGGCGACGTCGAGGTGCGCCCACGGCGTTCCCTCGGTGAAACGCGACAGGAACAAGGCGGCGGTGACCGCGCCGGCGCTCTTGCCACCGACATTGGCGATGTCGGCGAACGCCGATTCGAGCTGGTTGCGGTAGTCGTCCCAGAGGGGCAACCGCCAAGCGCGGTCGAGCGATGCCTCGCCGGCCGCGAGCAGCGCGCTGGCCAGTTCTTCGTCGGCGCTGAACAGGCCCGAGGCGTGCGCGCCGAGCGCGATCACGCAGGCGCCGGTCAAGGTCGCGGCGTCGACCAGCGCCTGCGGCTGGAAGCGCTTGCAGGTGTAGGCCAGTGCGTCGCACAGGATCAGCCGGCCCTCGGCATCGGTGTTCAGCACCTCGACCGTGATCCCGGCGTGGGTGTGCAGCACGTCGCTCGGGCGGTAGCCGCCGCCGCCCGGCATGTTCTCGACCGAAGGCACCACGCACACGAGGTTCAGTGGCAACTTCAACTCGACCGCGCTGAGGAACGCGCCGAGCACGCCGGCGGCGCCGCACATGTCGTACTTCATTTCCTCCATCGATCCGGTGGGTTTGAGGTTCATGCCGCCGGTGTCGAAGGTGACGCCCTTGCCGACCAGCGCGCAGGGTTTCGCGCCTTCCTCGCCGCCCCGGTACTGGAGCACGATCAACTTCGGCGGCGTCGCGGAACCCGACGCGACCGCGAGCAGTGCACCCATCCCAAGTTTTTCCATGTCCGCCCGCTCGAGCACTTCCAGCGTCACGGCCTCGTGCGCGTCGGCGATGGTTTTCGCCTGCGCAGCGATGTGCGACGGCGTGCAGAGGTTCGGCGGCAGGCAGCCAAGCTCGCGGGCGAACGAGACGCCGCGGGCGATCGCGCGTGCCTGTTCGAGGCCGCGATCCGCACCGGCCCCGGCGACGAGTTCCAGCTTCGCCAGCTTCGGCGCGTCGCTTTCCGGCTTGATCGTCGCGGTATAGCGGTAGCAGGCGTGGTCGATCGCCAGCGCGCAGGTCCGGACCCGCCAATCGGCGTCGCGCCCGGCGACGTCCAGTTCCGGAAGCCACGTGCTCGCCTGCCTGACCGGCATCCGCTTCAAGGCCTTGCCCGCCGCGCCACAGGCGCGCTCGAACGCGCGCGCATCGAACTTGTCGCGCGCCCCCAACCCCACCAGGAGGACACGCGGCGATGCGACGTTCGCCAGTCCGTGCAGGACCAGCGTCGTGCCGGACTTGCCGTTGAAATCGCCCGATTCGCGCAGGCGCGCGATGGCCCCGCCGCTCGCTTCGTCGATGGCCGCGGCGGCGGACGACGGGCCGTCCTCGAACAGGCCCGCGACGACGCACGGCGTGTCCGCGGTGTCGGCGGCCGCCGAACCCAGGCTGAATTCAAGCATGCGTATGGCTCCCTTGGCGGTGGGTCGTGCGCAGGCGCGCCAATACACTCGGCCCTCGCAAAGCGCTTGAGTCTAGGGAACATTCGGATAACCTGCCAGTTTCCGCTTCGCTCGCGCGCGGCGCAAGCGCGGACGGCAGCGCCGGATCTCCCGGCGACACCGCACACCGCCTTGACCCCCGGGGTGATCCCCGCGACAGGTTCGAACCACGCAATGCCGCGTTTGTCCATCCTCGACCGCTACCTCCTGCGCGAATTCCTGTTCGGCACCCTGGCGGCCGTCGTGGTGCTGCTGGTGATC
>DASSNH010000016.1:0-2054 GCA_035701405.1 Rhodanobacteraceae bacterium
TTCGTCCGACCAGATCAAGGTCGTGAGCTACGGCGAAGAGCGCCCGGTGTGCCGCGAGCACAACGAGGGCTGCTGGCACCAGAACCGCCGCGTCAACATCGTCTACACCACCGAGTGACCGTGTGACGAACGCTGTACGCATGCGGCGCAAGCCGCGCAAGCCTGCAATGGTCATGGCCGCTTCGGCGGCCATGATCGTTGCTGCGTCCTGTGGAACCGCATGGGCACAGGAGCCGACCCCTCCGCCGGCCCCGCCATCGAACAGCCTGGTGCTGGTGAACCAGATCCAGAGCCTGCAGGCGCAGATGCGGCAGATGCAGGGCGAGATCGAGGAGCTCCAGCACGCGCTGCAACAACTGCAGCAGGCGAACAAGGACCAGTACGTCGACCTGGATTCCCGGATCGGGAAGCTGGAGCGTGCGCAGCCCGCCACGGCCGGCAGCGCGGCGCCGACGATGGCATCCTCCACGAATGCAGCGCCGGCAGCGAGCGCGGCCGAACCGCCGCCGTCCGCCGACGAAGCCACCGTCCAGACCGATTACCAGGCGGCGTTCAAGTCACTGCGCGATGGCAATTATGTCGACTCGGCGCGCCGCTTCCGCGCCTTCATCGACCAGTATCCGCAGAGCCCGCTGGTTTCGAACGCGTATTACTGGCTCGGCAGCTCGTACCAGGTCACCCAGAACTACAAGCCGGCACTGGCCGCGTTCCAGGCGTTGCTGCGGCAGTACCCGGACAGCTCCAAGGCACCGGAAGCGCAGCTGCGGGTCGCCGATTGCCAGATTGCGCTCAAGGACTACGGCGCCGCGCGGCGTACCTTGCAGGCGGCGATCGCCGCGAACCCCGGCACCCAGATCGAGCAGCGCGCGCGCGACAAGCTGCAGGACCTGCCGCCGCCATCCGGCGCGCAATGACGCAACGATGACGATCGGCCGAGCGGAACCGCGACGAGCGGTCGTGCTGGTTTCCGGAGGCATGGATTCGGCGGTCACGCTGGCGCTGGCGAGGGAGGCGGGGTTCGATTGCCACGCGCTGTCCGTTGCCTACGGCCAGCGGCATGCCTCGGAGCTCGTGGCGGCTGCGCGCGTCGCGCACATGCTCGGCGCCGTCGCGCACAAGACGGTGTCGGTGGGCCTTCGCAGCATCGGCGGTTCCGCGCTGACCAGCGACACCGAGGTCCCGGAACATTCCGATGCCCACGGCGAACACGACATCCCGGCGACCTATGTTCCCGCCCGCAACACCATCATGCTGGCGATCGCCCTCGGCTGGGCCGAAACCCTCGATTCGAGCGACCTCTTCTGCGGCGTGAATGCCGTCGATTACTCGGGCTATCCGGATTGCCGGCCTGCCTTCGTGGAAGCATTCGAGCGGCTCGCCAACCTGGCGACCCGCGCGGGCGTGGAAGGCGCCAGGCTGCAGGTGCACGCGCCCCTGATCGACATGACCAAGGCGGACATCGTGCGCGAGGGCGTGCGACTCGGCGTCGACTTCTCCGCCACGGTCTCCTGCTACCGCGCGGATCCGGAAGGCCGCGCCTGCGGCCATTGCGATGCCTGCGTGCTGCGTGCCCGCGGCTTCGCCGACGCGGGCACTGCCGACCCCACGCGCTACGTCGCCGCGGCCTGACCCGTTACAATGCGCGGCTTGATGTCGCACGCGGTCCCGCGTCGGCGTCTCACGGGGCCGTTAGCTCAGCGGTAGAGCAGTGGACTTTTAATCCATTGGTCGAAGGTTCGATCCCTTCACGGCCCACCATATAGGCCATGCTGTTGCAGCAAGGCACCGAGCCCCGCGAGTAGCGTGCAGGTTCACAGTTGCCATCTGGTTGCCGATTGCGGTGGTTCGATCTGCAGCAACGACATCTTCGATCCGGCCCGATCGACACAGGGGCATACGCGCGACGCGTGAACGCAAGCTCGTCATTTTTGCTTTGTTAATGCCCGGTTGCTGCTGGCGCATTAGCATGGACGCTCGTCAAGGAGGAACCCCAATGGACGTTACGCAAGGCAATGCAATCCTTCACAGTGGCGCGGAAGCGCTCCAGAACGCCG
>DASSNH010000017.1:0-9200 GCA_035701405.1 Rhodanobacteraceae bacterium
GACTCGTTGCCGCCGTACAGGCTCATCCAGCCGTCACCATGGTCGATGATCACCAGCATCCCGTAGCCGCGCATGAAGTCGGCCCAGGCCACCCGGCCATAGGCGACTGCGTGCACATCCGCGCCGGGCTTGGCGGCCAGCACGATGCCGTTCGCCAGCAGCCCGGTGCCCTTGCGCGGCGTGCCCCCCACCGGCCACGCGAGCTTGCCCCGCAGTTGCGCGAATGGGGTGTTCTTGCCGAGCTGCGCGGGGATGTCGGCGAAGACGTTCTGGAGTTGCTTGAGCAAGCGGGCGAGCGCCTCCGCATCGTGCTTCAGGGAGGCGAGTTTGTCCTTCTGCTGCGCCAATCGTGTGTCCGCTTCGGCGAGCAGCTTCTTTTGCGCGTCCCGTTGCTGTTCGAGCGCGGCATTCCTGGTGGCGTGCTCGGCGCGCTGCTGTTGCAGGGCCTGGGCTTCCGCTTCGATCGAGCTGCGGATCCCGTCGAGCTGCGCGACTTCGCCGAGCAGCGTCCGGATACGGCCGACGCGATCCTGCTGGAAATATCGCGAGTAGGCGAGCGCGCGATCGATCCGCGCGAGGTCGTTGTCGCCGAGCAGCAGCGGGAGCTCGGCGTCCCGGTCCAGCGTGTAGACGGCACGCAGCAAGTCCGCCAGCGCCTCGCGCTGGCCGGCCAGCTTGTCTTCGAGCTGCACGCGTCGGATTTGCAGATCCGCGAGCGCGGCGGTCCTGGCGGCAATCGCGGCATTGGTCTCGCGCAGGGCCTTCGCGGCGTCATCCAGCTGGGCGGCCTGTTCGGCGAGCTTCGCATTGATCGCGTCGCGTTGTGTCGCGGCCGCGTGTTGCTCCTCGGCAAGTTTCGCGATCTCCGCACGAACGGCGGTGAGTTGCGCACGGGTGGCGGCTTCGCGGCTGGAACTCGCGGCGGCGGGTTCCGGCGATGCAGCGTACGCGGGTGGTGCGGCCGCGAACTGAGGGATCACCATCAGCAGCAGCGCGATTCCACCGCCTCGGACGGCGACGATGACGCGGGCAAGACACATGGGCCGCGATTATCGCCGCGCATGCACGCGCGCGGGCAACGTATCGACGTCCAGTGGAATCCACGATGCGCTACGCTGCCCGGATGTGCGTGCTTGCATTCGCGTGGAACGTCCACCCGCAATGGCGGTTGCTGCTGGTGGGCAACCGCGACGAATTGCACGCGCGTCCGTCGGCACCGTTGGCGCGCTGGCCCGATGCACCCGGCGTGATCGCCGGACGCGACCTCGAAGCCGGCGGAACCTGGATGGGCGTGGGCGAGCCCGGGCGTGCCGCAGTGGTGACGAATGTGCGCGATCCGCGGCTGCCGCATGACGGGCTGTCGCGCGGCTGGCTCGTCACCGATTTCCTGCGCGGAGCGGACGGCGCTGCGGGCCACGCGGAGGAACTCACGACGGATGCCGCGCACTATCGCCCGTTCAACCTGCTGCTGTTCGATCAGCAGGAGGGGCGCTTCGTCTCGAATGCGCCGAACGTGCGCGGACACGCGTTCGACGCCGGGCTGCACGGGTTGTCGAACGGCGGACTGGACGCGCCCTGGCCGAAACTCGCACGCGCGATCGCGGCGCTCCGCGATTGGCTGGACGCCGGGAAGGACAGCTTCGCCGATCTGCTCGACGCCTTCATGGACGACACCATCGCGCCGGACACGGCGCTGCCGGATACCGGCGTCGGCGTCGACATGGAACGGCAGTTGTCGCCGGTGTTCGTGCGCGGCGGACGCTACGGCACGCGTGCGACGACGCTGATCGCGCTCGGCCGCAACGGTGGCGGCTGCATCGTCGAACGCCGCTTCGGCCCGGCGGGCGTGCCGCAGGGCGAGACCACGCTACGCTTCGGCGGCGCCGCATGAAGCCCTCC
Source organism: Rhodanobacteraceae bacterium (assembly GCA_035701405.1). Lineage (GTDB taxonomy): Bacteria > Pseudomonadota > Gammaproteobacteria > Xanthomonadales > Rhodanobacteraceae > 66-474. The sequence goes on from DASSNH010000017.1 coordinate 1,900, forward strand.
CGTTCAAGGGAGGCAGCCGCAGGCCGAGCGCGTAGCGCTGGTGCGGATGGGTTCACGACGCCGGACGAGGAAACCGGTCCTCTTGCCGCCGACAATGCCGGGTCTACGACCCAGCTGTGCGTAGGGCGGAACCGGCGCCGCCGCTTCCGCCGCTCGGCCCAACGTCGATTTTGCCGAAACCGCCTCGCGGGTTTCTCCGGTCTCCCTTTGAACGCGGGACGCTATTGCGCGGTCGTCGCCGCTGCCGGTGCGGAAGCGGCGGAGGCCGCTGGCGCGGCCTGCCCGTGCAGGACGGGTGCCTTGCCCAGCAGCAGGGCGCGGATGCTGCGCAACCGGGATTTCAGTTCGCGCTCGTGGTCGGGCCCGATGCGGATCATCAGCTTCTGGCCCACCGACAGCGCCTCCCAGGTCGGGTCGGCGAACACGTAGTGGCCATCCTGCGTCTTCACGAGCTGCGGCGCTCGCTGCACGTTCGGCGCGGCCAGCATGTTGTCGATCGCCTGTACCAGCCGGTCGTTGAAGTAGCCGCGAGGATATCCGAGTTGCTCGTACGCCTTCTGGAACAGCGGGTACCAGTGCACGTACCAAGTGACCAGCGTGCGCGGATCGACATCCTGGACGATCTTCATGTAGGCGTCGTAGCGCTTGTAGTTTTCCACCGCGATGGCCGGCTGCTCGCCGCTGGTGTCCACCGCGAAGCTGCCGGTCGGGGTTTTCAGTGGCAGGATGCTCGCGCCGATCTCGTGCCGCGGCAACGCGTCGACCGTTGCGACGACGTGCGGGACGAGCCCGCGCGCCAGCAGCAGTTGGGCCAGGCCTTCCGCGCCCGGGATTTCGGAGAGCGCCTTCGCGAAGGCGTCGTCGCTGGCATCCAGCGGCGGCAACGGCGAGGTGGTGGCCGGCGCCGGAACGGTCTGCGCCTGGCTGATCGGATGCTCCACCGGTGCGGGCGCGGTGCTGCCGGGCGCCGGTGCGGAGGGCGCCGGTCCATGGCGCGAAAAATCCACGCCCGGCACCCGCGTGAAATACCACCAGGCCGCGACCGCGGCGATGATGATCACCACGATCGATCCGATGATCCAGCCTCTCGCCGACCTGCCTTGATTCATGCCTTCGCCTTGTTCAGCAAACCTTTAGGCTTCGAGTCCCCATTGTACGAATGGTTCCGTGCCGGCGCAGCCGTCCCACGGCAGCGGGCGTGCAGGACGTGCGCCGGGCATCCGGGTGGTTCTTCTTGGCGATTTGGAGCGCTTGGAATCCTGGCGTCCATGCTTCGAGTTGGGCTTCGCCCGGACCGAGTCCGGGCTCAACCCAACCTACGCCCGCCACATCATCGAACGTAGGTTGGGTTGGCTCCGGATTCATTCCGGAGGAAGCCCAACATCCCAAGGTCTGCAAGGTTGTGGTCACCCTGCATGAGCCCGGGCCGCCCCGACCTGCGTTCGCCCGCGGTCCGCTCAGCGATCGCCGAGGTAATCCTTCTTGCCGATCTGGGTGCCGGCCACGCGCAGGATGTCGTAGGCGGTGGCGCAGTGGAAGAACAGGTTGGGCAGCGCGTACTCGGTCAAGTAGGCGAGGCCGACGAAGTCCACGTCGCCGTGGCGGGTCTTCATCACGACCTTGCGGCCTTCGCTGCCATCGATCTGTTCGGGCTTGAACGACTTGATGTAGTCGATGGTGCGCGCGATGCGATCGGATGCCTGCGCGAGCGTGGTCTCGTTGTCGGGGAACGACTGCGGCTCGACGCCGGCGAGCCGGGCCGCGCCGCGCGCGGCGGTGTCGCAGGCGATCTGGATCTGCTTGATGAGCGGCAGCATGTCGAAGATCAGCCGTTGCTGCAGCAGGGTGTCGGGATCGACGCCCTTGTCCTTCGCGTGCGCCTCGCCCTTCTTCAGGACATTGGACAGATTGGTAAGCGCGCGGGCGAACACGGGGACCGAGGCTTGATACATGGAAATCGTCATCTTGGAACTCCAGTGGCAGTTGAACGAAATCTTTTGTGCGGGTGCGTGGGCCGGCCGGCGGGTGCCAGTGCGTCACATCCGCTCGGGGCCGCGCAGAATGCGCCCTGGCAGGCTGAGCAATCCGCGCAGCAGGTCGAACACGCCATCCACGGCGACGCCGACCAGCCGGAACGGCAGCAGGATCAGCCAGAGCAACGGATAAAGGATGAGTGCCAGCAGCGCGAGGGGCCAGCAGAAGATCAGCAGGAGCAACCACAACAGGAAAGTCATCATTGCAGCATTCCCCGAGGTCCGCGCGAGACGTTCAGATGAGGCCATGGGCTGCGGAATGCAAGTTCAAGTCGTCTTGGGTTCGACGGCCGATGCATGGCCAGGCATTTCGCGCGTGGCGCGCGTCGCCAGTATCAATGCGAGCAGCGTCAGTGCTGCAGCCAGCACAAAGGCAATCCCCGGCAAATGACCGCCCAGCGGCGCATGCTCGCTGATGAACAGTGCGAACAGGTTGGCGAACAGCGCGGGACCCACGATGCCGGCGAGGCTTTGCAGGCTGGACAGGGCGCCCTGCAGGCGGCCCTGTTCGGCCGGATCGACCTGGTGCGTGATCAGCGATTGCGTCGGCGGGCCGGCGAGACCGCCCAGGCAAAGGATCGGGATGCCGACCAGGAATATCCACGCCGTCGGCGCGAACCCGAAGCAAGCCATGCCGGCCACCCACAGCGCCAGTCCCGCCAGGATCATTCGGCGTTCGCCGAGCTTCGGCATCAGGCGGCGCACCAGCAGCGCCTGCACCACCCCGGTCAGCACGCCGACCAGCGTCAGGGTGTAGCCGACCGTCTGCGGGCCCCAACCGAACCGGTAATCGGTGTACAGCACGTAGGTCGAGTTGATCGCGAATTGCGCCAGTGCCGTCAGAAACACCACGCTCGCAAGTCCCAGTACCTGCGGATGGCGTTTGAGCAGTAGCAGTGAACCCAGCGGATTGGCGTGGCGCCAGTCGAACCTCGGGGCGCGGCGTTCCCTTGGCAGCGATTCCGGCAGCACGAAGAAGCCGTAACAGAAGTTGATCAGGCACAGGACCGCGGCCACCCAGAACGGCAGTCGAATCCAGAGGTGCCCCAGGAAGCCGCCCAGCGCCGGCCCCACGATGAAACCCACGGCGAAGGCGCCGCCCAGCATGCCGAAAGCGGCGGCGCGTTTCTCCCGGGGCGTGATGTCGGCGATGTAGGCGTTGGCCGTCGAGAAACTGGCCGCGCACATGCCGGACACGGCGCGGCCGACGAACAGCAGCCATAGCACGGGCGCCAGCGCCATCACGATGAAATCCACTCCGAGTCCGAAGCTCGAAATCAGGATCACGGTGCGGCGGCCGAAACGGTCCGACAGCGTGCCCTGGATCGGCGAGCACACGAATTGCATCAGCATGAAAAGGGTGCCGAAGCCGCTTGTCCACACCGCGGCCTTCGCGATGCTTCCGCCGATCAGTTCGACGATCAGGTGCGGCAGCACCGGGATAATGATCCCGAACGCCAGCATGTCGATCGTCACGGTGACGAAGATGAAAATCACCGCCGCGCGCGGGCGCGGATGGTCCTGTCCCCTCTCGCTCATGGCTGCGTGGACAAAAACTCAGGCCGTGTGGGTTTCGGGATGCCTCTCGCCCGGCAGGCGATCAGCGCCTGTCCTGCTCTCCCGGGCGTGAAGCGGACGGGGGGAAGAAAAATTGCGCGCACGGAACCCGCTCACCGATGCCCGCTGTCGATTCCGATGAAATTGAGGAACTCGGACCGTGTACGCGCGTCCTCGCGGAAACTCCCGAGCATCTGGCTGGTGATCATCGACACGCCGCGCTTGTGCACGCCGCGGGTGGTCATGCATTGGTGGGTGGCGTCCACCACCACGCCGACGCCGCGCGGGTTCAGCACGGTCTGGATGCAGGTGGCGATCTGGGCCGTCAACTTTTCCTGCACCTGCATGCGGTGCGCGAAGGCGTCCACCACGCGCGCGAGTTTCGAAATCCCGACCACCTTGCCGTCCGGCAGGTAGCCCACGTGCACCCGTCCGATGATGGGCGCGAGATGGTGTTCGCAGTGCGATTCGAATTCGATGTCGCGCAGCACGATCATCTCGTCGTAGCCGGCGACCTCCTTGAAGGTGCGGCGCAGGAAGTCCTCGGGATCCTCCGAATAGCCGGAGAACCATTCGCTGTAGGCGTCGACGACCCGCTTGGGCGTGTCGCGCAGGCCTTCGCGGGTCGGTTCGTCGCCGGACCAGCGCAGCAGCGTGCGCACCGCATCCATGGCCTGCTCGCGCGTGACTTCCGGTGAAGTCGGCTTGCGGGCGGCGCACAGGGAAGGCTTTTCAGTCTCGCTCATCGGATGGCCTCGTCGCGCGTCGAGCCCGTCAGTGTAGCGCGCGCCCCCGGCCGATGGCCGGCGGCATGGGTCAAGCCGGTCCCGCGGGCATTTCGTCTTCGTCCGCCTCATCCGGTTCGTCGGCGGTTTCACTGCCCAGCAACGCCTGCGAATCCGGTGCGCTCAGCGCCTCGACGCCGCGCAGCTTGCGGCCGATGGTGGTGGTCTTGCCGGTCGCCTTCTTCAGCGTGTTGCGGACCGTGTCGACCTGGCGGATCGCGGAGTCGAGCATGCCGCCGAACTTGCCGAACTCGGTCTTGACCGCGCCGAGGATCTGCCACACCTCGCTGCTGCGCTGCTCGATCGCCAGCGTGCGGAAACCCATCTGCAGCGCATTGAGGATGGCCGCGAGCGTGGTCGGCCCCGCGACGGTGATGTGGTGGTCGCGTTGCAGCTTCTCGAACAGGCCGGGCCGCCGGATCACCTCGGCGTACAGGCCTTCGGTCGGCAGGAACAGCAGGGCGAAATCAGTGGTGTGCGGCGGCGAGACGTACTTGTCGCGGATCCTTTTGGCTTCGATTTCCACGCAGCGTTGCAGGGCCGCGGCCGCGGCGTTGGCGGCGTCGACATCGGCCGCCTCCTGTGCATCGAGCAGGCGCTGGTAATCCTCGACCGGGAACTTGCAATCGATCGGCAGCCACACCGGCGCGTCGCTCGCCTGTCCCGGCAGGCGGATCGCGTATTCCACCCGTTCGCTGGAATGCGGCACCACGGGGACATTGGAGGCGTATTGGTCGGCGGTGAGTATCTGTTCAAGCAAAGCGCCGAGGCGCACCTCGCCGAACGCGCCGCGTGTCTTCACGTTGCTGAGCACGCGCTTCAGGTCGCCGACGCCGGTCGCCAGCGTCTGCATTTCGCCGAGCCCGCGCTGCACCGCGCCGAGCTGGTCGGAAATCTGCTTGAACGACGCGGACAAGCGCGCTTCCAGCGTCTTCTGCAGCTTCTCGTCCACCACCTCGCGCATCTTGTCGAGCTGGGCGGCGTTGTCCGTCTGGAGTGCCTTCAGTTGTGCGTCGAGGGTGCCGCGGACCTCGGCGAGGCGCTTTTCGTTGTCGCCGGTCAATGCCTTGAGCGATGCCTGCAACTGTTCGCTGAAGCGTTGCAGCGAGGCTTGGCCTTCCTCGCGCGCCTTGCGGGCATCATCGATCAACTGGTTGCGCAGCGACTCGCCACCGCGGTCGGTACGTTCGATGAGTTGCGCCAGCCGGGTGGAGAACTCGTCGATGCGCTGGCGCTGATGGGTGCTGACGGTGTCGAGTTGCGCCTGCACGTGGCCGCGGAACTGTTCGAACGACTGCGCGAGTTCCGCCCGGCCCTTGCCCTGTTCATCGCGCACCGTGCGCTCGACCCGCTCGTTGTCGCCGCGCAACGCATCCAGCCGTTCGCGCACGCCCGCGTCGCCGCGCGGCCGCAGCAGCAACATCGCCAACAGCAGCACCGCGAGCGCCGCGAGCGCGACGAGCACGTAAAGCAGGGTCGTATCCATGCGGAGATTGTAGGGCCGGGACTGACGCAAAGTTACGCCATTACCGTCGCATTGCGCGAGACGGCGCGCTCACAACCCGGCGAGTGCCATGCAGGGCGGGCAATGTTCGCCGCTTGGCGTGCCACGCGGCGGCAGACGATCTCCGCCTACGAGGGCTTCGGCGCCACCGCCCGCTTCGGCACGATCGCCATCGTGAGACGCGCGATGCAGGTCGGTTCGCCGGCTTCGTTCGCGATGCGGATTTCCCAAACGTGGGTACTGCGGCCGATGTGGATCGGTCGCGCGATGCCGGTTACCGTGCCCTCGCGCACCGCGCGCAGGTGGTTGGCGTTGATGTCGAGCCCCACCGCGGCGGTACCGTCTTCACAGCACAACACGGCCGCGGTCGAGCCGAGGGTTTCCGCGAGCGCCACCGACGCGCCGCCGTGCAGGATTCCGTACGGCTGCCGGGTGCGCTCGTCCACCGGCATCGTGCCCGCGAGGAAATCGTCGCCGATTTCGGTGATGCGGATGCCGATCGCCTGCATCAAAGTGCCGCGGCTCCAGGCATTGACGGTGGCGAGATCCGCTTGCTGTTTCCAGATGGCCATGGGAGTCGTTCGTCCCCGATGTCGCAGGCGCGCGCGCGTCCGCTGGACCGGCCAGTCGGTGCGCTAGCGCACCGGCCCGGGTGGCTCGCCCGGCAGCCGCGGCACGCCGTGCTCGTCGCGCTCCTCGGGCGTGACGGGTGCGGTGTCGATGCCGCCTTCGTGGGGCCCCGGCGTGATGTCGCGGCCCTGTGAGCAGTGCCACGCATTGGCGAAGCAGCGGGTGGCGTCGGCCGTTTCGCCGGTGGCCGATTGCACTTCCCCGAGCGCGGCCCAACCTGCGGCGGTCGGCTTCGACGACAGCGAGCGCACCAGGTATTCGCGCGCCGCGCGCGGATCGGCGGCACGCATCGAGAGCACGCCGAGCGTCCGCAGCAGCGTTTCGTCGCCCGGATGCGCATCGAGCCAGCGGCTGGCGTTGTGCAGGCGCACGCCGGCTTCGGCGGGCGGCGTCGCGTTGCCGTAGGCGGCGACCAGCGCCGGATTCCATTCACGCTTCAGGGCTTCCTCGATGGCGACCAGCGCGTCGTGCGAAACGCCGAGTTCGTACGCGCGGCTTGCGTACGCCTCCAGGACCGCCGGAACCTGGCGCTGCGGCCGTATGGCGCGCTTCCACAAATCCTGCAGGGCCGCGGCGTCGGGCGCCAGCCGCAACGACTGGCCCAGCACGTCGGCCACGAGATCGGCCTGGCCTTGCGCGCCGAGCATGTCAGACTTGCGCAGCGGTTCCAGCGCGGCGCGGGCCTTGTCCGGCTGGTGGGTGGCGAGTGCCGCCAGTGCGTATTCGTACCAGCCGGCCGGTGGCAGCTTGCCGGCTTCGGCGCCGGGCGCCAGCAGCTGCATGGCCTCCTCG
>DASSNH010000018.1:0-8964 GCA_035701405.1 Rhodanobacteraceae bacterium
GCGAAGCAGTAGATGCAGCCGTGCTCGCAGCCGCGGTAGGGATTGATCGACTGCTCGAATGCCACGTCGGGCGAATCGTTGCGGCTGATGATCGAGCGCGCGCGCTCTTCGTTCACTTCAGTGCGCGGCCGCGGCGCGGACTCGTCGAGCAACGCACTCTGCCATCCGTCGTCCTCGGCGTAGTGGCGCATGGTTTCGAAGCGCCCCTCCGGATTGGTGGCGGCGCCGCGGCCCTTGATGCGCACGGGTGATGTCGGGTCCATGGTGCGATCCAGCATACGCCGGTCCGTCTCGGCGCCTGCGACATCTCCTGGTCGTGCTTGACGGAAGGTGTGTGTATTGGCATATTGATACACATGGACGCATCGCTGCTGGTCATCCAGCCGACCTCCGCCGAGCCGATCTACCGGCAAATCGTCGAGCAACTGCGCCGGCTGATCGCGGGCGGCCAGCTCGTGCCGGGCGACTTGCTGCCCTCGGTGCGCGAGGTGGCGGGGTTCCATGCGGTGAACCCGATGACGGTGTCGCGCGCCTACAGCCTCGCCGAAGGCGAGGGCCTCCTGCAGCGACTGCGCGGCAAGGGCATGGCGGTGGCGGCGCAGCGCAATGCCAGTCACAACCCGGCTCAGCGCCTCGCCTTGTTGGAACCTCAATTGGCCGCGCTCGCCAGGCAGGCACGCGAACTGGAACTTCCCGCCGAACAGGTTTTGCGCCGACTCGACAAAATGATGGGGAGCAAAGCACCATGAATGCTGTTGCACGTAATGTCTCGGCCGAATCGGCCGTACCGCTGCAGGTCGGCGGACTCGTCCACCGCTACGACTCGAAGCTCGTGCTCGACCAGGTCAGCCTGTCGCTGGAACCCGGCAGCGTGCTCGGCCTGATCGGCCGCAACGGCGCGGGCAAGTCCACCCTGATCCGCGCGATGCTGGGACTGCTGGAGCCCGACGCCGGCAGCGCTTTCGTGTTCGGGGAGCCGGCGTTGAAACTGCCCGACGACGTCAAGGAGCGGCTGGGTTACGTGCCGCAGCAGCCGGACGCCCTGGCGTGGCTGACCGCCACCCAGATGTTCGACTACCTGTCGCGTTTCTACCCGCGCTGGGATGGCCGGTTCGTCGAGAACACGATGCAACGCTGGCGGATCGCGGGCGACAAGGTGCTGGCGAAACTTTCGCCCGGCGAGCGCCAGCGCGTGGACCTCGTGCGCGCATTGGCATCGCAGCCCGAATTGCTGGTGCTGGATGAGCCGGCGGCCGCGCTCGATCCGGTTGCGCGGCGCGAGCTGTTGCGCGAGATCGCGTTGCGCGCCGGCGAGTCCGGCACCACGGTGCTGTTTTCGACCCACATCGTCTCCGACCTCGAGCGCGTGGCGTCGGACATCGCCTTCCTGCACGAGGGGAAACTGCTGTTGCACTGCCCGGTGGACGACACCAAGGAGCGCTACGCGCGGCTGTGGCTGCCCGCCAACGTCGCCTATGCCGCGCCCCCATCCGTGTTCGGCAAGCGCCGGCACGAGGATGGCAGCGTCAGCGTGATCGTCGAACGCGATTCGGACGGCGCGTGGCCCGACGCAGCGCGACTGCCCGCAGCACGGATCGACGCGCTCGGACTGGAAGACCTGTTCGTGGAGATCGCGGAGCCATGAACACTTCCGTCGCCGACGTGCCGGCCAGCCACAAGGGGACATCGATGCGCTTCATCGACATTCTCGTCGCCCCCCGCTATGCCACATCGGCCTCCACGCGTTGGGCCAGCGTGGGATTCTTCGTCCTGCTGGCGGGCGCCGCCGTGGTGATCGGAATCATTTCGCACGACCCGAAGGCGCGATTCGCCGCGTTGATTTGCTACACCTTCGGGATCACCATGGTGTGGTGGCTATGGCTGTCGGGCCTGGTGCTGATCGCCCGCGACGGACGTGGACTCGGCCTGCCCCGCGCCGGCCGCGAGAGCGCGTACGCAGCATGCCTGTACGCGGCCGCGATGGTGGCCGCGCCCGCGTTGCTGGTCGCCGCGAGCGGCGGGAGCGTGGCCGCCGCCGTGCTGTTTCCGGCGTTGGCGATCGCGGGCAGCCTCGCGTGGACGCTGCTGCCGCGCTGGCTTGCGATGTGGTTCGGCTTCATGCCGGCCATCTACATCGGCCTCCACAACGCGTTCCATGTGCCCTCGCCGCTCGATCCCCGTTTCCGTAATTGGGCATGGCTGACGCTGGCGATGCTGGTGGTGGTGGTCGTGCTCCGCTGGCGGCAAATGGCACGCGGCGAGGACAACGACGACAGCCGCTGGTCGAGCGCGATGATCCTGCAGATGCGCCGCCACGCGGTGAGCTGCGACTGGTGGTCGATGGACCGCAACTGGGCCTGGCGGCGCTCGCGCGGACGCAAGATCGACGTCGATTTCCGCGGGATCGGTGCCGCGAATCCGGCCTTGGCCATCCGCGTGGCGCTCGGCGACTGGTACGTTCCGCAATCCTGGCGGAGCCGTGCCGGGTCGTTGGCCCGCGTCCTGCTGCCACTGCTGCTGTTCATTCCGCTGATGGTGTTCATGAACATCGGTCGCTACGTTTCGCTCCACACGGTGTGGAAGGTCATCGGGATCAGTGGCGGCCTGTGGATTGGCCTGTTCGGTTCCGCGATGCTGGCCCTCACCGTCGCCGCGCGGGTGCAACGCCGCTGGCGCGGTTCGGCTGACCTGGGGCTGCTGGCATTGCTCCCGGGCCTCGGCGCGGCGGCCGCATCGCATGTCCTGCGCGCGACATTCCTCGGACCGGCCATTGCCTTTGTTGCGTTGTGGCTATGCATGGTGGCGGGGATTGCACTGGCGGCGCCCGGCGTCCTTGCGACGTTGTTGGCCACGCTGTTCGTGCTCGAAATGGCCGCGCTGATGGCGATGGCCGGACTGCGGGCGATGGCGGGGTTGAGGATGCGGTTCATGGTGAAAGTCGCGATCGGCGTGGTCCTGATCGTGCTCGGCGATTCGGGCTTCACCCTGGCGTTCGTATCGCCCACGCAGGCTTCGGCCGCACTGGTCGGAGCCGTCGTGCTGGGATGGCTCCTGCTAATTGCGTGGACGGTGTGGCGGGGGTGGCTGGCATGGCGTCTGCTGCAGCGCCGACCGCACCCCTTCCTGGCGACCCCGCCGCAGTAGGGCAGGCCCGCCGATCGGGTCGATCCTGTCTCCCGAACTGTGATCGGCGGCCCTCATCGCCCTGCTGCCTCGTACGGTATGATCCGCCCCCGGGGCTACGTGGTGTGAGTGCATGATCTGGGGCCTGGCCATCGTTTCGCTGCTTGCGTTCGCGCTGGCGTTCACCAGCCATTCGCCGGGCTTGATGGGGCTCGGTGTCGTGGTGGGTTTCCTGTGCGGCATCGCCGCCGCGCTGGTTTTCATCGACCGTCACCTGCGTGCCAGCTCGCGTCCCGAGCACATGACCGAGCGCGAGATCTCCGCGCTGCGCGACACGATCCGCAAGCCCGAAGAGTCCCGGCGCAAGCTCCCGCCCGGCCCCTCCGCCTGACGGTACCTCGCGACCAGGCGCCTCCGGTTTGCTACGCTTGGGTCCTTGCGTGGCCTGGAGGAGACGTGCGATGAACATGGTGCATCCGGTTCCGTCGGCATTCGCCGCCGCCGAGCGGATCAAGCCCGACGAGTACGAACGCCGCTACGCCGAATCGCTGCGCGACCCGGAGGCGTTCTGGGCCGAGGCCGCGAAACGGTTGGACTGGATCAAGCCGCCGACTCAAATCCGCGACGTTTCCTTCGACCAGGAGGACCTGCACATCCGCTGGTACGCCGACGGGGTGCTGAACCCCACCGTCAGTTGCCTCGATCGCCACCTCGACAAGCGCGGCGACAAGACCGCGCTGCTGTTCGAGGGCGACGATCCCTCCGTTTCCCGCAAGATCAGCTATCGCGAACTGCACGCCGAGGTGTGCCGGTTCGCCAATGCGCTGCGCAACCTCGGGGTGGTGAAGGGCGATCGCATCGCGATCTACATGCCGATGGTTCCGGAAGCCTGCATAGCGATGCTGGCCTGCGCGCGGATCGGCGCGATCCATTCGGTAGTGTTCGGCGGCTTCTCGCCTGACGCGCTGGCCGGGCGCATCGCCGATTCGGCGTGCAAGCTGGTGATCACCGCCGACGAGGGCGTGCGCGCCAACAAGAAGATCCCGTTGAAGGCGAACGTCGACGAGGCGCTGACCCGCCCCGGAACCACCAGCATCGAAACGGTGGTCGTCGTGCGCCGCACCGGCGGGGCGGTGAACATGCAGTCGCCGCGTGACCGCTGGTGGGATGCGCTGGTCGACGGCCAACCCGACCAGTGCGAGCCCGAACCCATGAACGCGGAGGATCCGCTGTTCATCCTTTATACCTCCGGCAGCACCGGCAAGCCCAAGGGCGTGCTGCACACCGTCGGCGGCTACATGGTGTGGGTGTCGCTGACCCACGAGGCAATCTTCGACCTGCGCGAGGACGACATCTACTGGTGCACCGCCGACGTCGGCTGGGTCACCGGCCATAGCTACATCGTGTACGGGCCGCTGGCGAACGGCGCGACCTCGCTGGTGTTCGAGGGCGTGCCGACCTGGCCCGACGCCTCGCGCATCTGGCAGGTGTGCGACAAGCACCAGGTGACGATCCTCTACACCGCGCCGACCGCCATCCGCGCCCTGATGCGCGCTGGCGACGAACCGGTGAAGCAGACTTCGCGCGAGTCGCTGCGGTTGCTCGGGTCGGTGGGCGAACCGATCAACCCGGAAGCCTGGGAGTGGTATTTCAACGTGGTCGGTGAAGGCCGTTCGCCCATCGTGGACACCTGGTGGCAAACCGAAACCGGCGGGATCATGATCTGCCCGCTGCCGGGCTCGACAACCCTGAAACCCGGCGCGGCGATGAAGCCATTTTTCGGTATCCGGCCCGCGATCCTCGATGCCGGCGGGGGCGTCATCGAAGGCGAGGGGTCCGGCAACCTCGTGATCACCGAGTCCTGGCCCGGGCAGATGCGCACGGTGTATGGCGACCACCAGCGCTTCATCGAAACCTATTTCAAGATGTACCCGGGCGTGTACACCACGGGCGACGGCGCCGAGCGCGATGCCGACGGCGACTGGAAGATCACCGGCCGGGTCGACGACGTCATCAACGTGTCCGGCCACCGGATCGGTACGGCCGAAGTCGAAAGCGCCATGATGGCCGACCTGCGCGTGGCCGAAGCCGCGATCGTCGGTTGCCCGCACGACATCAAGGGCACCACCCTCTATGCCTTCGTGACGCCCAAGGAAGGGGTGGCGCCGAGCGACGCGCTGAAGAAGGAACTCATCGCCGGCATCCGCGAACGGATCGGCGCATTCGCGGCCCCCGAATACTTGCAATGGGCACCGGCGCTCCCGAAGACGCGCTCGGCCAAGACCATGCGCCGGATCCTGCGCAAGATCGCCGAAGCCGGCGACCACGAAGTCGACCTCTCCGCGCTGGGTGATACCTCGACCCTTGCCGATCCGTCGATCGTCAAGCGCCTGTACGACGAACGCGTGCGGCACTGATACGAGTACGCGAGGACGCCGTTCGATCGTGCACGAGCTGACGTTTGCCGATGCGGACCCCGCGGCCGTCGCGGGTCAGCTCGATGATGGATCGATCCACCTCTGGCGCATGCCTTATGCCCAGTCGCAGGGGCGGGCGCCGTTGCTGCAGCTGCTGGGCGCCTATCTCGGAAGGGCCGCGTCGGAGGTCTCCCTGGTGGAGGGCCCGCACGGCAAGCCCGGCTTGCCTGGCAGCAAATCGCAACGTGGCGAAACGCGCCGGCTCGAGTTCAACTGGTCGCACAGCGGAGGCAGCGCGCTGGTCGCGCTTGCCCGTGGCCGCGCGGTCGGTGTTGACATCGAACGGTTGGGTAGGCGCATGCGCACGCTGGAACTTGCGCGCCGCTTCTTCGATCCCGCCGAGGGCGACGCGCTCGAATCGCTGGCGTTCTCCGAGCGCGATTCCGCCTTCATCGGACTGTGGTGCGCCAAGGAGGCGGTACTGAAGGCGGCGGGCGAAGGCCTGTCGTTCGGGCTCGCACGGCTGGTCTTCGTCCCGCATCCGCGCGCGGGCTGGAAGCTTGACCGCGTGGATTCCGCGTTGGGCGGCGGGAACGAATGGCGGATCGTCGGCTTCGAGCCGGCGCCGGGCTACCACGGCGCGCTCGCCTGGCACGGGCCAGAGCCGCGGATCTCCGCTTTCCAGGAGCGCATGGCGACCGGAGGCTGAACGGTTCCCCCGGCGACGGAACTCGCCCGAATTCCGCGGGTCTGACTGTTACGGGCAGTCTCCCCGTGGGTTCGCCATCAGACGGTGGGCCATGCACTCTCCGGCGCGAAGTCCCCCTTCGCGCCGCTTTTTTTGCGTGTCGTTGTGCGATCATCGCCATTTGCCACGTTCCAAAGCCGTCATGTCCAGTCGAGTTTTCGAGGCCGTGGAACGTCAGGACGGTTCTTGGCCCGGCTCTTCGCGAAGCTATTCCGCTGACAGGCTTCGATGACCGTACTGAGCGTCAACCTCAACAAGATTGCCGTGCTGCGCAATGCGCGCGGCGGCGCCGAGCCCAGCCTCGCGCGGGCGGCCGACACCTGCATCGCCGCCGGCTGCGGCGGCATCACCGTGCATCCCCGCCCGGATCGCCGGCACATTACCCCCGAAGACGTGGCGCTGCTGGCGGAACTGACCCGCGGCCGGGTGGAATTCAACATCGAGGGCAATCCCTTCGCGCCGCCGCGTCCCGGTTACCCTGGCATGCTCGAACTGGTGCGGCAGGCGCGACCGGCGCAGGCGACGCTGGTTCCCGATTCCGACGGCCAGCTCACTTCCGACCATGGGTTCGACCTGGTGCGCGACGCGCCGAAGTTGGCGCCGCTGGTCTCCGAACTGGTTGCCACAGGCTGCCGGGTTTCGCTGTTCGTCGATGCAGGGAGCGCGGAGGGTTTCGATCGTGCCCGTGACCTCGGCGCGGCGCGGGTCGAACTCTATACCGGTCCCTATGCCCGCGCCTTCGCGGAAGGCGACGCCACCGACGAGCTGTCGCGTTGCATGGATACGGCAAGGCGGGCCGGGATCGCGGGCCTCGCGGTGAATGCGGGCCACGACCTCAACCAGCAAAACCTCGGTGCCTTCCGGCGCGCAATTCCCGGACTCGCCGAAGTCTCGATCGGCCACGCACTGATCGGCGAGGCACTCTACGAGGGCCTCGATCGCACCGTCCGCAATTACGTGGCAATCCTGTCGCGCGAGTCGGGCCCCAGCTATTGATGCTGAACGCAGGCGCGTGACGATTGGTCGCCTTGGCGAGAGCTTTTAGACGCGGATCAAAGCCGAAATAGACGGATAGGAGGCTTTTGTCCAGCTCGTATCCGCGTTTATCCGCGTCGAATGTTTTTCGTCACTTGGGCACGCAAGCCTCGCTGGCTGCGCAATCCAGGAGGGTGGCGATGACCGCGGACAGCGGGACGGACCGCCCGCGTACGAAGGATGACGCGTGCGTCAGTGGACCACCGACCCCGGGACCGCCTTGGCGTTGCCCTGGGTGATGAAGCCGATGTGCACCATGCCCGCATCCTTCGCTTCCTGCATGACCTTCCAGATGATCTTGTACTGGGTGGTCTTGTCGGCGCGGATGTTCAATTCGGGCTGGGGCTGCACGGTCGCGGCGGCACGCAGGCGCGCGCTCAACACCGCATCGGAAATCTGGTTGTCGTTCCAGTACAGGGTGCCATCGGGTTCGACCGCGAGGTCGATCGGCGGCACCTCCACCACGGACGGCTTGGTTTCGGGGTTGGCCCGCGGCAGGTCGACCTTCACCTTGTGCGACATCAGGGGTGCCGTGATCATGAAGATGATCAGCAGCACCAGCATCACGTCAGCCAGCGGCGTCACGTTGATTTCGGCCTTGGGGATATCGCTGCCGGTGTTGTCGCCCGCGCTCATTGCCATGGCGTCATTCCCTCACTTCTCGAAGCCGATCTTCTGCACGTTGTAGCGCTTGGCTTCGGCCATTACTTGTGCCAGGTAGTTGTACTGGGTTTCGTCGGTGGCCTTGATGTGCACTTGCGGCTGCATGTCGATCGTCTTGGCGCCGATCGTCGCGAACTGCGCCTGCAGTTCGACGCTGCTGATCGGCAGGTTGTCCCACGTCATCGCGCCATCGGCGCGGATGAACAGCGTCTTCGGCGTCGGTGGGTTCTCCGGCGGCTTGACGTTGGGGTTCGGCTGCGGCAGGTCGATCTTGATGTTGTGCTGCACCAGGGGCGCGGTGATCATGAAGATGACCAGCAGCACCAGCATCACGTCGATCAGTGGCGTGATGTTGATTTCGGCGACCGGGCCGCCGCCGCTATTGGTACTCATGGCCATGACGAAACCCTCTTACTTCTTCATCGCCGGCGGGGGTGGCGTAGCCGCGGCCGGGCGGGCCATCGCCGGCGCATTGCCCTCGATGCGCGCACCGGTCGAGAAGAAGTCGTGCAGGTCGTGCGCGAATTCGTCGAAGTGCGCGATCGTGGTGCGGTTGGCGCGCGAGTACGCGTTGTAGGCGATGACCGCCGGGATCGCGGCGAACAGGCCGATGGCCGTCATGATCAGCGCCTGGCCGACCGGACCCGCCACCGCGGAGATCGACGACTCGCCGCTGGCGCCGAGGTTGATCAGCGCGTAATAGATGCCCATCACGGTACCGAGCAGGCCGACGAACACCGCGGCCGAGCCGACGGTCGCGAGCAGCGTGAGGCCGCCTTCGAGGTTGCGGCTTTCGCGATCGACCGCCTGGCGCAGCGCACGGTCCACGAACTCGGAACGGTTCAGCGCTTCCACCATCCGGCTGCCTTCGTGGCGCTGGTGGTGAGCGGCGGCCGAGGCGGCTTCGAGCGCGATCTTCGAGAACGGCTCCGAGCGCGGCTGCTTCTCCATCACCCGCACGGCATCCTGCGCGGAGGG
>DASSNH010000019.1:0-2158 GCA_035701405.1 Rhodanobacteraceae bacterium
CGCACGTTTCGATCAGCCCGATTGGGTGCCGGCCATTGCACACCATCCGCCGGATCAGTACCTTCTGCTGGCTGTCGGGCACTTCGCAATATGGGACAGTGCGGGAGCAGGTGGATCGGGGCCGTGCCGGCTGCGCGTAGCTCCGTGGCCGATGCGCAGTTTGGACAGGCGGCAGAAGAAGGATCTGGACCCATGGCGAAGACGAAGGTCAAGCGGCGAATCTTCTGGGCGGCGCTGGGCGCAATCGGCGCGGCGGTCGTCGTCATCATTTCGCTCAACCTGTCGCCGCGGGAACAGGAGTTGCAGCATCGGCTGCAGCACGTCAGCGCCGTGGACAGCGTGCAGTTCCGGCGCGAGATCGGAACGCTGCTTGGCGCGAGCGTCACCGAAGACAACGCCATAGCCGACTACCAGAACGGCGCGGAATACTTTCCCGCGATGCTGGCGGCGATCCGGGGCGCGCAGCGCAGCGTCAACATGGAAACCTACATCTACTGGTCCGGCGACATAGCCAGGGCATTCGCCGACGCCTTGATCGAGCGCGCCCGCGCCGGGGTGAAAGTGCACGTGCTCGCGGATTGGGTGGGATCCTCGAAAATGAAGCATTCGCTGGTGGAGCGGCTTCGCGCCGGTGGCGTGCGCTTCGAGTACTTCCATCCGTTGCACTGGTACACGCTCGACCGGATCAACAACCGCACGCATCGCAAACTGCTGATCGTCGATGGCAAGATCGCCTTCAACGGAGGTGCGGGCATTGCGGACGCGTGGAATGGGAACGCCACCCGGCCGGATCACTGGCGCGACATGGAATTTCGGGTGGAAGGGCCCGCTGCGTCGCAGATGCAGGCGATTTTCGCGGACAACTGGCTGGCCGCCACCGGCGAAGTCCTGCTGGGGGACGCTTACTATCCTGCGCCGCCGCGGACCGGCAACACCGCGGTGCAGGCATTCGCCAGTTCCCCCGAGGGCGGCAGCATCAACATGCAGTTGCTGTACCTGATGGCGATCAATGGCGCCCGGCACAGCATCGACCTGGAGGCCGCGTATTTCATCCCGGACGAGCTGACGCAGACCGCGCTGCTCGACGCGCTGCATCGTGGCGTGAAGGTGCGCATCGTCGTGCCCGGCGGGCACGTGGACAGCCCGCTCGCGCGCAGTGCCTCGCAGCAGACGTGGGGCATGTTCATGAAGGCGGGGGCGCGCTTTTTCGAGTTCCAGCCGACGCTGTTCCACAACAAGCTGATGGTGGTGGACAGCTATCTGACGATCGGCGGCTCGGCCAACTTCGACGATCGCTCGTTCAAGCTCAACGACGAGTCCAATCTCAACATCCCCGATCGCGCATTCGCCACGCACATGACCGGAGTCATCGACGGCGACATCGCTCGATCGCGCGAAGTCACGCTCGCGCAATGGCAGGATCGCCCATGGACGCGCCGCGTGGCGGACTGGTTGTCGACGCTGGGCTCGTCGCAGCTCTGAGGGCAACCCGGGGGCCCGCTTCGACCACGACGGGCACGCTAGCGGCTGCGGAACCGTGGCGTATTCGACCCGCTTTCCAGAAAGTGAACCCGACCCCGTTTTCACCGGCCCGGGTCGTGCGATGGTGCGGCCAACGAAACGGGATCGTCCGCCGATGCCTGGCGGGCGAGGAGATCCGATGAAGCGGTATCTGTCTTTGCTGGCCATCGCGTGGCTCACCTGCCTGGCGACGCCCGCCGTTGCCGGTGACGCCCATGGCGCGCCGGCCAACCGGGTGGACGGCGACGTCGGCACGTACGAGCACGCATCCGAAGCGGCGGGCGGCGCAGCGTTGTGGGAAACGCTCGACGGATTGCTGGGGAACGCGGCGGCACGGCAGGCGCAACCGGCGGCCATGTGGATGGGCAGCGGCTACACCAGTGGCTATGCCGTCAGTGGCAGGACCTGCAAACTGCTGGAGCGAGAGTCGCGGTTGTTCAAGAGTGGCCTGGACACCGGCAAGTACACCCCCGCGGACCTGTCCAGGGCAAGCATTGCCGAACATGCGAAGAAGGCGGGCATCCCCAGGTATTCGCCGGCGTTCTGGACCATCGCGACCAGCAGCCTGGTTGCCGCCAATCCCGCCAACGTGGACCTGCCTGCGCAGAAAATGGGCGAGAAGATGTACGACTTGTGC
>DASSNH010000020.1:0-23098 GCA_035701405.1 Rhodanobacteraceae bacterium
ATCGCGCGGCGCGAAGCCCGACACTTCCCGCATCTGGAGACCGGCCTGGCACCGGTGGGAGTCCCGAGGCACAGAGTGGACAACCATGCCGAGGCATTGCAAAAGCGCGGGATCGTCGCCGAACTCAGCCATCGCCACGTCTTGCGCGCGGCGGCGGTGTACGTCGGCGCGGTGTGGGCGCTTTCGCAGGGCATTGCCCAACTTGCGCCGGTCTTCGATGCGCCGACCTGGATCACGCGCTGGTTCGTGATCGCCTGCGCGGTCGGCTTCCCGTTCTGGCTTGCGTTCGCCTGGTACTACAAGCTCACCCCGGAAGGCTTCAAGCGCGAAACCGACGTCGCTGTCGACGACCCGGCGTTCCACCGCGCCACCGGCCGCAAGCTGGACTTCTGGATCATCGGCGTGATGGCGGTAGCGATCGTGCTGCTGGTCACCAATACCTTCGTGCTGCACCGCGACGTCAACAGTGCGGCGAGTGCAGCCGACGCCGAGACGATCGCGGCGGAACTGGCCAAGGTCCCCTTCCAGTCCGTCGCCGTGCTGCCGCTGGCGAACCGCGGTGATTCCAAGCAGCAATACTTTTCCGATGGGCTCTCCGAGGAATTGATTTCCGACCTCACCCAGGTGAATGGGCTGAAGGTCATCGGCAGCTACTCGAGCTTCAAGTTCCGCGACAGCGCGGACAGCCCGGCGCAGATCGGCGCCGCGCTCGGCGTGGCCCACCTGATACTGGGATCGGTCCAGCAGCAGGGCAACCGCATCCGCGTCACCGTGAACATGATCCGCGCGAAGGACGGAGCCAGCGTGTGGTCGAACAGCTATGACGAGCAGCTCGAGGACGTGTTCGCGATCCAGTCCCGGATCGGCGACGCAGTGGCCAAGGCGCTCAAGATCAAGCTGCTGGGTAACACGATCGTCTCCAGCGACAGGCCGCCCAGCGGCAGCGTCGAGGCATACAAGCTCATGTTGCAGGGACACGGCCTCGTACAGCAATACACGGTGTCCGGCTTCAACCAGGGCATCTCGTTGCTCGAGCAGGCGCTCAAGATCGACCCCGATTACGCCTATGCCTGGGGCGTACTGTCGACCGCCCTGATCAACCAGGGCCAGACGGTGCTGTCGGGCGAAGCACGCCTTCAGGCGTACGCGAAAGCGCGCATCGCGGCGGACAAGCAGCAGGAGTTGGCGCCTGACGCAGCAGATACACACCTGACCCGCGGCTACCTGCTCCAGAACGTCGACCTCGATCCCATGGGCGCGTTGGCAGAGTTCCGCCGGGGCGTGGAGCTTGCACCGAACGACGGGAGGGCCATGGAGTTCCTGGCCTACGGCCTGGCCAGTGCGGGGCAACTGCGGGCGGCAGTGGAGTTGTTCCGCAAGGCCATCGATACTAATCCCTTCAATACGCCCTGGTACGCGACATTGGCTTCCATCCTGTTGGGTAACGGAGAACTCGATGCCGCGGAGCAGGCGAGCCGCAAGACGCTCGAGCTTCTACCCGGAACCCCGGGGATGTACGCGAACCTGGCGCTGATCAACATTCTGCGCGGCGATGCCGCCGCGGCCGCGCGCGATGCGGCACAGGAGCCCGACCCTGTACTCGGAGCCTGGGCCCGTGCAATGGCGCTGCAGATTGATCCCTCCCGTGCCAAGGCCGATGCGGCGCTCCGCGATTACGTCGCAGCACACGGCGAGAGCGAGCCTTATTTCGTCGCGGACCTGTACGCGGTGCGAAAGCAACCCGACGAGATGTTCCAGTGGCTGGAGCGCGCATTCGGTCAGCATGATCCGGCTTTTTTCAGCCTGCTCTACGATCCCCTTCCGCTCGCCTACAAGAACGATCCGCGCTTTGCCGCCTTGTGCAAACGGGCGGGGCTGCCGGTTCCCGGGCAACCGCTGCCCACCATGGCAGGCGTGACCAACCAGTAGAAGGTCAGGGGGCCGGTGCCGTTGGTCGAGACGTGCGGCGGAGAGCCTGTGGCGGCCGCGCGTTTCGGGCAAGCGGAAGGACTGCCGGCCGGTCCACGGCGTCGGCAAAGCTTGCGGGTGGTCGGCATCCGGCGCACACCGGTTGAGTGGGTTGCGGTGCCGCCACCCGGCACGACGGCCAAAAAAGATCCCCGTTTCCGGGGATCTTTGTATGTGGAGTTGAATCGCGGCTTGCGATCAGGACGTTCGCCGCCGGCGCAACCCCGCGAACAGGCCGAGCAGCAGCGTCCCCAGGCCGAACATCCCGAGCACCGAAGGCTCCGGCACGGATTCCGGATTCAAATCCAGCACCAGGCCGAACTCGTCCCCGGCGCCGAGGTAGAAGTTCCGGCCGCAGTTCCGGCCGCAGTCGAATTGCGGCTGGATCCAGATGGCGTCGATGTCGAGGCTCTCCAGATACGTCTCGCTATACGTGCAGGAGACGATGCCGTTTGCGTCCGGGCCGGAGCAGGTTGGCTCAAGCGCCGTGAGCGTCGGCGTGCAGTTGGGATCCAGCAGCGAACAGGAGGCTCCCCAAAGTCCGGCAAACGGATCCTGCTCGACCGAGAGCAGCGTGATCGTCACGGAATTCCAATTGTGGAATTCGGTGATGTTCAATTCGATCATCTGCTGCGGCAGTCGATCGATTTCATTGGTCTCGCCCGGGACCGCACACGAATTGGCGCCGCCGGGCTGGCTTCCGCAGACGCCCAGGCCCGGATTGCCCAAGGCATCCTGGCCATTGGTCATGTAGACGCCGTACCAGCCGTTGCCATCATCCTCCCAGGCGCTGAGGGTCACGAAGCTGGGATCCTCGATGGGACCCGACGTCCACACCTGGGAGCCACCGGCGGCCTGTATGCCCACATGGATCGGTACGGCCTTGGCGCCGACCGAGAACAGCAGCGCACCGGAGGCAAGCGCCGCGGAAACGAGCAGGGAATTGCGCATGGCCAGCCTCGGAAAATTCAAGGAAAAGGTCTGCGGCCCGGGCGGCCTTCGGCAGTTGCAAGGCCGGGACGACGTTCCGCAATCTGGCACCTGCCAAGCATGGGGCGTGCCGAAACCGCAAGTTATTGAAATCCAAAAGCTGTTTCCGCATCGTCTGCTCCGGATTTGCGGGATTTGTAAGATCTTCCGACAGCTGCCGGCCGCAAGCGGGGTCGGTTTTGGGGCTGCGGGCGGCACCACGGCTGCCATCCGACGCGTTTTCGGATATGTAAGATGCTTCGACGGAGAGCGCGGCTGGAAGAGCGCGCCTGCCCCGCAAGCCCTGTTCGCGATCGCGAGCGGAATGCGCTGGTGTGCCTGCCACCTCGCAATTTCCAGCCGCCGGCCAGCCGTTGATGGACTTCCTGCTCGAGCACCACATCGATCTTCCGCATATCTGCCAACTGCAGCCGATGGGGCCGATCCAGTCCCGCGACTCCTGCTGGGTCGAGGTGGGCGGTGAACTGAAGCGGGCCTGCGCGCGCAAGAGCGCCGAGGGAATGGAGATCGTCAGCGCCAGCGAGCGCGCCACGAGGACATGGACCGCATCCTCGCCAAGCACGAGCTGTACTGCACCGTCTGCGAGAACAACACCGGCGACTGCCAGTTGCACAACACCTTCGCCGGTATGCACATGCCGATCCAGCGTTATCCGCTCACCCGCAAGCCCTTCTACACCTACGATCCCGACCAGTGCATCCTGTGCGGACGATGCGTCGTGAAGGCATGTCACTCCCCCACGAGCATCAACAAATTGAGGGAATCGGGATGGTGGAGCTGAGGAGGATCGAACTCCTGACCTCTGCATTGCGAACGCAGCGCTCTCCCAGCTGAGCTACAGCCCCACATCGAATTTTCTTCGGCGGTCGGCCCGGATGAGGGCACCGCCACGGTGGCGCATTGCACGCCAGCGAGCCACGTATGGTAGCCGGTATGCGGCCGCCAGCCAAGCCTTGCCCGAAGAAAAACCGGGAAAAACCGGGGTCAGAGTGCCCTTTCGGGCAAAAGATCGCGCACATTTGATTCGGCGCGCGAAAGGGCACTCTGACCCCGGTTTTTCTTCCCCGGTTTTACGGCCTTCAGTCGGGCAGGAGCGGCGTCAATACCTCCTCCAGCAAGCCACGCCGCCAGCCCTCCATGCCCTCCGGCCACTCCCGCGTCGTCGCGAATTCGACGACCAGGCGGCGCGGGCAGAGCAGCCCCGGCGGCAGTTCGAGTCGCGCGGCGACGGCTTGCACCGCCATGCGCATCGCATCGATCACCTTTTTGTACTCGCCACGCGGCGCCGGCGGGATGGGGGACAGCTCCGACAACTCCCCGGCCGTGGCCGGTGCCTGCAGCAGCGCAAACAACTCGGTGCGTTGCGGGCCGCGCAGGGCGCGCTGCCCCTTGACCCGATCGAATAACGCCTGGGGCGTGGCCGGCGGTTGTTGCGCCAGCTGCAGCGCATGGGCGTCGTCCAGCAGCCATGGCCGCGGCTTGTCCAGGGTGCGGGCGGCTTCGTCGCGCCACAGCAGGATCCGGCGCAGCCGTGCCTGCACTTCGGGGGGCCAGTCGGAAGCGGCCGGAAAGCCTTTTTGCGGCTGTGGGTCGGTGCCGCGGCGGCGGTCCGCCCGCCGCACCAGCCGCTCGCAATCCTCGGCATGCCATTCTCGGCGACCCAGCCGCGCAAGTTCGTCGGAGAGCTTGCCGTGCAGCTCGGCCAGGTAGGCCACGTCCAGTTCGGCATAATCGCGCTGGCTGGCGGTGAGCGGCCGCTGCAGCCAATCGGAGCGCGTTTCGTCCTTGCTGATCTCGATGCCGAGCAGTCCGGCCACCAGCTTCTGGTAACTCAACCCCGGCCCCATTCCGCACAAGGCCGCCGCGATCTGGGTATCGAACAACCGGAGCGGCACGTCGACCAGCATCGGCGCGAGCGCCTCCATGTCTTCGCCGGCGCTGTGCATGATGCAGCAGCGGCCGGTGACGAGCGACCGCACGTCCGGCCCGGCGTCGTAGGCCAGCGGGTCCAGCAGCCAGTGCTCGGCGCGGTGTGCCGCCTGCACCAGGGCAAGCTTGGGGAAATAAGTGTTGCGGCGCATGAACTCCGTATCGAGTCCCACGGGGTCCTGGTCGTCGAGCGTCGCCAGGCACCCTGGCTGGTCGATCCAGGGTGCCGTCATCGCCTGCTACCGTGCATGATTCGGTGTTCCATTGCGCACCGCTTTGCTATCGTGAACCGCACACGATAACAGCCGGACTCCGCACCCGCATGCCGAACCCGCAATTCATCACCCGGCAACACGCGATCGGCGGCACGATCGGTGTGTTGCTGCTGGTGTTCGCGCTGGTGTATCGCTTTTTTCCGGCGGCCCTGAAGGTCGAGCCCGCGGCGCTGCGGTCGCATCCGGCCACGGCGAGCAGCGCGCCGCTGGTGGCTCGCCAGCCGCCACGGAAACTGACCCCCGCGGAATCCGAACTCAACGCCGGTCCCCCGATTTCACTGGCGCCGACCAAGGTGATCGCCGCCCGGGCACGCGAAGGTACGCTGGGGGCACAAGTCGGGACAGGCGAGGTCGCGCAACTGCTTGGGCGCGCCGGGGCAGCGGCCGCGAGCGGCAACCTCGCGGGGCCGGGCGAGGATACCGCCATCGCGCTGGTCCTGCAGGCGGTGCAGGAAGCGCCCGACGATGCCCACGTCAAGAAGGCGGTGTCACTGCTGCATGCGCGCCTGGTCGCGGACGCGCAACAATCGCTCGCGGCCGGCGACGCCGAGGCGGCGCGAACCAACCTCGATGCGCTCAAGCGCTTGCCCGGAGCCGGTGCCGACGTTGCGGCGCTGGCGGACCGGATCGACGCCGCGGGCAAGGTCCAGCCGTTGCTCGAGCACGCGTCGAACCTGGTGCAGCAGGGCAAGCTCGAAGGTTCGGGCGACGACACCGCGCTCGCGGTGTACCGCAAGGTCCTGGCGCTCGATCCGGAAAACGTCGTCGCCCGCCAGGGGCTTCAGCGCGTGCAGCAGGCGTCGCTCGACCGCGCCTTGACGGCCGCCGCGCAGAGCGAGGACGCCAAAGCCGATGCCGCGCTGGCGGACGCGGCGGCGATCCTGCCATCCTCGCGCGCGCTGGCAGACACCCGCGCCCGCATCGCGACGATTCGCTCGGGCCGCGCCGACAACCTGATGGCACAGGCCAAATCCGCGCTCGATGCCGGCAATGTCGACCTGGCCCAACGGCTCGCCGACCAGGCTGCCGGGCTGGGTGCCTCGGCCGACGAGTTCCTGGCGCGATTGAAGAACGCGCGCGAGTACGCCAGCTACCATCCCGGCCAGGTCTTTTCGGACCATTTCCTGGACATCGTCGGCCAGTCACCCGCGATGGTCGTGATCCCGAGGGGCAGTTTCCTCATGGGCGCCGCCTCCGGCAGTGGCGCCAGTGCCGAGCAGCCCCAGCACGAAGTGACCCTCGCGACCGGCTTCGCGATGGCGCGCACGGAGGTGACGGTCGCCGAGTTCCGTGCCTTCGTGCGCTCCTCGGGGTACGTGCCCGACTCGAAGCGTCTGGGGGGCTCGTCGGTGTACGACGAGACCAACGGCCGCATGCAGCAGCGTGCCGGCGCCGACTGGCAGGACGATTACGCCGGCAAGCGTGCCAAGGGTTCGGATCCGGTGGTGAACGTTTCCTGGAACGACGCACACGCCTACGCTGCGTGGCTGTCCCGGCACACCGGCAAGCAATACCGGCTGCCCACCGAGGCCGAATACGAATACGCGGAGCGGGCCGGCAGCACGACCCTGTACTGGTGGGGCGACGTCACGCCGAAGGTCTTGGTGGAGAACCTCACGGGCAGCGGTGACCGGTCGCCTGCGCACCGGAGCTGGGCCAATGCCTTCAAGGGCTATGAAGACGGCTATTGGGGTCCGGCGCCGGTGATGAGCTTCCTGGCGAATCCGTTCGGCTTGTACGACATGAGCGGCAACGTGTCCGAGTGGGTCGCCGATTGTTGGCACGAAAACTACGTCCGCGCTCCCAACGACGGCAGCGCCTGGGTCAACCCCGGCTGCAGCGAACGGGTGATCCGCGGCGGCTCGTGGGGCAGCGCGCCCGACCAGGACCGCTCCTCGTTCCGGCAGGGCGCGCCCGCGGAGGCGCGCAGCGGACGTGTCGGCTTCCGCGTGGTGCGGAATTTGTGATGGAGGCTTCTCAGCGGCAGGCGGAGAGCGCCGACCGCAGTGAGCCCAGGTAGCCGGCGCCGAACAGGTTCACGTGGTTCAACAGGTGGTACAGGTTGTAGACGGACGTGCGCTCGCGCCAATCGGGCCGCAGCGGTGCACCTTCGGCGTAGGCGTGGAAGAACGCGTCGGGCGGCGATCCGAACAGCGTCAGCATCGCCAGTTCCGCCTCGGCCCAGCCGTAATGCACCGCGCCTGCGTCTATCAGTGCAGGCGATCCGTCGCCACACACGTGCAGGTTTCCCAGCCACAGGTCGCCGTGCAACAGTACCGCCGGCAGGTCGGGTACGAGTTCGCGAAGCCGTCTGCAAACCGATTCGATCGCAGCAGCATCGCGGCCCTCGATCAGCCCGCGGTCGCGGGCCCGGCGCATCTGCGGCAGCAGGCGGCGTTCGGCAAAAAAACGCCAGCCATCGTCGTCCGGCGTGTTGTCCTGCGACGAATCGCCGCAGAATCCGCCGTGGGTAAGGCCGAACCGTTCGCCGCGGCGGGCGTGCTGCCGGCCGAGGCCCGAGCCGGCCCGAAGCCAGTAATCGGCGGCTGGCGTGCCTTGGCCGAGATCTTCGAGGGTGATGCGGTCGGCGTCGACCTCGAGCACGTCCGGCACGCGGAGCCCGCCTGCATCGCGCAGCAAACCCAGGCCGCGTGCCTCCGCCTCGAAGAACCTCGCCGGCGCTCCCGCGCGGTGCTTGGTGATCGTGCCGCCCCCGCCGCGCTGGATCATGGCTGGCTTGCCAACTGCGGGGCACCCTCGTGGCTCGATCGGGAATGCAGGCATGGCTGCGCAAAGCCCACGTGGTGTCGCAGCGCGCACGATATTCCCGTGCACTTCGGCACGAACGTCAGTGGCGGCGCTGCCACATGCACACGCGCTTGTCGCCCTGGTCGGAAGAAACAACCTTGCAGACCTTCTTCTCGGCGTGCGGGTCCGGGAAGTCGGCCGGAACCGTGTCGTGCGACGACTGCGGAGATGGAGCATGGTAGGGAGTCGGGCCAGGAGAGGGAATGCGGGGCCGCGGCGCAGGCACGGTCGCGCACGCGCTGCAGGCAGCGCAAAGCGCGACCAATGACATGACTTTCGAAGCCTTGCGCATCACGCACCATCTGCTTCACGAGCCAACGTCCGCAGCGTAACACTTGCCGGGACCCGCGGTGCATGGTGCCGAAGGTGGGACTCGAACCCACACGCTTTTAAGGGCGGCGGATTTTGAGTCCGCTGCGTCTACCGATTCCGCCACTTCGGCAAGGGGCCGCAGTATGAGGCAGCACGTTGCCGATGCCAAGCATTGCCGGGCCCCTGCGTCCCGCGATGAACATGCGGCAACCGGTGGCGACGAATTGCACGATCGCGCGGCTCGTTTCCCGGCAATTCATGGGTGGTTTCGCATCATGGCTGGGCGATGGAACGCGCGAGCGGCCCATTGCGCCACGCAATCATGGACAAGGAGTGTTGCATGCGATCCCTCAAACTTGTTTTCTTCGGGCTTGCCGCGGTCGGGATGTCCGCCGGCGCCCTCGCGCAGAACGCGCCCACCCAGAATCCGCCGACCCAGCCGGCGACGCAGGCCGGGAGCAAGCCCGCTGGCCAGCTCGGCAACTCCGGCGGCGGCCTGAGCATGGGCATGACGCCGCGCGAAGCGCAAATGGCGTTCGGGAACATGGATGCCAACCACGACGGCTTCCTCGACCGTTCCGAATTCATGCACAACGGCGACAGCGGCCAGCGTTTCGCCGGCTGCGACGTGAACCGCGACGGCAAGCTTTCCGAAGCCGAATACGTGCAGTGTTCGCAGCGACCGGCAACGCAGGACCAGGGAAACGGACAACCCTGACGTCTTCTGGCGCTGGCCGTTTCAGTCCAGGGTCAGGCTGCGTTCGCCGCGCGCATACCATTCGCCGCCGATCGGCTCGAACACCGAGCAGTGCGTCATGCGGTTCTGGTAGACGTGCACGCTGATCGCGAGTTCGCGATCGCTGGCATTGCAGATGGTGTGGTGCTCGTGCGGAGGAATCAGGCTGCCCGCCGAGCCTGTGCCGGCACGGATCGCGCCAGCGGCCACGAAGCGATAGCGTGCCTCGTTATGGTCGCGCAGTTCGTACTGCACCACGTCCAGCGCTCCCTGCCACACGCCTTCGACGCACCACATGCCGGCATGGTCGTGGATGGGTGTGCCCTGCCCGGGACTCCAGGTCATCGCGACCACGCAGTAGCCGTGCTCGGGGCTGCAATAGAGCTCGCGGCGCGCATAGTGGCCATCGCAGCCCTCGAATACGAAGCCGGGCAGGTGTACCTCGCCGGAATGGATCGCATCGCACAGCGCCGAGCGCAGTCCGCGCACGGTGGCCGTGGTGTCCGGCGCCTGCACGGCGGCGTCGAACGCTCGGATCATCCGGTCGCGGCCGGGAAAGTCGATGCCCATGGCCCAAGCTTATATCGGTCCCGCACGCGGGTGAAAGCCGGGGTGCCTAAAGGGTGGCCATGAATGCGCCGATCGCGGCGCCGAAGCGGCCGGTGTCGACCAGGAATGCGTCGTGTCCTTGCGGTGAATCCAGGCCGACGAACGTGGTGTCGGTACCGGTGGCGGTGAGGTCTTCGGCGAGTTGCTGCTGCTGTTCCAGTGGAAACAGGATGTCGGTTTCGACGCCGATCACCAGCGCGCGCTGCAGCTTCATTTTCGCGAGGGCGTTGCGCACCGCGGTGGACGAATCGGGGGCGCCGCCGTACTCGGCCAGGTCGAACCAGTCCGAGGCGCGCGACAGGTACAGGTAGCAGTTCGGGTCGAACGAACGGGTGAACCGGCGCGCATGCGCGTTGAGATACGACTCGATCTGGAATTCGGCGCCGAAGGGGTCGTCCTCGCGGTCGCCGGGGTCGAGCCGGATCCGGCCGAAGCGTCCGCGCCATTCCAGCGACGAGCGGTAGGTGATGACGCCGAGCTTGCGCGCGATGTTCATGCCCGTTTCTGGGTAGTGGTCGTCGTCGTAACGGCCTTCGTTCCAGTTCGGATCGAGCCGTATCGCCTCGCGCTGCAGCGAGCGGATCGCGATCGCGAAGGGTTGCGCGCGGGGCGCGGTGCATACGCTGACGTGGGCGCGCGCGAAGCCCGGGTGGTGCGCCAGGGAACCGAGCGCCGACATGCCGCCCATGGAGCAGCCGACCAGTGCCGCGAGCCGCTCTATGCCCAGCCCGTGCGCCAGTTCGTATCCGGCGTCGCCGATGTCTTCCAGCGACAAGTCGGGAAAATCGAGGCGCCAGGGTTCCCCGGTGACGGGATTGGGCGATGCGGGTCCGCTCGAGCCCTTGCAACTGCCCAGCGAGTTCATGCAGATGACGAACCAGCGGTTGCTGTCGATCGCCTTGCCGGGCCCCACGATGTCTTCCCACCAGCCGGGCGAGTCGTCGATCGCGTTGTGCGCCGCGTGCGCGCTTGGTGACAGACCGGTCAGGATCAGGACCGCGTTGTCGCGCGCCGCGTTCAACGTGCCCCAGGCTTCGTAGGCCACTTGTCCGCCGCGCAGTTCACCGCCGCGCTTCATCTTGAACGGCGAGGGCAGGGTGAAGTATTGGCGGGCGTCGGCCATGGGCAATCGTCGGCAGGCAGAATCCGCAAGGGTAGCGAACGCGCGTGGACGGGCCAAGCGACGCACGATTCCTTCCCCCTTCCATAGGAAGGAGATCGAGACGGATGGCTTTGGCTGGTGGCGCATCCCCCGGCGCTGACGCGCCGACCCCCTTCCTTTGGAAGGGAGTTACTGCACTCGCTTTGACAAGTCCCGGGTCAATCCACCCGGTCGATCGTCAACGCGACCGGTGCGTGCGACCCGGTGGCGATCTCCACCGATGCCGATTCCAGGTCCCCCGCCTGCGGCATCGCGTTGCCGGACTTGCTGATGCGGGCGGCCACCTGCACTTTCGGGAACTTCGACAGCGTCAGCGCGGGTGTCATCGCCATTGCATCGGTCAACGTGACCTTGGCCGGCAACTGCGAGGCCTTGAGGCGCGCGACCGCCAGCGGCATGGGTGGCCCGTCGACCGCGCGCGCGAACACGAACAAGGTATCGCCGGGCTGCACTTTCGAGGCGAGGTCGGGGGCGAGCTTCACGGAAACCGTGAGCGCGATCTCTCCGGCGGCCGCTCCTGATGAACCGGCAGGTGCCGGATCGGCTGCCGCAAGCTCGCCCGTCCGGACGCCGCCACCCGCGCGTGCCTCGGCTGCCGCCAATTCCTGTTGTACGGCGTCGGCGACCTTCGAGCCCGGTTGCAGCAGCGGCAGCAAGGTCCTCCATCGGGTGGCCGCGTCGTCATACTGGCCGCGCTGGAAATCGCTGATGCCGAGCAGCCACAACGCTCGCTGGTGACCGGGGTCGATCTGCAGGGCGCGCTGCAACTGGTCGCGCGAAGCGTCGTCGATCCGGTGCGACGGACTGGTTTCGGCCCTGGCCTCGGCCCATGCGACCATTGCATCGGGATCGTCGGGCTTCAGTTTCAGCAAGTGGTCCAATGCATCCAGTGCCTGTTGCGGCTGGCCCATCGCGGCGTACGCCTGCGCAAGCAGCGCCCAGCCCTGCGCGTCTCCGGGCTTTTTCGCAAGGCTCGCCTGCAGTTGCTCGGTGGCCGCGGCAAGATCGGCACGGTTGTCAGGCACGGCCGGTTGCAGTGCCTGCGGCGTTCCGATCGCGAGGTACATCGCCAGCACGGCTGGCGGCACGGCCAGGGCCAGCAGGAGGGCGAGTACGAAGGGTGTGCGCGGGCGACCTTCGCGGCGGGCGCTACGCAGCATCGGCACCAGCACGCAGGCAAGGGCGACCACCACCATGGCGGCGGCGATGATGAGAAAACGCGTGGTCACCAATCGTCTCCGGGGTCTTCCGCGATGCTGCCGGCCGGGCGCGTGCGCCGGCGCAGCAGCACGACCACCACGATGCCGCCTGCGAGCAGGATTGCAGGCGTGCCGAACCACAGCGCGATGGTGCTGGGGGCGAGCGGCGGGTCGTACAGGATGAAGGTGGAATAGCGCGCGACCAGCCAATCCTTGATTTCCTCGTCGCTCTTGCCCTGCTGCATCATGTCGAAGATCTGCCGCCGCAACTGCTTGGCGAAGTCGGCGTTCGATGCCAGCAGGCTTTCGTCCTGGCAGACCATGCAGCGCAGTTCGCCGGTCAGGTGCTGGAAGCGTTCGCGCTGGGCGGTGCTCTGGAACGGCAGCGGATCGATCGCGAATGCGCCGGCGCTGAACGCGAGCGCGAATGCAACGACAACGACGGCCATCGGTTGCCGGGTGCGTCGAAGCCAATTTTTTCCCTCTCCCTTCGGGAGAGGGTGCCGCGCAGCGGCTGGTGAGGGTACGGAATCCGCGCAATGTCTCGCTACGCGCGTACCCTCACCCGCCCCTTCGGGGCACCCTTTCCCGGGGGGAGAGGGAAGGAGCATGGCCAGCAGGCGCTTCATGTCCCCTGGTCCTCCAGTTCGCGGATCCGGGGTTCGAGCTCCGTGGCGATCACGTCGGGCGTCAGTGGCCCGATGTGCTTGTAACGGATGATGCCCTTGGCATCGATCAGGTAGGTTTCGGGCGCGCCGTACACGCCGAAGTCGATGGCCGTATCGCCGGACTGGTCGGCGATCACCTCGTGGTAGGGATTGCCGTGCCGCTCCAGCCAGGCACGCGCATCCCGGGGCGCGTCCTTGTAGTCGTAGCCGATCAGCGGAATGCCGAACCTGTCGCGGTAGGCCATCAGCACCGGGTGCTCGTCACCGCAGGCGAAGCACCAGCTCGCGAACACGTTGATGAGGTACGGCTTGCCGAGGAGATCGGCCTTGCTGACGAACTGGGTCGGCTGCTCGAGCTTCGGCAACCGGAACGCGGGCGCCGGCTTGTCGATCAATGGGCTCGGCACGAAGCGCGCGTCGTGCGTCTGGTTCCACACCAGGCCCACCACGAAGAACGCCACCAGCGCCGCGAACACGATCAGCGGCACGAAGCGGCCTATGGGTCGCCGTGCAACCTCGTTCATGCTTCGCCTTCCGCCAGCTTGGGTGGCACGACGGGTTCGGGCGTGGCGCGCACCGTTTCGGGTTCGACCGCACGACGCAGGCGGAAGCGCTTGTCCAGCACCACCGTGAAGCCACCCAGCATCATCAGCACGCCGCCGCCCCAGATCCAGCGCACGAACGGCTTGTCGTACACGCGCAACGACCACGCGCCGTTCCCGATCGAATCACCTAGCGACACGTACAGGTCGCGGAACACCCCGGCCTCGATCGCGGCCTCGGTCTGGACCTGCCCGCCGGCATAGGTGCGCTTCTGCGGATGCAGCGTGACCACGTGCCTGCCGTTGCGGGTGATCACGACGGTGCCCTGCTGCGCGCGGTAGTTCGGACCTTCGGTTTCCACGACGCCATTGAAGTGGAAGTCATAGGCCCCGACTTCCTCGCTTGCTCCGGGCTTCATGCTGACGTCCTGCTCGACGCTCATCGAACGCGTCAAGATGGCGCCCGCGATGAACACGCCGATGCCGAAGTGCGCCAGCATCATGCCGAGCATTTCGAACGGGTAGCGCTTGCCGCGCGGCGCCTCGCGCCATCGCTTGATCGCGAAAAGAGCGACACCCGCCATCACCCACACGGCGGCGGTGATGCCGAGCAGTTCGTAGAAGCTGCGCGCGCCGAGTGCGAAGCCGATGATGCCGGCCGCGCCCGCGAGCGCGACGATCCGGATCAGCGCGTTGCGCCACACCTTGAGGTCGGCCTTGCCCCAGCGCGACAACGGCCCGAACGGCAGCGCCAGCACCAGCGGCGTCATCAGCAGCAGGAACAGCGGACCGAAGTAGGGTGGCCCGACGGAGATGCGGCCGATGTCCAGCGCTTCGCCGACCAGCGGATACAGCGTGCCCAGCAGCACCATGGCGCAGGCGACGGTGAGCATCAGGTTCCCGATCACCATCATGGTTTCGCGCGAAGCCAGCGCGAACGATTTGCCGCCGGTGACCTTGGGCGCGCGCAATGCGTACAGCAGCAACGAGCCGCCGACGACGACCGCGAGGTAGACGAGGATGAACACGCCGCGCGCCGGCGCGAAGGCGAACGCGTGCACGCTGGTGAGCAATCCGGAGCGCACCAGGAACGTGCCGAGCAGTGAAAACGCGAATCCGAAGATCGACAGCAGCAGCGTCCATGCACGCAGGCCGTCGCGCTTGTCGGTGATCGCCTGCGCGTGGATCAGCGCGGCGCCGATCAACCACGGCATGAACGAGGCGTTCTCGACCGGATCCCAGAACCACCAGCCGCCCCAGCCGAGTTCGTAATAGGCCCATGCGCTGCCGGCGACGATGCCGAGGGTCAGGAATCCCCATGCGACGTTCGTCCAAGGGCGTGCCCAGCGCACCCAGGTGGATTTCAGTTCACCGCCCAGAAGTGATGCGATCGCGAACGAGAAGGCGACGCTGAAACCGACATACCCCATGTAAAGCATGGGCGGATGGAACACGAGGCCCGGATCCTGAAGTACCGGGTTCAGGTCCGCACCGTTCGGCGGCACCGGGAACAGCCGCAGGAACGGGTTGGACGTCGTGATCATGTACAGCAGGAACCCGAAGGCGACGAACCCGAGCACGCCGATCACGCGCGAGAAGAATGCCTTTGGCAGCCTTCCGCCGAGCGCGACCATCGCCACCGTCCAGAGGTTCAGGATCAGCATCCACAACAGCAGCGAGCCTTCGTGCGCGCCCCACACGCCGGACAACTTGTAGTACCAGGGCAGCGAGAGGTTCGAGTTCTGGGCGACGTAGGCAACCGAGAAGTCGTTGGTCCAGAACGCCCACGCGAGGATCCCGAACGCCAGCGCCACGAACACCGCCTGACCGATCGCGAGGCTCGGTGCGGTTGCCATCAACGGCTTGCTGCCGCGCCATGCGCCGACGATCGGCAGCAGGCACTGCAGGCCGCTCAGCAGCAGCGCGAGGATCAGCGCGACCTGGCCAAGTTCGGGGTTCATGACGGCAGGGACCGGGGACCGGGGGCCGGGGACCGGGAACAGCGGATTCGGTCGCGTACTTTCGGATTACTCATCAGGTCACTCCGTTCCGTGCGGACCGTCCGAGTCGCCGGCAGCGGATCGGTGTTGTCCGGTTCCCGGTCCCCGGTCCCCGGTCCCGCGCTCCGGGATCCGATGCTCTTCCTTCGCCTTCGCGATCGCCTGCTCGACCTGCGGCGGCATGTAGGTCGCGTCGTGCTTGGCGAGCACCTTGGTCGCCACGAACTTGCCGTCGACCATGGTGCCGGTGGTGATGGTGCTCTGGCCGACCCGGAACAGGTCGGGAAGGATGCCCGTGTAGCTCACCGGGATGCTCTGGAAGCGGTCGGTGATCACGAAGTCGGTGGTGAGCGTGTCCGGCACGCGGTGGACGCTGCCTTCCTCGACGATGCCGCCGAGGCGGAAGGGGTGCCCCGCCGGCGCCTTGCCGGCGTCGACTTCGCTCGGCGAGTACAGGTAGGTCACGTTTCGCTGCAGCGCGAACACCGACAGGGTGGTCGCGATGCCTACGGCGCCGAGGATCAGCAGGGCAACGATCAAACGTCGCTTGCGGACCGGGTTCATGTCGATGCCTCCGCGCGCGCCGCGCGCGTGTTGCGGATACGCTCGCGCGCAATCCGTCCGCGCAGTTCGCGCGTCAGGCGTCGGCGGCGCAGCGCGGGGGCGAACCAGTCCCACGCCAGCACCGCGAAGAACACCGCGTAGGCGGGCCACACATAAACGGCGTACCCGCCCATTGCAAGCCAGTGAGCCATGTCAGGTAGGTGCCCCCGTCGTCTGTGCGGGTTGTCCGTCGACCAGTTCGCGCACCCACTGCTTGCCGCCCTCGAGGGAGAGCAGGCCGGTGCGGGTGCGGCCCAGGATGCTGGCGAAGAAGTACAGATGCGTGGCGAGTGCCATCACCAGCAGCGGCCACAGCATCGCGGGCGCGATCGAAGACTGGCCGAGGTTCATCCAGTCGACCGTCGAGCCCTGGTGCAGCGTGTTCCACCATTGCACCGAGTAATGCACGATCGGCAGGTTCACGATGCCGACCAGCGCCAGCAGCGAGGCGGCGCGCGCGCCGCGGCGGCGATCCTCGAAGGCGTGGTAGAGGCCGATCACGCCGAGGTACAGGAAGAACAGCACGAGTTCCGAGGTCAGGCGCGCGTCCCAGGTCCACCAGGTGCCCCACATTGGCTTGCCCCACAACGATCCGGTGGCGAGGGTGACCAGGGTGAACGCGGCGCCGGCCGGGGCGCACTCCATGGCGATCACTTCGGCGAGCTTCACCCGCCAGACCAGCGCGACCAGGCCCGCCACCGCCATGCACGCATAGACGAACAGGCTCATCCATGCGCTCGGCACGTGGATGAAGATGATCCGGTAGGCGTCGCCCTGCTGGTAATCCGGCGGAGCCAGCACCAGCCCGCCGTACAGCCCTATCGCCGCGGCCACAAGCGCCGCCGCCATCAGCCAGGGGCGCAACGCGCCGGCGAACCGGTAGAAGGTCGGCGGCGATCCGAGCCGGTGCATCCAGTGGGGGAGGTAACTGCGGGACATAGTCTGCAAAACACCTGTCAGCCGGCGAATGTGCCACCGTCGCGAGCATTCTTCCGCGGCGGCCGATGCCGAGGCACCCCGCGGCGATCGTGCGCTCGACGCGCCAGCGGGCCGCGCGCCGGCGATCCGCGCTCCGGACGCGCCGGACCGCCTTTCCATGTTGGTGTTGCCGGAACGGTCGTCATCACGCTTCAACCGCGATCCGCAGGGCCGCCGCGCACGCGAGCGGCGCCAGCACGATCGCCAATACCAGCGCCGCAGCCAGCCACGACAGCGGGGCCAGGTACGGCATGCCGGACTGCACCGCCGCGATGGCGCCCGCAGCGAAGATCACCACCGGGACCGCCAGAGGCAGCAGCATCAATGCGAGAAGGATACCAGAGCCGCGCGCCCCGGCCGCCAGTGCCGACAGCACGGCGCCCAGCAGTGCCAGCAGCGGCGTTGCCAGCAACAGCGCCAGCATCAGGACCGGCAGGACGTCGGCGGGCAGATCGAGCAGGGCTCCCAGCAGCGGCATCACGATCAGCAAGGGTAGGACCGTGGTGAGCCAGTGCGCGATGACCCGGGTCAAGACCAGCAGTGCCAGCGGCTGCGGCGCCAGCAGCCATTGCTCGAGGGTTCCGTCATCGAGGTCCTGGCGGAACATCGATTCCAGCGCCGGCAGCATCGCCAGCACCACGATCACCAGCAGCACGCCTCCCGCGATGCGGCCCAGCAGTTGCGGGTCGGGACCGAGCGCGAAGGGGAACAGCGCGGTCACGATCACGGCGTACAGCAGCGGCAGGAACAGTTCGCCCCGGCGCCGCCAGGCCAGCAGGAAATCCCGGCGCAGCAGGGCACCGCAGGCGTGCCACGTGCCGGCCGGGCGCGGCCGCGCCGCCGGGGCGACGGGCCTTTCATCGGTGACGGGCTGGACGGCGGTAATCATGGTTCAAGCGGCCAGCCGGATGTGCCGCGCATTCGGATCGGCGAAGCGCACCGCGCCGTGACTGGTGACGAGTGCCGCGCCACCGCCAGCGCAGTGCTCGGCAATCAGCGCATTGACCAGCTCGATGCCGTGCCGATCGAGGTTGGCGTAGGGTTCGTCGAGCAGCCACAGGTCGCCTGGCAGCAGCAGCAACCGGGCGAGACCCACGCGTTTCTTCTGGCCGGCCGAAAGGTTGCGCAGCGGTTCGTCGATCCAGCCTTCGATGCCGACCGCCGCCAGTGCGGATTCGACCGTCGCTCCGGCGTGCGTGCCGTACAGTCCCGTCAGGAACGCGAGGTTCTCGCGCGCGCTGAGTGAATCGTTCATGCCCAGCCGGTGCCCCAGCAGCAGAACCCGGCCGTTGCGGCTGTCGCGGGAGGCGGGCGTGCCGTCGAAGCGGATTTCGCCTTCGCCCGGAAGCATGCCTGCGAGGACCCGCAGCAGCGTGGTCTTGCCGGATCCATTGTCGCCTTCGACCAGCAACGTTTCGCCGCGGTCGACATTGAAATCCAGGGGGCCGAACACGGGCTCGTCGTTGCGCGCGAAGGCAACGCGATGCGCCGCCAGCAGCGGCACGGCGGGGGAGGCGGAAGGGCTCATGATTGCAACCGCGTATTGTCGTGGACGCCGCTGGCAGTGTCCATGACCCGGCGGTTTTCCGGTATCGGCGGGAGGCGGATCGTAGCGTGGGCGGGGGCCGGGGTGCGCCCGGTTTCAGACCAGTACCCGCAGTTCGGCGATGCCCGTGCCGGTGCCGCGGACGATGCCGAGCTGGCCGAAGGCGCGGCCCAGCGAATCGAGTTGCTCGAAGGCGACGCCGGGAACGAACAGGCTGGGCTCGCGCCAGTCGTTGGGACCCACGCCGATGCCTATAAAGTAGCGATGGCCCTCGTCCCTGAGTTGGTCGCGCAGGCGACGCTGGCGGATACGATTGTCGGCGGCCGGCAGGCTGACCCCGGCCGGATTCCAGGCCGTGATGTAGCCCCAGGGGTCCCCGGCGCGGCCCAGCAGTGCCAGCAGGGGAGCAGGCAGCGGTTCGCCACAGCGGATGACCACGTAGCCGCCCCATGTGGTACGCACGCGATACTCGGTTTCGGTCCATGCGCGATGGATCGATTCGGGCAAGGGCATACGGTCAGCCGGAAGACGCCAGGAGCGGCAGGTCTGCGCGTGCGCGTGCCGCAGCCGCGTCGAGATCGATCCCCTCGATGCTTTCGTGCCCCGCCAGGATCGTTTCCATCAACGCCGTCTGTTGCCGGTCGCGCGCAACGCAGGTCGCGTAGGGTAGCGTCGTGAAGCTCACCATTCTGTAACGGGACATGAACCGGTCCGGCACCCGCCGGGTGAGGGCCGCGGCGAGCTCGCGCTTCAAGAGGTAGTGCGGATCGGCGACGCCGTCGCGCATCTCGACGTAGTTGGCGAGCGACATGGCGGCGATCGCGTCGGCATTCGGCTTGCGCCGCGCTTCGAACGCCGCAAACATGCCGCCGGGATCCCCCGGTTGCGCCGCGAGCAGGTCCGCCAGTGCGGCGGCGTCCTCGAAGCCGGCGTTCATCCCCTGGCCGTGGAAGGGCACGATCGCGTGCGCCGCGTCACCCAGCAGCAGCGCACGGCCGTCCAGATGCCAGCGGTCCAGGTACAGCGTTGCCAGTTGCCCGATCGGATGATCTGCCCAGTCGGCATCGAAGGCCGGCATCAATGCGAGCAGATCCGCGAACTGTCCCTCGAACAACCGCCGCGCCGCCGCGATGTCCGGAAGGGTCGCGAAGCTCGGGAACACACCCTCGCTCGGCAGGAACAGCGTGACGGTGAAGTTGCCCTCGGTATTGGGCAACGCGATGCACATGTAGTTGCCGCGCGGCCAGATGTGCAGGGCGTTGGGCTCGATCGCGAAGCCGGGCGCCGGGGACGCCGAATCGAGCGGCGGGATTTCCAGTTCCTTGTAGCCGTGCCCCAACGGTTCGATCCGCTCACCGAGGTCGGTGGTTTTCGACATCGCCACCCGCAGTGCCGAACCCGCGCCGTCGCAACCCAGCAGCAACCCCGCGGCGTGTTGCCGCGGCGTGCCATCCAGGCCGGCAAGCGTGATGGTGTTGCGCTCGAAATCCACATCCGCAAGCCCGGCCTCGAAATGCAATGTCGCGCCCGCCCCCTCGGCGGCATCGAGCAGCAGGATATTCAAGCCGCCCCGCGATACCGAACGGATCACCTCGGAGTCATCCAGCCCGTAGCGCTGCAGGTTGGTCGAACCATCCGGCGCGTGCACCATCCGCCCGCGCATCATGACGGCTTGCGCCAGCACCGCATCGGCAAGACCCGCCTGGCGCAGGGCGTCCAGGCCACGCTCCGCCAGCGCGAGGTTGATGGAGCGCCCGCCCAGGAACCCGTGAGCCCGTGGATCCGGCCGGCGTTCGAACATCTCGACCGCGAAGCCGCGCTGCGCAAGCAGCGTCGCCAGCAGCGAACCGACCAGGCCAGCGCCGATGATGGTGTACCTGGAGCTTGTTGCGGGATGCGTCATGTCCACTTCAACCGGTCAACCGCAAGGTCGCCGCCGGTGTCCAGCCTGACATCGAGCTTGCGCATGAGAAATGCATTTTCGCCGCGACGATGTCCGGCCACGAACACGCGGCCGTTCGGCTTTGCAGGGAGGGACCGGAAAACCGCACCCGCCGGGGATTGGCCCGGATTGCCGCCAACAACTTCGCTTGCCCATTCATTCGCATTGGTGCTGCCATGGTATTGCACTGTCGGGACCTCGCCGTCGTCAGCCTGGGACGTGCCAGGCGCTCACGGCTTCCGCGTAGCGCAGGCAGTCGGCGAAGGTGTTGTAGAGCGGCGTCGGCGCGATCCGCATCACGTCGGGTTCGCGCCAGTCGCCGAGCACGCCTTGGGCAACCAGGTGGCCAAACAGCGATTGGCCGGCATCGCGGCCTGCGCGCACGCGCACCGACAGCTGCGCGCCACGGCGATCGATCTCGTCGGGCGTCAGGATTTCCAGCACGTCGCCGAGTTGCGTCTCGATCAGCCAGGCGAGGTAGGCGGTCAGCCGGCGGGACTTCCGGCGCAGGTTCGACATGCCCGCGCGCTGGAAGAGTTCCAGCGATACCCGCAGTGGCGCGAGCGCCAGGATCGGCGGGTTCGACAACTGCCAGGCGTCGGCGCCGGCCGCCGGATCGAATTCGGGGCGCATCTCGAAGCGGGTGGCCTCGTTGCGGCCCCACCAGCCCTCGAAGCGCGGCAGGTGTGCGCCGGCGTGCCGCGCGTGCACGAACGCGCCCGCCACGGCGCCCGGCCCCGCGTTGAGGTACTTGTACGAACACCACGCGGCAAAGTCGCAGCCGCTGTCGTGCAGGTGCAGGTCGATGTTGCCGGCGGCGTGCGCGCAGTCGAACCCGACGATGCAGCCCTGCGCGCGCGCCAGCCTGGTGATGACGGCAAGGTCGAATGCCTGTCCGGTGAGGTACTGCACGCCCGGCAGCAGCACCAGTGCGATGCGCGAGCCGTGTTCGGCCAGCGCGCGTTCGATGGACTGCATGGAAATCGCGCCGCCGGGCTCGTCGCCATCCAGTTCGATCAATGCCTCGCGCGGGTCGTAGCCGTGGAAGCGGATCTGCGAGGCGGCGAGGTCGCGGTCCGAAGGAAAGGCGTGGCGTTCGATCAGGATCGCGTGGCGCTGGGCCGTCGGGCGATAGAAACTCACCAGCAGCAGGTGCAGGTTCACCGTCAGCGAATTCATCGCGACGACTTCGCTGGGTTCTGCACCGACGAGTGTTGCCAGGTTGTCGCGCACCTCCCGGTGATACGGCAGCCATGGGTGTCGCCCATGGACGTGGCCTTCGACGCCCAGTCGTGCCCAATCGTCGAGTTCATCCAGCAGCGCCTGCCGGACGCCGCGTGGCTGGAGTCCCAGCGAATTGCCGACCAGGTATGTCTGCGTGCCGTCGCCATGCGGTGGGATCAGGAATTCGTCGCGCAATCCGTGCAGCGGATCGGCCTCATCCTGGATGCGTGCCCATGCGTGATCAGCGCGAAATTCGTGGCTTGCGATCATCAAGGAAACCTTTGGCGTGTCTTGTCGCGATGCTCTGCATTAAAACCCTCTCCCCCCGGGAGACGCGGCCGTAGGCCGCGCGTGGCGCTCCCGCAGGGCGGGTGAGTGACACAACCGTCCATGGTGCAAACGCCGGGGTGGCCATCCTTGGCCACCCGTTCGAAGCGGCGCGTGATGCCACTGTCATCGCGCAAGCGCCGCTTCTCACCCTCATCCGGCGCTGCGCGCAAAAGCAGCGGCGGCGTGCGCCCTTTTCGCGAAGGGGGAATGCCGCGCTGCAGGGCGCCTCAGCGCTCCACGGTCGTCACGATCGACTGGCACCCGGCATCGAAGGTGTTGCGCCAATCGACCGGCGCATTCTCCGGCCGGATGCAACGCACCTGGATCGCAAGATTGGAGCGGTACGCGTAGTGTTCGGTGTACGCGTTCTTCTCGCGGTTTTCCGTGGCGGTATAGCGCAGGCTGGAGGTGCTACCCGGCATGTTCACTGCGGCATAGCCCGGAAGCTTGCGCGCACGCTCGGTGCCGGTGCTGAGGAACGACTGGAAGCCCTGCAAGCCGTCGACCTGTTCGGTGGTGACGGTGATGCGGGCGAGCGCGTTGGGGTTCGCCGGGTCCTTGACCTGCAACGCGACGAACTGGCGGGCGCCGTCCTGTTTTTCCATGAGCACGGGCCATGCATCGGGTGCCGAGAACTTCACGGCGCCGCCAGCCAGCGAATAATCCGCGGCGTACGCCGGGGCGGCCGCCATCAGCAATGCGGCGAGCACGACAGGCAGCGACTGGATCTTGCGATTCATTGGTGCTCCGCGTTTGTAGTGAATCGTTGTGCCGGCAATCCCAGCCATTCCAGCGCGGCGCCATGATAGAGCCGCTCGCGCTGGGCCGGGCGGAGTTCGAGCGCTTCGATGCCGCTGCCGGGGTGCTGTTCACCGAGGGGGAACGGATAGTCGGTGCCCAGCATCACCCGGTCGGCGCCGACGACGTCGAGAAGATAGCGCAGCGCCTGCGGATCGTGCACGCACGAGTCGAAGAACAGGCGCTGGAAGTATTCGCGTGGTTCGCGGGAGTTGTCGACGGCGACCAGGTCCGGGCGCATCCGGAAACCGTGTTCGATCCGTCCGATCGTGAAGGGGAACGATCCGCCGCCGTGGGCGAAGGCGACGCGCAGCCCGGGCAGGCGTTCCAGCACGCCACCGAAGATCAGGCAGCAGGCGGCGCGCGACTGCTCGGCCGGCATCCCGACGAGCCAGGGCAGCCAGTACTTCGGCATGGTTTCCTTGCCCATCATGTCCCATGGATGGATCAGGATCGCGGCGCCGAGGTCCGCCGCCGCT
>DASSNH010000021.1:0-16172 GCA_035701405.1 Rhodanobacteraceae bacterium
TGGCGCAGCACGGGATTGACCGCGCTGCCCTTGACCTTGTCGTAGCGCGCCTTCGTCTCCCGTTCGGCATCGTTCTTCGGCTCGTCGGGATAATCGGGCAGCGCGAAGCCCTTGCCCTGCAATTCCCTGATCGCCGCCTTCATCTGCGGCAGTGACGCCGAAATGTTCGGCAGCTTGATGATGTTGGCGGAAGGCTCCAGCGCCAGCCGGCCGAGCTCGGCCAGGTCGTCGGAAACATTCTGGCCTTCCTTCAGCACCCCCGGAAACTGCGACAGGATGCGCCCGGCCAGCGAAATGTCGCGCGTCTCGACCTTGATCCCGGCCGAGTCCGTGAAGGCGTCGACGATCGGCAGCAGCGAAGCCGTGGCGAGGAACGGTGCCTCGTCGGTGAGCGTGTAGATGATCCTGGGAGAGTCGGACATGGAAAGCTGATCCCGCTGCGGACAAGACCTCCATTGTCGCGTTCACCCTCTTCCAAAGGAAGGGGGTCGCCGCGCCAGCGGCGGGGGGATGTGCCGCAGGCCCGAAAAGCCATCTCCCTCGGTCGCGCTGCGCGCGCGTTCGCTTTGCTCCGCCCTTCGTCCCGAAGGGGGGAAGAAAAACTAGTGTGCCGGCGCGCGTGCCAATGCCCAGGCATCGACGCGTTGTACCCCGGCGCGTTTCAGCACCCGCGCGCACTCGGCCAGCGTCGCGCCGGTCGTGCATACATCGTCGAGCACCGCGACGTGCGCCGGGACCTCGCCCTTCAGATTCGCGCCGAAGGCACCACGCACGTTGCGGCGGCGCTGGACGGCGCTCAACTCGGTCTGGGCATTGGTGGCGCGGTCGCGCACGAGCGCGTCGCGGCACACCCGCACGCCGAGCTGCCTGGCCAAGGTCCCGGCCAGCTCGAGTACCTGGTTGTAGCCGCGGCGGCGCAGTCGCGAACGATGCAGCGGCACCGGCACGATAGCCCCGGGAAGCCCGATCGGGCGTGGCGCCGCGCACCACAAGAGCGCAAGGGTACGCCCGGCTGCGAGATCGCCGCCGAACTTGAAGCGTGACTCGAGTTGCGCGAGCGGCCATTCGTAGCGGAACGGCGCCCATGCCGCGTCCCAGGGTGGCTCGCGCTTGATGCAGCGCCCACACAACGCCGCCGACGATTCCAGCGGCAGTGCACAGCGCGCACAATGGATGTCGTTGCGTGGCATTTCCGCTTCGCATGCGGAGCACAGGCTCAACGCACCTTGGCCTTTGGCGCCACACAGCAGGCAATGCGATGGCAACAGCGCATCCAGTGCGCCGTCAACCACCCGGGCCAGTTTCAGGTTGACAGACATCTCCCCCGCCTCCGACACTTCTCCCTTCACTATAAAGCGGAGCTGCCGCGATGAAGGGAATGCAGGTCGACGCCGCGGTTCGCCACGACTGGGCGCAAGCCGAAATCGAAGCGCTTTTCTCGCTCCCCTTCATGGATCTGCTCGGTCGGGCCCACGCCGTGCACGCGGCCCATCACGATCCGAACGCCGTGCAGGTTTCGACGCTGCTGTCGATCAAGACCGGCGGCTGCCCGGAGGATTGCGCGTACTGCCCGCAGGCACAGCGCTACCACACCGGCGTCGAAGCCCAGAAGCTGATGGACGTGGAGGACGTCGTCGACCGTGCTCGTGCCGCCAAGGCCGCGGGCGCTTCGCGCTTCTGCATGGGTGCGGCATGGCGCGGGCCCAAGGATCGCGACATCCCGAAGGTGGCTGAGATCATCCGCGAGGTGAAGGCGCTCGGCATGGAAGCCTGCGCGACGCTGGGCCTCCTCGGCGAGGGCCATGCGCAGGCACTCAAGGATGCCGGGCTCGA
This sequence comes from Rhodanobacteraceae bacterium, assembly GCA_035701405.1. Taxonomy (GTDB): domain Bacteria; phylum Pseudomonadota; class Gammaproteobacteria; order Xanthomonadales; family Rhodanobacteraceae; genus 66-474. The sequence continues at coordinate 1,834 of DASSNH010000021.1, forward strand.
CTACTACAACCACAACATCGACACCTCGCCGGACTACTACGGCGAGATCATCCACACCCGCGAGTTCGACGACCGGCTGGACACGCTGGAAGACATCCGCGCCGCGGGCCTGAAAACCTGCTGCGGCGGCATCGTCGGCATGGGCGAGACGCGCGCCCAGCGCGCCGGCCTGCTGCGCGCGCTGGCCAACCTGCCCGAGCATCCGCAATCGGTGCCGATCAACCAGCTCGTGCCGGTGCCCGGCACGCCGCTTGCGGACGCCGAGCCGCTCGATCCCTTCGAGTTCGTGCGCACGATCGCAGTCGCGCGGATCGTGATGCCGCGTTCGATCGTTCGACTTTCGGCCGGGCGCCAGCAGATGAGCGACGAACTGCAGGCACTGTGCTTCTTTGCGGGCGCCGGCTCCATCTTCATGGGCGAGAAACTCCTCACCACCGGCAATCCGGACGTCGCGCACGACCATGCGCTGTTCGCACGCCTCGACCTGCATCCGATGCAGGTTGATGTGGAAACGCACGACACGGAAACGGTGCATGCCGACATCCTGGAATCGTGTCACTCCGATGCCGCCGCTTGAAGCAGTCCCTCCTCCCTCCGGGAGAAGGGCGCAACGCGCTGCCTCTCCCGGAGGGCGAGGGGCTTTTCAAGCGGCAGCATGAGTAACCGCGCCGACATTCTGCAATCGCTGGCTGCGCGCGTCGAAGAGCGCCAACGCGCAGGACTGCTGCGCCGTGCACGTACGCTCGACGCCGCGCGCGGCGTACATATTGCCGTCGATGGTCGCGAGCTCATCAATTTCTGCAGCAACGACTACCTCGGCCTCGCGCAGGACCCGCGGATCACCAGAGCGCTTCAGGAAGCCGCGAACGACTGCGGCGTGGGTTCCACCGCCGCGCACCTGGTGTGCGGCCATCGCCGCGAGCACGCGCGGCTGGAGGAAGCGCTGTGCGAATGGACCGGTCGCGATGCTGCGATCCTGTTCTCTTCCGGGTGGCTTGCGAACCTCGGCGCGATGCAGGCGCTGCTGGATCGCGACGCCGTATGCGTGCAGGACAAGCTCAACCATGCGAGCCTTCTGGACGCCGCGAAACTCGCCGGCGCCGCGTTGAAGCGTTATCCGCATCGGGACGTGGCCGGTGCCGAACGGCAGCTCGCCGCTGCGGGCGAACATCCGGCCTTGCTCGCGACCGACGGCGTGTTCAGCATGGACGGCGACGTCGCACCGTTGCGCGAACTCGCGACGCTGTGCAAGCGCGACGGTGCCACGCTGATGGTCGATGACGCCCACGGCCTCGGTGTTCTCGGCACGCACGGCGCCGGCAGCGTGGCCGAGGCAGGCTTGGCGGAGCATGACGTGCCGCTGTTGATGGCGACCCTCGGCAAGGCGCTGGGTTGCGCAGGTGCGTTCGTCGCCGGCAGCCGCGCGCTGGTCGAGGGACTGACTCAGTTCGCGCGCACGTTCGTGTACACCACCGCGATGCCGCCTGCGCTCGCCGCGGCCACGTGCGAGGCGGTGCACATCGCGCGCAGGGACGACTGGCGGCGCGAGAAACTGCGCGCCTTGATCGCGCGCTTTCGTTCCGGCGCAATGGAGCTCGGCCTGCCACTCGCGGACTCGATGACCGCGATCCAGCCGATCGTGCTGGGCGATGCCGCGCGCACTGTGGCCGCGTCGATTTCGCTGGAGGGCCGAGGCTTCCTGGTCACCGCGATCCGTCCGCCGACGGTGCCGGCCGGCAGCGCCCGCTTGCGGGTGACGCTTTCCGCCGCGCATGAAGAACAGGACGTGGATCGGCTGCTCGACGCCTTGTCGCTTCAAGCCCTTTTCCCCATCGCTTCATGATGGGGAGAGAGCTGGATGAGGGGGTGCAGCCCGAATTCCGACACACCTACGAACGCTCCGACAAATCACATCAACGATTCATCCTGCATTACGCCCTATGAAGGCCAGCCCCCTCACCCCAACCCTCTCCCCTGATCAAGCCGGGCGAGAGGGAGACAAGCTTTTCATCCATACCGAAGGCTCCGGCGACACCCATATCGTGCTGCTGCACGGCTGGGCGATGCATGGCGGCGTGTTCGCGCCGCTGGTCGAGGCGCTGCGGGGCCGCTGCACGCTGCACGTGGTGGATCTGCCAGGGCATGGCCGCTCGTCCGACTCGAAAATCCCGCTGCAACCGGCGGCGTGCGCGCGCGCGATTGCCGAGCGCGTGCCGCCGGCCATCTGGCTGGGCTGGTCGATGGGCGGGCTGTATGCGCTGCAGGCGGCGCTGGATTTTCCGGCGCAGGTGCGGGGGGTCGCCATGCTGTGCGCGTCGCCGCGGTTCGTGCGTGGCGAGGACTGGTCGTACGCGGTATCACCCGAAATCCTCCAGGGCTTCGGCCGCGACCTCGAATCCAACTACGAGGGTACGCTGGAACGCTTCCTCGCGCTGGAAGCGCTGGGCAGCGACTGCGCGCAGGCGGACCTTCGCAAGCTGCGTGCCGACACCTTCAGCGAACACCGCCCGAATGTGCGTGCACTGGTCGAAGGCCTGGACGTCCTCGAACACACCGACTTGCGAAACCGCCTGCATGAAATGACGCAATCGAGCGCGTGGATCGCCGGGCGTCGCGACCGCCTGATCCCCTGGCAGGCGATGCGCTGGGCCGCCCATCAATGCGGCGGCGCATTCACCTGCGTCGCGGGCGGAGGACACGCGCCGTTCATTGGACATACGGCCGAAGTGATCGCGGCGCTCGAACCGCTGCTGGCGGAGGCGCGGGCATGAAGGACGGGTGGCTGGATCTTCGCCAAGTGCGCCGTGCATTCGCGCGTTCGGCCCGTGACTACGAGCGCCACGACGTACTGCAACGCGAAGTCGAGTCGCGCCTGTTCGAAAGCCTGGATTACTTCGAAGGCAGCCCCGCACGCGTGCTCGACGTCGGCTCTGGCACCGCGCGAGGCACGGCCCGGCTGAAGAAGCGCTGGAAACAGGCCGAGGTCATCGCTCTGGACGTGTCGCTACCGATGCTGCGCGAGGCGCGCCGGAATGCAGGCTGGAGGAAGGCATTCGACCGCGTCGCGGCGGACGCCCTCGCGCTGCCGTTTCCCGATCGCAGTCTGGACGTCGTCTATTCCAACCTGTGCATGCAATGGTGCGAGGAGTCCCGCTCGTTCCTAGCCGAACTTCGCCGGGTGCTGAAGCCTGGCGGGCTTCTGGTCGCCTCCAGCCTCGGCCCCGACACCCTGCGCGAGCTGCGCGCGGCGTGGGACGAAGTCGATCCGGGGCAGCCGCGCGTCGGGCGGTTCGCCGACATGCACCAGGTCGGCGACGCTGCGATCGCGGCGGGACTCAAGGATCCGGTGCTGGATAGCGGCCACATCGTCCTCGAGTACCCGGATGTACGCGGCCTGTTGCACGACCTCAAAGGGCTCGGCGCAACCAACGCGGACTGCGGCCGCCCGCGCGGCCTGACCGGCAAGTCCCGATTCCGCGCAATGGTGGACGCCTACGAACGCGAGCGCCGGAACGGCAAGATCCCGGCGACCTGGGAGGTCGTCACCATGCATGCCTGGGGCATGCCGGAAGGCGCGATGCCGTTGTACGGCGGGCGCGATACGCGGTTCGAGGTCATCCAGCGGCGCGAACCGCGGCCGCGCACCTGAGGCGCTGTGCCCCCGCGTCGATCATTGCCTGCCCTTCGGCACCGCCAGGACGACGAAGCTCCCCGGCTCCACTGTGGTCGCGGGTGCGGACTGCTCTGCTTCCCGCGGGCCGTGGCCCGACCACACCGGCCTGCGCTTTCGCCTTTTTTTGGAAATGCCTGGGCTCACGGCGTACAGCCTCCGCAGCTCGTCACCCTCACCGCCAATGCAGGTCGAGCATTTCCATCAATCGCAGCGCATCGAAGGGCGCCTTCACCTTCATGTCGTTGTCGAAGTAACAGTACACGTCCCGCGACTTGCGGCGTGGCGGCGCGGGGGCGTCGGGTACGCGCACGGCGTCGGACGGTTGCCTGCCCGAACTCCAGGCATCGATGCGTCCGGCCCAGCGATCGAGCGCCTCCTCGCTGTAACCGCTGGCATACAGCTGCTTGTCGCCGTGCAGGCGCAAGTACATGAAGTTTGCCGTGAGCTCTTCCACGTACGGCCACTTGCCCGCCGTGTCCGCCACCACCAGCGCGATGCCGTGTTCCCGCAACAGTGCGACGAATGACGGAGCGAGGAAACCCGGATGGCGAATCTCGATCGCGTAGCGCATCTTTCGGTTGCGATCGATCGCCAATCGTGCGCGGCCTGTCATGCGGAAGTCGCGCCGGCGCGCCAGCTTCAGCGCAGCTTCGGTATCACGCGGCAGGCGGTCGAAGAAACGCGCGAATACATCGTGGTCGTACTTGAAGTTGGCGGGGAACTGCCAGAGCACCGGACCGAATTTTTCACGCAACTCGAACACGCCGGACGCGAAGAAATTCGCCAGCGGCACCTCGAAGTCGCGCAGCCGCTTGATGTGGGTGATGAAGCGCGGCCCCTTCACCGCGAACACGAATCCGGGCGGCGTGGCCTCGCGCCAACGCGCGTAACTTTCCGGCCGCTGCAGCGAATAGAACGAACCGTTGATTTCGACGCTCGGAAAGTGCCGCGAGGCGTAGGACAACTCGTCCCGCTGCACCAGGTCCTTCGGATAGAACACGCCGCGCCAGGGCGGGTAGCGCCATCCGGAAATGCCGATGCGGATTGTGGCCATGCGTCCCTGCCTGCTCCGGCCAGATGGGCCGAGACGCTATCCTACGCGTCTTCGTGGCTACGAAACCTCTAGTCCAATCCGCTCCGCTTCTCTCCTTCCCCTTCAGGGGGAAGGCCGGGGTGGGCGTGGGGTACACGCCGGTGCCGATCCCATCGTCAACCCCCTCTCCACCGAACCCTCCCCTTGAAGGCGAGGGCTCCCAGGCAACGCAGATCTCGCGATCGCATCCATGACGGCCCGCAATCCCGAACGCGCCGCGTGGACCGCGCTTGCGGTCCTCACGATCATCTGGAGCCTCAACTGGACGGTCATGAAGGTCGCGACGCGCGACGCCGGGCCCTTCACCTTCAGTGCGCAGCGCTACGTGATCGGCACGGTCGTCCTGTTCGCGCTGCTCGCGGTCCGGCGCCGGAGCCTCGAGCCAACGCCGTGGCTCGCGACGATCGCGATCGGCCTTTGCCAGACCACCGGATTCCAGGCGCTCGCCCAATGGGCGCTCGTGTCGGGCGGCGCCGGCAAGACCGCCCTGCTGGCCTACACGATGCCGTTCTGGGTGGTGCCGCTCGCGTGGTGGTGGATCCACGAGAAGCCCGGCCTGAAGCGCTGGATTTGCATCGCACTGGCCGCGGTCGGCTTTGCGTGCGTGATCCAGCCGTGGCAGCCGATCGGAGCGCCGCACAGCATCGCCTTCGCGATCCTCGCGGGGCTCGCGTGGGCCATCGCGACGGTGCTGTCCAAGCGCCTGTTCCAGAAGCACCCGGACGTGACGCCGCTGCGCCTCACCGCGTGGCAGATGCTGTTCGGCACGATCGGGCTGGTGATCCTCGCGCTCGCGGTGCCCCAGCGCCCAGTCGCATGGACGGGCGAATACGTCGCGGCGCTCCTCTACAACGGACTGCTTTCCTCGGGCGTGTGCTGGGTGCTTTGGGCGCTGATCGTGCAGCGGCTTTCGGCGAACGCGGCCGGCCTCACCAGCCTCGCGGTCCCGGTGGCTGGCGTGTTGTTTGCATGGTGGTTGTTGGCCGAGCGGCCGGCCCCGGCGGAATGGCTCGGAATCGGCTTGATCGCCGCTGCCCTCGCCATTTTGAATTTTTCGCGCCGCGTGGCAGCATAAGCCGCTTTGCGGCGCGGCCTCGCCGCATGTCAAGGATTCTCCATCCACCACCAAGGAAAGCGATCGATGGCTGATGCCGCACTGCCCCGTCCGGAAGAAATGCGCCTGGCCGTCATCGGCCTGGGTTACGTGGGCCTGCCGCTGGCGGTGGGCTTCGGCCGGAAACTGCCCACGCTGGGTTTCGACGTCAACGCCGCCCGGATCGAGGAGCTTAAACAGCACCGCGACCATACGCTCGAGGTCACACCGGACGAACTGCGTGCAGCGGGGCAACTGCGGTACAGCCATGATCCGGCAGACCTCAAGGGCTGCAATATCTTCATCGTCACCGTGCCGACCCCGGTCGGCCGCGGCAAGCGGCCGGACCTGACGCCGCTCAAGAGCGCCAGCACCACCGTCGGCCGCGCCATCGGCCGCGGCGGCGTCGTGATCTTCGAATCGACCGTCTATCCGGGCGCGACCGAAGAGGTGTGCGTGCCGATCATCGAGGAAGAGTCGGGGCTGAAGTTCAACCAGGATTTCTACGCCGGCTACAGCCCGGAACGGATCAACCCGGGCGACAAGGAGCACCGTCTCGACACCATCCGCAAGGTCACGTCGGGCTCCACGCCCGAGGTCGCCGATTTCGTGGACGCGCTGTACCGGCGAGTGGTCAGCGCCGGCACCCACAAGGCGTCCTCCATCAAGGTCGCCGAGGCCGCCAAGGTGATCGAGAACACCCAGCGCGACCTCAACATCGCGCTGATCAACGAGCTGGCGCTGATCTTCCATCGCCTGCACATCGATACCCTGGAAGTGCTGGAGGCGGCCGGCACCAAGTGGAACTTCCTGCCGTTCCGGCCGGGCCTGGTCGGCGGTCATTGCATCGGCGTCGATCCCTATTACCTCACCCACAAGGCCCAGGAAATCGGCTATCACCCCGAGGTGATCCTGGCCGGTCGGCGGATCAACGACGGCATGGGCCAGCACGTGGCCGAGCGCGTGATCAAGCTGATGCTGCAAAAGCGGATCAACGTGGCGGGTGCGAAGGTGCTGGTGCTGGGACTCACCTTCAAGGAAAACTGCCCCGACCTGCGCAACACCCGGGTCACCGACATCATCGACGAGTTCAAGGCCTGTCACGCCGACATCGACGTCTACGATCCGTGGGTCGACGCCGCCGAGGCGCGCCGCGAATACGGCGTCGAGGTCGTACCGAAACCGGCCCCGGGCAGCTACGACGCGATCGTGCTGGCGGTGGCACACCATCAGTTCACCGACATGGGCCCGGCCGCGCTGCGGGCGCTGGGCAAGACGGAGTGCGTGCTGTTCGACGTCAAGAATGCGCTGCCGCGCGGCGCGGCGGACGATCGGCTGTAGGCGGACCGTTGAACTGCCCGGACCGCGGCGAGCAATCGGAGCAAACTCCCCTCTCCCTCCGGGAGAGGATACCCCGCAGGGGCGGGTGAGGGTACGCACCCGCACATGGCAGCATGGGAGAGTGCAACCCGCGAGGGGCCGTACCCTCATCCGGCGCTTCGCGCCACCTTCTCCCGAGGGGAGAAGGAAAAGCCGTCTAGACTCGCGTTTGGCAAGATCAGGAAATTGAGGAGATTTCGTGCGCGTACTCGTCACCGGCGCCGCCGGCTTCATCGGATCCGCCTTGAGCCTTCGCCTCCTCGCGCGCGGCGACGAGGTGCTCGGCGTCGACAACCTCAACGATTACTACGACGTCAGCCTGAAGCAGGCGCGTCTGGATCGGCTGACTCCACAGGCCGCGTTCCAGTTCGCCAAGGTCAGCATCGAAGACCGCTCCGCGCTCGAGCGCGCATTCGCCGACTTCGAACCGCAGCGTGTCGTGAACCTCGCGGCGCAAGCCGGTGTGCGCTACTCGCTCGAGAACCCCTACGCCTACGTCGAGGCGAACCTGGTCGGCTTCATCAACATCCTCGAGGCCTGCCGGCACGGCAAGGTCGGGCACCTGGTGTACGCCTCATCGAGCTCGGTGTACGGCGCCAACCGCAAGCTGCCGTTCTCCGTGCAGGATTCGGTGGACCATCCGGTCAGCCTGTACGCGGCCACCAAGAAGGCCAACGAATTGATGGCCCACACCTACAGCCACCTGTACGGCCTTCCGACCACCGGATTGAGGTTTTTCACGGTGTACGGCCCGTGGGGCCGACCCGACATGGCGCTGTTCCTGTTCACCCGCAAGATCCTCGCGGGCGAGCCGATCGACGTGTTCAACCACGGCCACCACACGCGCGACTTCACCTACATCGACGACATCGTCGAAGGCGTGATCCGCACGCTGGACCACGTGGCCACGCCCGATCCGGACTACGACCCGCTGCACCCCAATCCGGGCACGTCCTCGGCACCCTACCGGCTCTACAACATCGGCAACAGCAATCCCGTCCAGCTCTTCCGTTACATCGAGGTGCTGGAGCAGTGCCTCGGCCGCAAGGCCGAGCAGAACCTGCTGCCGCTGCAGCCGGGCGATGTCCCCGACACCAGCGCGGAAGTCACGGAGTTGATGACCGACACCGGGTACAAACCCGATACGTCGGTGGAAGAAGGCGTGAAGCGATTCGTCGAGTGGTACCGGGATTACTACGGGGTTTGACGGAAAGCCGAAGAGCCATCCCCCTCGGTCCCCCTTCCCTTGGAAGGGGGAAGACAAGCAATGCCATTCCGCTTCACGATCACGCCGGCAGCTTGCGCTCCCACGCGAGCGCCGTCTGCGCGATGAAATCGAGGTCGTCGTGGCGCGGCTGCCAGCCCAGCGTGCCACGGATCCGGTCCGAAACCGCGACCAGCGAAGGCGGATCGCCGGCGCGGCGCGGCTCTTCCACGAACGGCACCGGCGCGCCATGCGCGCGTCCCACCGCTTCCAGCACTTCGCGCACCGAGTACCCGTGTCCGTAGCCGCAATTGAGGGTCGTGGATGCGCCGCCGTCGCGCAGATAGCCGAGGGCATCCAGGTGCGCGCGCGCAAGGTCGTCCACGTGGATGTAGTCGCGCACACCGGTGCCATCGGGGGTGTCGTAGTCGGTCCCGAAGATCGACAGCCGCGGCCGCTTGCCGAGCGCCGCCTCGCAGGCGACCTTCACCAGCAACGTCGCCTTCGCGGTCGACTGGCCGATGCGGCCGGCCGGATCGCAGCCGGCCACGTTGAAATACCTGAGTGCCACGTAGCGCGGGCCGCCCGCCGCCGCCAGGTCGCGCAGCATCCATTCGCTCATGAGCTTGGAGCTGCCATACGGGTTGATCGGTGCGGTCGGCGTGTCCTCGGCGGCCTTGCCGCCCTCGGGAATACCGTAAACCGCCGCGGTCGAGGAAAACACGATCTGCCGCACGCCGGCGTCGCGGCAGCACTCCAGCAGATTGCGGGTGGCGCAGGTGTTGTTGCCGTAATAGCGGAGCGGATCGGCCACCGATTCCGGCACGATCGTGCGCGCCGCGAAATGCATCACCGTATCGACCCCTTGGTCGCGCAGCAGCGTCGCCACCAAGCCCCTGTCGCCGACGTTGCCGACCACCAGTTCCGCACCGATCACGGCCTCGCGGAACCCGGTGGAGAGGTCGTCCAGCACCACTACCCGCTCCCCGGCCTCGACCAGTTGCAGGACCACGTGGCTGCCGATGTAACCGGCACCGCCGGTGACCAGGATGGCGCGGTTGCGCTGCGCTTGCGGTGAATTCAACGTTCTCTCCTTGGGCTCGGGTCGGCGCGGGTCACATACCCGCAACACAAGCGCTGCATGGTACCCGCGATCCCGGCCGCGCCGAATGCACGCGCGGGGCGTCGGTAGACCTTACATCGCCGAGGCCATGCCGCGGCCTCGAGGGGCACGCCCGCTCGGCCGTAACCGGCCGCTCCCACTCGATTTTCGTCCCGGGCCGGGGCGCGCGGACACCCCCAAGGCCGGCCGGGCGGGGCGAGGGCGTCGGCCAACTTTACATTTTGGCGAAGATCGCCTCCGGCGTTCGCGGCAATGCATTGAAACAAAAGCATTTATTCAGCGGCATGGAAAATGCTTCGGAACCCGCGCTTTTTCGGGACTTCAATCAGGAGAATTTCTCATGAAAGCATGGAAAAAGGGAACCCTCGCCGCGCTCGGATTGCTCGTCGGCGGGCTGTTCGCAGGCATTCCCAGCGCCTGGGCCACACCGCAGAACTTCTCGTTCACGGGCACGTTCAACCAGGACGACAACGTCCAGCTGTTCCACTTCACGGTAGGCGCGGGGTCCACCGTGGTGCTGCGGACCTGGAGCTACGCCGGCGGCACCAATGCCGCGGGGGACGCCATTGCGGCGGGCGGTTTCGATCCGATCCTCGCATTGTTCGACGGCACCGGCGCCTACATCGACCAGAACGATGACGGCGGTTGCGGTAGCGTGGATCCCGATGCAATGACGGGAGAGTGCTGGGATACCTATTTCAGCGCAGCGCTCGCCCCCGGCGATTACACCGTCGCAGTCATGGAGTACGACAATTTCGCGAACGGGCCGAACCTCTCGGACGGCTTCGAGCGGGATGGCGAAGGCAACTTCACCAAGGCCGCGGGCTGGTGCGACGACGACAGTGCGCCCAACGCGGTCGGGTTCTGCGATGTTTCGGGCACTCCTGGCGGCGCCCGCGACAACCATTGGGCATTCGACCTCCTGGGTGTCGAATCCGCGACCCAGCAGCCCCCACAGGTAGGCGTGCCCGAACCTTCGGAACTCGGACTGATGGGCGGCGGACTGCTGCTGCTCTTCTGGCTTAGCCGGCGTCGGTGGCATCGGGCCTGATCGACTTGTTTCGCGTTCCTTCGAAAGACCCCGCTTCGGCGGGGTTTTTCTTGGCCACGTCGGTGCCTCGCGCACCGGACGGAGGGTCCCGGATCCCGGGCGCACCTTCCCACGAGGATTCACTGGCTTGCGTTGCGCCCGTCGAAAATCTTTACACATTCGGCATCTACGCTGAGTCGTAGTCAACATACGTAGTTGATCCGCAAATGATTATCTGTGCGGCACAGGAGTTGCTTTACATGACTCGCCCTACAGGGGGCGTGCCAAAACGCGAGGACATGCAATGAATTCGATGAACAAACGGATTGCGGCCGGGCTGGTGCTGGCCGCGGGAATGCTGGTGGGCGGCATCGCCACCGCCACACCGATCACGATGGATTTCGACGGCCTGACGCCCGGTGTTTCCGTCGACAATTACTACGATGGCGGTTGCAGCAAATTCCTGGGGATGGACATGGATTGCGGGGGTCCGGATTACGGCGTGGTGTGGAACGGCGCAGGCGTGCGCGATCTCGATGCCAACCAGCCAAGTGATCCCAACTTCATGGTCCCCACTGGCCCTGGCGGCTTTCTGACGACGGCAGCAATCATGGACGTTGCCGACGGTTTCGATTCGCGCCTGTCGTTCTACTATTCCGCGGTGACTGCTGGCGACGTCAGCGTATTCAGCGGAGCGGACGGTAGCGGCCAGCTCCTGACATCACTTGACCTCGGGACCTCAGGCAATCAGTGCGGTGACGTCCCGTGCTGGGACTTCGTCGATCTGTCATTCCAGGGGACTGCCAAGTCGGTGGTCTTCCGGGGCTTTCTGGGCCTCGTCGGGTTTGACAATGTGACCCTCGGCGCGAACCCGCAAGCCGTCCCCGAACCCGCCGCGCTGGGGATGTTCGGCCTTGGCGTCCTGCTTATCGGCATGTTCGCAGGCATGCGCAAGCGCGCGCGGCAGAACTGACCAGGCAAGCTCCAGCCCCTGCTCCAGCAACCCCCGGCAACGGGGGTTGTTTTTTGGTTCTTGAAGCATCGATGTTGTTGCGCTCGGCCTGTCGGAGAAGTTTACGGAATCAGCCATTCGCTACTCCTGTGGCAGGGTAACCGTTTGAAACAAAACGAGTAATGCCATTGGCACGCGAAATGCTGCAACGGTGTCCACTATCGGGAGGTGATCATGAAGGTGATGGGAAGGAAGTTCTGGGGACCCTTGGCGCTCTTCGCCGGGCTGCTGGCGTGCGGCAGCGCCGCGGCCACCACCATTCCTTCGGGCTGGAGTTGCGACGGCAATTGCGGGACGAACGGCGCCGATGGGGTCGTGACGGCGCCACCCAACGGCCAGACGTCGTATCAATGGATCTCGACATGGAGCGGCAATGATGGGGTGGGCGTGCTGCCGAGCGGCGGATTGAGCGGGGAGGTCAATGGCTCCACGCTCGCGACGTCGGCGTTTTCGGCGGATGCCGGCACCAGCCTCAACTTCTACTTCAACTACGTCACGTCCGACGGCGGCGACTACAGCGACTATGCCTGGGCGGCTCTGTTCAACGAGGACGGGACACTGAACGCGTTGCTCTTCACCGCGCGGACGGCACCCAGCGGCAGCATCGTCCCGGGCTTCGGCATGCCGGCGGTCAATCCCGGCGTCACCTTGAATCCGTCATCTGTCGACATCATCGGCGGCGGCCCCAACTGGTCGCCGCTCGGAAGCGATTCCGGAGAGTGTTGGTCAACCGGCTGTGGCTATACGGGTTGGGTCAACGCCAACTACACGATCGCGACGGCCGGCAACTATTACCTCCAGATCGGCGTCATCAACTGGAGCGATTCGGGTTACGACAGCGGACTCGCCATGTCGGGCGTGACCGTGGGCGGCGCGCCCATCAATGGTGTGCCGGAGCCGGCTGCTCTGGGCATGTTCGGCCTGGGCGCATTGCTGGTCGGACTGTTCGCCGGCTTGCGGCGCCGCGTCCCGCAAATTTGACCGAGCGGTCACAAGGTCCTGTTCGAAACAACCCCCGGCGACGGGGGTTGTTTTTTGTGGCGCCAAAATGCGTGCTGATTCGACCATTCAAAACCGTCGAAAGGATTTACACTTCCCGATTTTCGCGACCTACTGGCTGCGATAACCGATTGAATTGATATGCCCCTTTTTGCTGGCACGGGAATTGCTCTTTTGTTGCGAACAGGGCAGCGGTCGATTCAGGAGGCGAGTATGAATATGCTCAGGAAACAGGTCGGCCTCGCATTGGTGATGGTGGCCGGCATGCTGGCATGCGGCGTAGCGAGCGCCGCAGTGGTGATGACGTTCGATCAACAGAACGGAAACGGGGAATACGTCGACAATTATTACAACGGCGGCTGTGGCGGCTCCTACGGTGGCGGCAGTGTTACTTGCGGCGGCCCCAACTACGGCGTGGTTTGGAATGGGGCGCTCGAGGGCTACGCGCCCAACGGCCTGTGGAACAACACGTCCAATTCATCGAGCCCCCCGGGCGTGATCGGCTTCCTGGACTCCGACAATGCGTACATGAACGTGGCGGCAGGCTTCGACACGGGCTTCTCGTTCTACTACGCAGCGGCCAATGTCGGCGGCACCATCGAGGTGTGGAGCGGCCTCAACGGAACGGGCACGATGCTCGCCAGCCTGTCCCTCCCTGTAACCGGAGCCGGCTGCGACGGGATCACCAGTTTCTCCTGCTGGGATCCCATCGGCGTGACCTTCGCCGGCACCGCAATGTCGGTGAACTTCGCCGGAACGGCCAACCAGATCGTGTTCGATAACGTGACCATCGGTTCGGGTACCCCGATCAATGGCGTCCCCGAACCCGCTGCGCTCGGGATGTTCGGTCTGGGCGCGCTGCTGGTCGGCCTGTTCGCGGCCCTGCGGCGGCGTGCATTGCAAAGCTGACGACAAAACCCCGGACCCTTTTCTTGCGGCCCCCGTCAACGGGGGCCGTTTTATTTTCTGATGGATTTGCGTTCCGCCCATTGCGCGGCTGTTTGAATCTGTCGGCAGTCCTTACATTTTCACCCTTCCCGTGTGGCGCAGATTCGCTAAATCATTGAATAAATATGGTGCATTTTGCTGGCACGGGAAATGCTCTCTCGATGGCTCCCGGGGGTCGGGAATCATCAGGAGACGGGTATGAATGCTCTGACGAAGCGGATGGGGTTTGCGGCAATACTGGTGGGGAGCCTGTTGGCCTGCGGCATCGCGAGTGCCACCACCGTGATGACATTCGACGAGTTCAATCCGAACGGCGAGTATGTCGGCAATTACTACAACGGCGGCTGCGGCGATTCCTACAACGGCGGCAGCGTCACCTGCGGCGGGCCGAACTATGGGGTGACGTGGACCCACGCGATCGCAGGCGGGGCCCCGGGAGGACTCTTCAACAACGTTGACCTCGAGCCGTCCAGCCCGGGCGTGATCGGCGGCTTCGACGATGACACCGGGTCCTTCATGAACGTGGCGGCTGGATTCGACACGGGCTTTTCGTTCTACTACGCGGCCGCGAACACCGCGGGCAGCATCAACGTGTACAGCGGCCTCAACGGCACCGGCACGCTGCTGGCGAGCTTGGCGCTGCCGGTGAATGGCTCCAATTGCAATGGCTCGTTTGCGGCGTATTCCTGCTGGACACCGATCGGCGTTGCCTTCGACGGCATCGCGCAGTCGGTGAACTTCGGAGGCGCGGCGTTCTACATTGCATTCGACAACGTAACCCTCG
>DASSNH010000022.1:0-2992 GCA_035701405.1 Rhodanobacteraceae bacterium
GTTCACGGTGATGTTCGCGATCGCGCGGACCGCCGGCTGGATCGCGCACTGGATCGAACAGCACGAAATGCCCGGCGGCCGCATCGGCCGGCCGCGGCAGGTGTACGTCGGTGCCACGCCACGCGATTACGTGGCGCTGGACAAGCGTTGATGAACTCCCGGAAAGTCGACCGCTTCGCGAGTGGGCAGGGCGCGAGCAGCCGCGCAGCGGCGTATCCGGCCGCGACTGAAACCGCGAATGGCGGGATGTGCTGCGCTCCTCCCGCCCTGCGCCGCTAGGTTTCGTCGGCGAGCATCATTTCCACTGCGGCCAACGATGCGCGTTGCTGCGGGCGTTCGCTGACCGGATCGAGCGGCGCTTGCCGCAAGGCGTCGCGCGGAAACACGGTCACGTCCATCGGCACGTCGTCGGCACTGAACAGCAGCACGGGATATTCCGCGTTGCGCACGCGGTCGATCCGCAGTGTGCGGGCGCGCGTCTCGAACGCAATGCCATGGTCGTGCAGGAAACCTGCCACGTTTTCGGGTGAATCATCGAATACGTGCAGACTCACCGGCGAATGGGTGTCGGCGGTGCCTTCCAGTACCGCGCCGACCAGCCGGGGTTCGAACCGATCCAGGAAATGCATGGCCTGCCGTGCGGCTTCGCGACGGGTTCGCAGCGCGTGCGGTTGTTCCCCGGCGCGGAACAGCCGCTGATGCTCGCGCAATGCGTCCTCGATCTCGCGATTGCGCGGCAGGAAACCCTCGTCACTGACGCCGATGTGCTGGGCGGCCTTGCGTTTGGCCATCCGGAAATCGCGGATGCCGTGTTCGCTGATCAGGCGCGCGGCTTCGAGGGCGATGCGGCGGCGCAATTGATGGCCGCGGCCCTCGGCATGGATACGGTGGTACCCGGCGGTCTTGTGCATGGAAAACACCCTGTAGCCGCGTCGGGTCCAGTGTCGCAAAAAGCAGCCACAAAAAGCAAAGGCGTGATCAGGAACCGACAGCCAGGGGACAAGTTGCAACGCCCACGGACGTTTGGGGGCGCGCATCGAGCCCGGAAATTGCAAGGGTGGCGCTTTGGAAACCGCACGCAGTTCGCCTCCGGACGCGGCAACGCGAGCTCGAGGCAAACGTTTTGTCCCTTTCCGGTCCCCGTCAGAAAATATCGTACGCAGGCGCCTGGTTCTGCTGGTTCTTCGCCTCGGTGCGCAGTCGGTCGAGATCCTCGATCTTGAACATCTCGGTCATGGTGTTGCCGTCACCCGGGGGCGCGGGCAGGCCGGTGGTGCGATCGATGGTCGCGGTGACGATGCCTGGCGGCATCGGCAGCCGCGCTTCGGGGGTGCCCTGCAGCGCCGGGCCCATGAACGCCATCCAGATCGGCAGGGCGGTGCGCGCGCCGAACTCGCCGTGCCCGAGCGAACGATAGTCGTCGAATCCCACCCAGACCGTGGCGACCAGGTCGGCGTTGAAGCCGCAGAACCAGCCATCATGGTGGTCGTTGGTGGAACCGGTCTTGCCGGCAAGGTCATCGCGGCCGAGTTGTTTTGCCGCGGCGGCACCGGTGCCGCCGCCGTAGATCACGCTCTGCAACAACGAGGTCATCAGGTAATCGTTGCGGGGATCGACCACCCGCGGTGCGAGCAACGGTTTGTTCGACTCGCCCTGGCTCAACGCGTTGGCGGTGTCGGCCATCGCACCCGGATCGCCTGCCGCCGCCGCCGGTTGTGCGGGCGCCGCGGTGGTCTTGCCTTCGTCCAGCAATCGCGCTTCGCAGGTGCGGCAGGCTTGCAGCGGATCGGCCATGTAGATCGCCTTGCCGTCGCGATCGTCGATTTCGGCGATGTAGTAGGGATTGATCAGGAAGCCGCCGTTGGCGAATACCGCATACGCCCGTGCCATCGCCATCGGCGAAACGGAGGCGGTGCCGAGTGCCATCGACAGGTTGGGCGGAATCGCGTCCAGCGGGAAACCGAAGCGCGTCGCGTACTCGCGCACATAGCGCACGCCGACTGCGTCCAGCAGGCGGATCGCCACCAGGTTCACCGATTGCGCCAGTGCTTCGCGCAGACGCATCGGTCCGCGGAACTTGTTGTCGTCGTTCTGCGGCGTCCACAGCCCGCCGGGCTTGGAGGGATCGGGCAGCGCGATCGGCGCGTCATTGATGATCGAAGCCGGCGTGTAGCCGCGACTGAAAGCCGCCGAATAGATGAAGGGCTTGAAGCTGGAGCCCGGCTGGCGCTGGGTCTGCACCGCGCGGTTGAACTTGCTCAACTGGAAATTGAAGCCTCCGACCAGCGCCTTTACCGCGCCATCGTTCGGCGAGAGCACCACCATCGCGGACTGCGCGGCGGGGATCTGCTGGAGTTCCCAATGCTGCTTGTCGGCGACCGCGACCTTTGCATCCTTGGCGGACTTGACGGGTGCCGCAGTCGACGCTTCCTCGTCCGCCACTTCGCGCACGCGGATGATGTCGCCCGGCCGGAGGATCGAGGCTGCGCCCTTGCCGCCGGTTTTGGCCTTGCGCGCGAAGCCCATCGCCCATTTCATGTCGGCGGCCGACAGTTTGATGGTCGCGCCGCCCTGCACGTAGACCTTCGCATCGTCGTCGCCCACTTCGGTGACGATGGCGGGATACAGACCGCTGACATCGTTGTAGCCGGCCAGCGCCTTCTGCAGCGAGGCAGGCGTGGCCGGTTGCGGCAGTGCGATGTGCGCCTCCGGGCCGCGATAGCCGTGGCGGTGGTCGTATTCCTCGAGCTTGCTGCGCAGCGCGTGGTTCGCCAGCGCCTGCATGCGGCTGTCGATGGTGGTGCGGATCACGTAGCCGTCGGTCTGCGCCTGGTTGCCGAGCTTCTGCAGTGCCTGCTGGCGCACCATTTCGGCGAGATACGGAGCGTCGACCTCGACCGGCGGTTCGTGTGGTGCGGCGTCGTCGGGCGCGGCGATCGCCTGGTCGTATTCGGCCTTGTCGATGAAACGGTGCGTCAGCATCTGCCCCAGC
>DASSNH010000023.1:0-7044 GCA_035701405.1 Rhodanobacteraceae bacterium
ACCCCATCGTCGCCGCCAACCAGGACAGCACACGCAGAGCAAATCGAAACGACCCCACGCCAACGATAGCACAACCCGTTTGCATGGGCGCAAGCACTGCCCGAAAACCGGCGAAGGGAGATCCCCCACTCTCGGGAGATCCCATTCGAGGCGTCACCGGGAATGGGGCTTGTATCGGCCCTTGCGCCTTGATTCGTGATCATGCTGGACGTCGAAACGACGCCCGTGGAAAGGCCGCTGGAACTGCTGACCATGCAATCGGCCCGCCGCCTTTTTCGCGCCGTATCCGGCGGCTCGCCTTTCGGCCATCGGCTTCGCCGATTTTCGCTTCGGCATGCGTGGCTTCCCGGTCCCGCTTTCGCCGGAATGGCGATCCAGGTCAGAGCTCCCTAGCGGCGGATAGCCACTTCCGCCTCTATCTCCACCGGAATGCCGAAGGGCAGCTCGGCCATGCCGACCGCGCTGCGCGCGTGCGCGCCGGCGTCATCGCCCCACAACTCCAGGATCAGATCGGAGCAGCCGTTGATCACCGCCGGTTGCCTGTCGAAGCCGGGTGCCGAATTGACCATGCCGAACACGCGAACCCAGTTCGTGATCCGATCCAGGTCGCCGAGTTCGCGCTCGAGGCTGCCCAGCATCGACAGTGCGGTGAGCCGCGCAGCTTCATGGCCTTGGTCCACGGTGAGCTCGCGCCCTACCTTGCCGAAGGGTCCGGCGACGGAACCGTCCGCCGCCTGCGGGCTGTGCCCGGATACCACGGCCCGATCGCCGAGCACGCGTACGAAACGGAAGGGCAAGACCACGCCGGGCGGCGGCTTGACCGCCGGCGGCAGCGACAGGCCGAGTTCCGCGAGTCGGGTTTCTATCCTGGACATCTGGTTTCCCCCATTTACATCGTCGCCGCGATCCGGCCTACTTCCGCCAGCACCGCCTTGCGGCCGGCCGGGTCCGTCGTGTGGTTCATGTAGTACGCGGTGACCAGAACCGGCTTTCGGTCAGGCGGCCAGGCAATCGCAATGTCGTTGTCGGCGCCGACGCCCTTCGCGTCCCACTGCCCGGTCTTGTCTCCGATCCGCCATCCGTCCGGCATCCCGGCGCGCAAGCACTCGAGTCCGGTTTGGCAGGCGACCAGCCAGCCCAGCAACAACTCGCGCGAGGACCCTGAAAGGCGATCGCCAAGCAGCAACTGCTGCATGTCACCGAGCATCGAATTCGGGGTGGTCGTGTCATAGGGATTCAGCGCGGGTTCGATGCGATCCAGCAGCGTCGATTCGTCGCCAAGCCCGCGGGCATACGCAGTGACCGCCTGCGGGCCGCCGACTTCGTCCAGCAGCAGGTTGGCTGCCGTGTTGTCGCTCAACGTGATCGCGGCCGCGCATAGTTCGGAAATCGTCATGCCGGGAGCTCCCGCGTGTTTGCTAGTCACGGGCGCCCAGTCGAGCAGCACGTCCTTCCCGTAAACAATGCGCCGATCGAGTTTCTCCCTGCCGTGGTCCACGCGATCCAGCACCAGCGACGCCAGCAGCAGCTTGAAAGTGCTGCACATCAGGAACTTTTCGTCGGCCCGGTGCGTGATGCGGCGACCGCTGCCTGTATCCAGCATCGCCATGCCGAGGCAGCCGCCATGCCGCCGTTCCAGTATCGCCAGATGCGCCCTCGCGGCCCCGATTCCCGGCTCGGCCGCAACAGGCGCCATGCGGCCCATCGCGATGGTCGCGCCACCCAATGCCATTCCCTTCAGCAGGTCGCGGCGCCGCATGCGTTGTTCCCAACGATCAGGTGATGTTGCAGCTTACGGGGAAACCGCACAGCGCGGACATGACGTCCAGGCAGCGGGCAGGAACCTTGAGGCCGCCCGGCGGCGCCTCCATGTGCTTGGAATCGCCGTTTCCGACGCCGATCCGGCAGGAGGATCCGATGCCAGACTACCGCAAGACCCCCGAAGCCCTGGAGCGCCTGACTCCGCTGCAATACCAGGTGACCCAGGAGGCGGCGACCGAACGACCGTTCGACAACGAATTCAACGAGCATCGCGAGCCCGGACTGTACGTGGACGTGGTGTCGGGCGAACCGCTGTTCACTTCCCTGGACAAGTTCCCGAGCCACTGCGGGTGGCCCAGCTTCAGCAAGCCGGTGGATGCCGCCAACGTGATCGAGAAGCACGACGCGAGCCACGGCATGGTCCGCACGGAAGTGCGCTCTAGACATGGCGACAGCCACCTCGGCCACGTGTTCGACGACGGCCCCCGCGACCAGGGCGGATTACGCTACTGCATCAACTCCGCATCACTACGCTTCATACCGCTCGCCGATCTGGAGAAACAGGGCTACGGCGAGTATCGTGGACTGTTCGACAGCAAGGACAAGCAATCATGAGCACTGAACGCGCGCTGCTCGCCGGCGGATGCTTCTGGGGCATGCAGGACCTGATCCGCAAGCAGCCCGGCGTGGTTTCCACGCGGGTCGGCTACTCGGGCGGGGAAGTCGCCAATGCGACGTACCGCAACCACGGAAGGCACGCCGAATCCATCGAAATCATCTTCGATCCGGCGCTCATCAGCTACCGCAAGCTGCTGGAATTCTTCTTCCAGATCCACGACCCGACGACGACCAACCGCCAGGGCAACGACATCGGCACGAGTTACCGCTCGGCGATCTTCTACACGAACGACGAACAAAAGCGCGTCGCCGAAGACACCATCGCCGATGTGGAGGCGTCCGGCTTGTGGCCCGGCAAGGTCGTCACCGAAGTCGTGCCGGCCGGCGACTTCTGGGAGGCCGAACCCGAGCACCAGGATTACCTCGAACGCTATCCGGACGGCTACACTTGCCATTTCGTGCGCCCCGACTGGAAGCTGCCGGTGCGGGAAACGAGCGCTGGCTAGCCTGGAACGTTGACCGGTTCGAGGCCGAAGGCCGTAACCGGCAATCGCCGCGCCAAGCCGATGCGCTCCGTCGCTTCGCTCCTCGAGCCGGCCTATGCGGACTTTTCCCCTCCCCTGCCAGGGGAGGGTTCGTCTTTTGCCAGGAGACAGGAATGACCCAAACCCCCGCCTACGCCACCCAGGCCGCCGACAAGCCGCTCGGCCCCCAGGCAATCGAACGGCGCGAGCCCGGACCGCGCGACGTCGCCATCGACATCCGTTATTGCGGCGTCTGCCACTCCGACCTGCACACCGCGCGCAACGAGTGGGGCAACACGGCTTATCCCTGCGTGCCGGGGCACGAAATCGTAGGCATCGTGACGGCGGTCGGCAAGGACGTGCAGGGCTTCAAGGCCGGCGACACCGTCGGCGTCGGTTGCATGGTCGACAGTTGCGGGCATTGCGATTCCTGCAAGGCCGGCGAGGAAAACTACTGCGAGAACGGATTCACCGGCACCTACAACGGCCCCACGCAGGAGGGTCACGGCAATACCTACGGCGGCTATTCCGGCCAGATCGTCGTCGACGAAAAATTCGTGCTGCACATCAGGCACGAGGACAACCTCGCCGCGGTCGCGCCCCTGCTGTGTGCCGGCATCACCACCTATTCGCCGCTGCGGCACTGGAACATCGGACCGGGCAAGAAGGTCGGCGTCGTGGGCCTCGGCGGCCTCGGCCACATGGCCGTCAAGCTCGCCCACGCAATGGGCGCACACGTGGTGCTGTTCACCACCTCGCCGGGGAAGATCGAAGACGGCAAGCGCCTTGGCGCGGACGAAGTGGTGATCTCGAAAGACGCCGCACAAATGGCCGCGCACGCCGCGAGTTTCGACTTCATTCTCAACACCGTGGCTGCACCGCACAATCTCGACGCTTACCTCAACCTGCTGAAGCGTGACGGCACCATGTGCCTGGTCGGAGCGCCGCCGATCGATTCACCGCACCCGTCGCCCACCGTGTTCAATCTGATCCTGAAGCGCCGCGGCATCGCCGGTTCGCTGATCGGCGGCATCCGCGAAACCCAGGAAATGCTGGATTTCTGTGCGGAGCACGGGATCGTCTGCGACATCGAAATGATCGCCATGCGCGACATCAACGAAGCCTACGAGCGCATGCTGAGGAGCGACGTGAAATACCGGTTCGTGATCGACATGCAGACGCTGAAGGACGAGGCGCAGGCGGCGTAACCGGCACGATCGATCTGCCCTGGATGCGGGCGGGGCGCGATGATCCACGGACAGCGCGCTTCGACCTGGTATGCGGCTCGGGCCACGCTCGGGGCACCGAACAACTTCCGGCCTTCCTGCGGAGACAACCGCCATGCACGAACTCCCGCCCTTCCATCTCGCGTTTCCGGTCGCCTCGCTCGGCGAAGCCCGGGCGTTCTATGGTGGACTGCTCGGCTGCCCGGAAGGCCGGTCCAGCGACGCGTGGGTGGACTTCGATTTCCACGGCCACCAGATCGTCGCGCACCTCGCGCCCGAAGAGCTGCGGGCGCCGGCCGCGCACGACGTGGACGGCGACGCCGTGCCGGTGCGGCATTTCGGGGTGGTGTTGTCGATGGCCGACTGGCAGGCGCTCGCCGACAAGCTGCGGGAAGCGGGGACCCACTTCGTGGTCGAACCGCACGTGCGCTTCAGGGGCCAACCCGGCGAACAAGCCACGATGTTCCTGCTGGACCCGTCGGGCAACGCGCTCGAGTTCAAGGCGTTCGCCGATCGGTCGCGGCTGTTTGCGCGCTGATCGCGGATCCTCGCGGGCACGCCACTCTCCGCAGGCAAGAAGCGGCGCGCAGGGCACGGGCCCGGCGCGCCGACATGCCACGACGCGAGCTGCCGCAAGGGTCGCTTAGTGCTTCTTTTTCCTTTCCAACTCGTCCATGTACTCGGCGTCGCGCTTGTCCTGGCGCGGCTCCTTGGCGCGTGAGCGGCCTTCGCGTTCCTCCGGCGTCAGCTTGTCGCTCGCCTGGCCAGCGTCGCCCTTGACCTGCTTGCCGTCCTTGGTCTGCTCCCTGGCGGAACGTTCCGTCTCCTTGCGATAGTTCCGCGCGCTTTCGTAATCGCCTTCGCCCTGTACCTTGTTGGCCATGTCGTGCCTCCTTCGCTGGAACGTGGCATCCGTCGCGCCACGCGAGCATCATGTCTAGCAGGCGCGGCCTGAACGCCCGCGCATCGAGGCACTGCGCGATCGCTTGACGGTTCCGGCAAGCATCGACCGGTCCGCCCGGGACGCAAGCCGGGGCGGTTTGACCTTCCAAGACAGGCCCACCGCCATGCCCAAACTCCTGCCCGCCCTCTTCGTCGGCCACGGCAACCCGATGAATGCGATGAGTAGCAACCCCTGGACCGAAGCCTGGCGCAGCCTCGGCGAGCGAATCGGAAAGCCGCGTGCGATCCTCGCCATTTCTGCGCACTGGTACGCACCCGGGACCGCGGTCACCGCCAACCAGGCGCCGCGGACCATCCACGACTTCGGCGGGTTTCCGGAAGAACTCTACCGAGTGCAGTACCCGGCACCCGGCGATCCGGAACTCGCCCGCGGCGTGCAAGCGATGCTGGCGCCGCTGCCGGTCGAAATGGATGCGAACTGGGGCCTCGACCACGGCACCTGGTCGGTGCTGCGGCACATGTACCCGGACTCGGACGTGCCGGTGGTGCAACTGCGCATCGACGAAAGCCAGCCCGCCGCGTTCCATCACGAAATCGGCCGGCAGCTCGCCGCATTGCGCTCGGAAGACGTGCTGGTCTTCGGCAGCGGCAACCTGGTACACAACCTGCACACCTATTCCTGGGGGCGCCACCAGCCTGCGCCATTCGAGTGGGCGGTACGCTTCGAAGCCCGGGCACGCGAATGGATGCTCGGCGGTGACCACGCGCCGTTGATCGACTACGAAGCCTTCGGCCGGGATGCCCTGCTCTCGATCCCGACGCCGGAACATTACCTGCCACTGCTGTACGTGCTCGGCGCGCGCGAGTCCCACGAAACGGTCAGCTTCCCGGTCGAAGGCGTCGACGGCGGATCGATCTCGATGCTGGCGGTGCAGGTTGGCGAACTGCCGTGACGACCCCACATCGGTATGCCGTGCATTGAAAAATCCGTGGCAGCCGAGTCCCCGACATGATTCCAGTTTCGATTCTCGACCTCGCGCCGATCGTGGAGGGCGGCGACGCCGCGCAATCCTTCCGCAACACCGTGGACCTCGCGCAAACCGCGGAGCGCCTGGGCTACCGGCGCTACTGGCTGGCCGAGCACCACAACATGCCGGGCATCGCCAGTGCCGCGACGTCGGTCCTGATCGGCCACGTGGCCGGCGCCACCTCGACCATCCGGGTCGGGGCGGGCGGCATCATGCTGCCCAACCATTCGCCGCTGCAGGTGGCCGAGCAGTTCGGGACACTGGCCACCCTGTATCCGCAACGCATCGACCTCGGGCTCGGGCGCGCGCCGGGCACCGACCAGCCGACCGCGCGCGCCCTGCGGCGCTACTTCGACAGCGCCGACGACTACCCGCAGAACGTCGTGGAACTGTTGGGCTACTTCCGACCGGCTGTCGCGGGGCAAGCCGTGCAGGCGGTTCCGGGCGCAGGCGTCGACGTGTCGGTATGGATGCTGGGCTCCAGCCTTTTCAGTGCCCAGCTCGCCGGCCACCTCGGGCTGCCGTACGCGTTCGCGTCGCACTTCGCGCCCGCAGCGATGGAGCAGGCGCTACAGCAATACCGGGCCCTGTTCCGACCTTCCGCCCAACTTGCGCGGCCCTGCGCGATGCTGGGCCTGAATGTCGTCGCCGCCGAATCCGATGCCGAGGCACGCCGGCTGTTCACCAGCCAGCAGCAGATGTTCATCAACCTGCGCCGCGGACGGCCCGGCCGGGTGCCGCCACCGATCGACGCCATCGAGGACTTCGCGGAGCCCGCCGAGCTGGACCGGATCGGGCAGGCGCTTTCATGCGCGGTCATCGGTGGCCCCGAAACGGTGCGCGCCGGCATCGAAGCCTTCGTCGCCACCCACCGGGCGGACGAGTTGATCGTGACCGCCAACACCTTCGACCATGCCGCACGGCGCCGCTCGTTCGAGATCGTGGCCGAGGTGCTGGGCCTGCGCGGCTGACGCAGCCGGAAGG
>DASSNH010000024.1:0-5867 GCA_035701405.1 Rhodanobacteraceae bacterium
GGGCGCTTGTCGCTGAAGTACGTTTCGGTCGCGCCAAAGTTGATCACCAGGTCGTCGCTTTCCACCTGGCCGAAGTCGGGGTTCAGCGTCGCCGTCAACTGGAACTGGCCGTTCGGCTTCCAGAACACGTCCACGCCTTCACTGTGTCCGCCGTCGTGGCCGACGTTGTCGTAACGGGACGAGACATACGGCGTCACCGCCAGCAGCGACTGGCTGTAGGCGGGTACCTCGATGCGCTCGAATGCGGAGAGATAGCGCGGCTGCTGGTAATGCACCGCGGGCCACGACACACGCTCGCCGGTGGTGGCGAAGACCCGGTCGAGGTAAATGCCGATTTCACGGGTACCACCGCTGGCCGCATGCATGGGCGCCGTGTACCAGGGGATCAGGACCTCCACCGACCAGCCTTCGGCGTCCTGGGTGACGGCGTGTTGCCAGATGCCGTCCCAGTCGGCGTCGAACTGGTTTTCGTTGGTGATCACCTCGTCGTCGACCGCACCGGTGGACGCAACGGAGAAGTCGTAGCCGGTGCGGCCATCGCCATTGAAGTCGATCTCCACGTTGACGCGATCGACCGGATCGTGGAAGTCGCGCTGCACCTGCTGTCGCGTGCGCCTGACGTTCGGCGGTTGGGTGACGCGCATCGCCACCGCCAATCCGTCGGGGGTGGCGAGGATCCACGCTTCGACCGGATGTTCCGCCGGCTTCCCGGTCAACGGTTGGGTCTGGCGGAAATCGGTGACGTGACGCGCGTCCTGCCACTCGGCCGGATCGATGCGGCCGTCGATGGTGATGGCCTGGGCTGGCAAACCGATCGCCGCGAGTGCGGCCAATATCAGGAACCGGGTGGAACGCATTCATCCAATCCGTGGCGGCGGGTCGCAATCGGGCAGCGGAACCCGGAGCGCGTCATGCCGCGCGCAAGCTAACGGCGCCGGCTAGGAACCGCGAGGGGCGGAAGTCATGTGCCCGCGCGCCAGCCAGTGCCGCAGCAGGCCGAACAGCACGACCACGTTGAAACCCGCGTATGCGCCGAGCGCCGCCGCGACCTGCTTCCAGATCGGGCCGCCGTGGCCAAGCGCCGCCTGATAGCCGAACGCGGTGCTCGCGATGGTGGCCAGCGCCGCGATCGCCAGCACGCCGACATCGAAGCGCACGGAAACGCCGTTCGCCACGCGGCGGCGGACGTAAAGCCAGTAGAGCCAGCCCAGCACCAGCAACCAGGGTCCGATCAGCAGCAGTGCGACGAAACGGGCCATGCCTATTCGGCGTCGCGCAACGAGGCCAGCGCCGCGCGGGTGCGTTCGATTGCGGCGTCGCGCGCGGCCAGCTCGGGAAATTCCGCGCTTGTCGCAAGGCTCTCGCCGTCCTGCATGTACGCGAATCGCGATGCATCGATGGGTTTGAGCGAGCTGTCCGCATCCTCGGCGGAAAGGGCGCGGGATGCCTGTCCCGCGCTGCGTGGATCGGCAAAGACGCGCGACAACAGCAACTCCTCGCCGTCGGCACCGACCAGGCGGAAATGGAATCCCTCGCCATCGCGGAAGCTGACGATGCGCGCGCGCTTGTCTGCCTTGCCCGACGCCTTGGTCTTGCCCGCAGGCGTGCCCAGCGCGCCCAGCCCCACCGCGCGCCGCATGGTCTCGAGCCGCGGCCGGGCGATCGCGCGCGCTTTCTTCGCGCCTTCGCGCAGCGCGTCCTCGATGGCGTCGGGCCGCGCCATCAACGCGTCGTAGCGCTCACGCAGGGGCGCGATCTCCACTTCGATGCGCTCGACCAGCTTCTGCTTGGCCTCGCCCCAGCCAAGACCGGTTTCGAGCGCGCTGCGGAAGGTGGCGCTTTCTTCGTCACCCGCAAACGCCCGAAAGATCGCGAACAGGCTCGAGGAGTCGGGATCCTTGGGCTCGCCGGGTTCGCGCGAATCGGTGACGATGCGCGCCACCGCCTCCCGCAAGGCCTTCGCGCCGCCCTCGAACAGCGGCACGGTGTTGTCGTAACTCTTCGACATCTTGCGGCCGTCGAGGCCGGGCAGGGTGGCAACCGATTCCTCGATGGCAGGCTCGGGCAAGACGAACGGCTCGTCCTGGCCGCCGACCGCGCGCCACGCGCCGCCATGGATGTGGTTGAAGCGCTGCGCGATGTCGCGCGCCATCTCGATGTGCTGCACCTGGTCGCGGCCGACCGGCACCTTGTTGGCGTCGAAGATCAGGATGTCCGCAGCCATCAGCACCGGATACATGTAGAGGCCCGCGTTGATCGCGGCGTCCGGGTCCTCGCCCTTCGCGGTGTTCTGGTCCACGGCGGCCTTGTACGCGTGCGCGCGGTTGAGCAAACCCTTGGCGGTCACGCAAGTGAGCATCCAGGTCAGTTCCGGGATCTCCGGGATGTCCGATTGCCGGTAGAACGTGACGCGCTGCGGATCGAGCCCGCAGGCCAGCCATGTCGCGGCGATCTCGAGGCGCGAGCGCGCGATGCGCGCGGGATCGTCGCACTTGATCAGCGCGTGGTAATCGGCGAGGAAGAAAAACGCATCGGTGTCGGCATCGCGACTGGCTGCGATCGCCGGCCGAATCGCACCGACATAGTTGCCGAGATGCGGCGTGCCGGTGGTGGTGATGCCGGTGAGGATGCGCTGGTTCATGGCTCGCGGTGCGGGCAAGGCAAGACCGCGATTTTAGGCGAATTGCGCGTGGCTGTCCCGGACGGGGTCGCGTTTTGCCGCCATCTGCGGCGCGAAACACTTGCTGCGGTAAACAACTCTCGATGCGCGATCAACGGGAAACGGGTAGTCCGGATGGAGCCGCGCAGCGGCGCAATCCGGGGCATGCCCGATACCCCCGGATTCCGCTTTGCTCCATCCGGGCTACGGCGGCGTCACGCGGCGTGCACTGCGTCCACCAGGACCGCGACATGTTCCGGATCCACGTCCGGCGTAATGCCGTGGCCGAGATTGAATACGTGGCCCGGATGTGGTCCGAAGTCGTCGAGTACCCGTTTGGCCTCGCGCCGGATCACCTCGGGCGAAGCCAGCAGCGTCGCGGGATCGAGGTTGCCCTGCAGCGCGACACGATTGCCGACGCGGCGGCGGGCTTCATCGAGGGTGATCGTCCAGTCCACGCCGAGCGCCGCGCAGCCGGTGTCCGCCAGTGCTTCGAGGCTGGCGTTCGCGCCCTTGGAGAACAGGATCAACGGCACGTCGCGCGCGTGGGAATCATCGCGCAGCAGCGATGCGATCTGCGCGAGGTAGCGTTGCGAGAATTCGAGGAACATCGCCGGCGCCAGCATGCCGCCCCAGCTGTCGAACACCATCAGCGCCTGCGCGCCCGCGGCGGCTTGCGCGGCGAGGTAGGCCGCTACCGCGCGCGCGTTCACGTCCAACAGCGAGTGCATCGCCGTGGGTTCGTCCAGCGCGAATGCCTTGACACGCACGAAGTCACGCGAGCCTTCGCCTTCGATCATGTAGCAGGCGAGCGTCCATGGGCTGCCCGCGAAGCCGATCAGCGGCAACCGGCCGCCGAGTTCGCTGCGGATCAGGCGCACCGCATCGGTGACGTAGCGCAGCGAGGATTCCGGATCGGGAACGCCGAGCTTCGCGATGTCCGCGGCGTTTCGCAACGGATGATGGAACTTCGGACCTTCGCCCTCGACGAAATGCAGGCCGAGGCCCATGGCGTCGGGCACGGTGAGGATGTCGGAGAACAGGATCGCGGCATCCAGTTCGAAACGTTCGACCGGTTGCAGGGTGATTTCGCAGGCGAGCTCCGGCGTCTGCGCCAGCGCCAGGAAACTGCCCGCGCGCGCGCGGGTCGCCCGGTACTCCGGCAGGTAGCGGCCGGCCTGGCGCATGATCCAGACGGGCGTGGTGTCGACCGGTTGGCGGTGCAATGCGCGCAGGAACCGGTTGCTGCGGTTGGACACCTCAGCCATGCGGTGCATCCACGCCCTGGGTGATCATCACTTTGAAGCCGCGCTTCAACTGGCTGTCGCGCGCGCTTTCGAAGGCGGCGAGCGCGGTGTCGCGGTCGAGGTAAACCTCGCGCTTCAGGGTGGCGCGTCCCCCCTCGGTCCCGGATTCGCGGTACAGCGTCCAGCCGCCGAGCAGGTCCTGCTCCAGCGCGATGCGGCAATAGCGCGGTGCGGCGCCGTTGCCGGGCGGGGTTTGCATGTAAAGATGCATTTGCGAATTGTATGGGAGAAGCGCGATGGCATCCCCACGTCGCCGGCGTGCATCCCCCCGCCGCTGCGCGGCGACCCCTTCGCGAGCGAAGCGGGTGATAGCGGCATCGGTGCAGGTGTTTTCTTCCCCGCTTCCATGGGAAGGGGGATCGAGGGGGATGGGTTTTCAGCGCGACGGAGCGCTGGGCGCAGTGATCACCGCGCGCAAAGCAGCGATATCGACGCCTTCCACGAGTTCGGCGCGCCCGATCCCGCGCCACAGGATCAATCGCAGCGAACCCGCGCGATTCTTCTTGTCGAGGCGCATGCGCGCGAGCAGCGCCTCTGCGGAGAGTCCCGGTGGTGGATTGGTCGGGAGGCCGATCCGCGCCAGCAGTCCGCGGAGCCTTTCCGCATCGCCGTGCCCTGCCATGCCGAGCCGCTCCGACAGCCGCGCCGCGAGCACCATCCCGATCGCGACGGCTTCGCCGTGCAGCAACGTGCCGTAGCCGGCTTCCGCTTCCAGCGCGTGGCCGAAGGTGTGGCCGAAGTTGAGCAGGGCGCGTTCGCCGGCCTCGCGCTCGTCGCGCGCCACGACGCCCGCCTTGAAGCGGCAGCCGGTGGCGATGGCGTGGCCGAGTGCCTCGGCGTCACGTTGCAACAACGCGTCCGCATGGTCTTCGAGCCAAGCGAAGAAATCGGCATCGCCGATGGAGGCGACCTTGATCACTTCCGCGAATCCGGCGCGCAATTCGCGATCCGGCAGGGTCGCGAGTGTGCCGAGGTCGGCGACCACCGCGCGCGGCTGGTGGAACGCGCCGATCAGGTTCTTGCCGGCGGGGTGGTCGACGCCGGTCTTCCCACCGACCGAGGCGTCGACCATCGCGAGCAGCGTGGTCGGGAACTGCACGAAATCGATGCCGCGCATCCAGCAGGCGGCGGCGAAACCGGCGATGTCGCCGACCACGCCGCCGCCGAGCGCGAGCACGCAGGCGTCGCGGGTCGCTCCGAGCCGCGCCAGTGCATCCAGTACGTGGGCGACCGCATCGAGGTTCTTGTGCGCTTCACCCGCTGGCAGTACCAGTGTTGCCATCCGCACCGTGGTGCCGTGCGCCCGCGCCAGGGTGTCGCGCAGCCGGTCCGCATAGAGCGGCGCCACGTTTTCGTCGCTGACGACCAGCGCGTGCACACCGCGGATCGAATCGCACCAAGCCGGACCGTCCGCGAGCAATCCGCTCCCGATGCGGATCGGGTATCGGCTGCCGGGCAGCTCCACCTCGACGCTGGTCGTCATGCGGTTGCCCTGGTCGCGGGCAGACGCTGCCAGTGTTGCTCCAGCAGCGTGGCGACGCGCGCCGCGGCGTTGTGGCAGGACTCGCCACTGCCGCTCTGCACGGTGAAGTCGGCGATTTCGCGGTAGAGCGGATCGCGCAACTGGGCGAGCTGTTCCAGCCGTTCGCGGCGATCGGGCGCATCCAGCAGCGGCCGCTTGCGATCGCGTTGCAGACGCTGCATCTGCTGTTCGACGCCGGTTTCCAGCCAGACCACGAAGCCGCGCTCGCGCAGCAGCCGGCGATTGGCCGCGACCAGCACGGCACCTCCGCCGGTGGCGAGCACGATGCCCGAACGCGCGGTGAGGTCGGCCAGCAAGTCGGATTCGCGGCGGCGGAATCCTTCCTCGCCTTCGATCTCGAAGATCGTCGCGACGCTCA
>DASSNH010000025.1:0-13603 GCA_035701405.1 Rhodanobacteraceae bacterium
CGAAACGGGTAGACTCGCCTCGACGGGCGACGCCGGAAGGTCCGACGCCACCGCGGACGGCAGGAGGCGTTGCGTGCAACCCACCGATATCCGCAATCCGCAGTATTTCCACAAGGTGGTGGATTGCCAGTGGGCGTGCCCGGCGCATACCCAGGTGCCGCGCTATATCCGGCTGATTGCGGCGGGGCGCTACGACGACGCCTACCTGCTGAACTGGGATTCCAACGTCTTTCCCGGCATCCTCGGACGTACCTGCGACCGGCCTTGCGAACCCGCCTGCCGGCGCGGACGCGTGGAGGAAAACAACGGCCCCCCCCAAGACAAAACGAAGCCCGAGCCGGTCGCGATCTGCCGCCTGAAGCGCGTCGCCGCGGACAACCGCAGCGACGGCATCGAAACGCGGATGCGCGAACGATTGCCCGAGCCGGTGCCGGGCGCCGATCGGTTTCGCGTTGCCTGTATCGGCGCGGGCCCCGCATCGTTGGCCCTGGCGCGCGATCTTGCGCCGCTCGGCTATCGCGTCACGATCTTCGAGGCCGACGCCAAGGGCGGCGGGTTCATGCGCACCCAAGTGCCGCGCTTCCGTTTGCCGGAAGTGGTGATCGACGAGGAGGTCGGTTACATCCTCGACCTCGGCGTGAATTTCGTCGGCAACCGGCGCATCGATTCGCTGCGCAAGGTGCTCGACGAAGGCTTCGATGCGATTTTCGTCGGTTGCGGTGCGCCGCGCGGGCGCGACCTGCACATTCCGGGCAGGGACGAGAACACCGTCAAGATCCATGTCGGGATCGAGTGGCTGGCGTCGGTGTATTTCGGACACGTGACGAAGGTCGGGCGGCGGGTGCTGGTGCTGGGTGGCGGCAACACCGCGATGGATTGCTGCCGCAGCGCGCGCCGCCTCGGTGGCGACGACGTGAAAGTCATCGTGCGTTCGGGCTACGACGAGATGAAAGCCAGTCCCTGGGAAAAAGAGGACGCCGAACACGAGGGCGTCGAGATCCTGAACTGGCTGAATCCGAAGTCATTCGTGCACGAGAACGGCAAACTCACCGGCATGTGGTTCACGCCGATGCGCGCGGAGCGCGACGCCAACGGCAGGCGCAAGCTGCTGCCGACAGGCGAGCCGGATCGCCTGTTCCCGTGCGATGAAGTGCTGATCGCGGTGGGGCAGGAAAACGCCTTTCCATGGATCGAGCGCGACCTCTGCCTGGAATTCGACGAATGGGGCACGCCGAAGCTCGACAAGGTCACGATGCAATCCACGCTGCCCAGGGTCTTCTTCGGCGGCGACGCGGCGTTCGGGCCCAAGAACATCATCTGGGCGGTCGAGCACGGACACCAGGCGGCGATCTCGATCCACAACTTCCTGCAGGGGACGGACTTGCGTGAACGCCCGTCGCCGTTGACCAATCTCGTCTCGCAGAAGATGGGCATCCATGAATGGAGCTACGACAACGACATTTCGCCGGATGTGCGTTACGTGGTCCCGTGGGCGCCGAAGGAAAAAACCCTCACGAATATCCACCAGGAGGTCGAGCTCGGCTTCGACGCGCAAACCGCCTGGAAGGAAGCGCAGCGCTGCCTCAACTGCGACGTGCAGACGGTGTTCTCGAAGGATCTCTGCATCGAGTGCGACGCCTGCGTCGACGTGTGCCCGATGGACTGCATCACCTTCACCGCCGACGGCGAGGAAGCCGAACTGCGCACGCGCCTGACCGCACCGGCAAACAATACCGGGCAGGATTTGTATGTTTCCGGGCCCGTCAAGACCGGACGGATAATGGCGAAGGACGAGGACGTATGCCTGCACTGCGGCCTGTGTGCCGAGCGCTGCCCGACCGGCGCGTGGGACATGCGGCAGTTCCTGTTCGCCGAAAGCTACGCGGCGCGCGGCGAGGATTATTCGCCCCGGCCGGCGAAAAAGGTGGCGGCGTGAAGTCGGACTCCGTAGCAGTCCCGATTCCGCTTGAACCCCTCTCCCCCCGGAAGAGGGGCAGGGGTGAGGGTTCGGTACTCCTGTGCCGATTCGGTATCCCCGAACCCCCACCCGCCCCTTCGGGGCACCCTCTCCCGGAGGGAGGGCGGTACGCATCTGGAACATTTGGCGCGAAATGACCGCCATCACCGCCACCAACGACTTCGTCGTCAAGTTCGCGAACGTCAACGGGTCGGGCTCCGCTTCCGCCAACGAACTGTTCGCGAAATGCATCCTGCGGATGGGCGTGCCGGTCAGTCCGCGCAACATCTTCCCCTCGAACATCCAGGGGCTGCCGACCTGGTACGAAGTGCGCGTCAGTGAAGCGGGCTGGCTCGGCAGGCGCGGCGGCTACGACCTGCTGGTCGCGATGAACCCGCAGACCTGGGACGCCGATGTCGCGGGGCTCTCGCCGGGCGGCTATCTTTTCCATGACAACAGCAAGCCGCTCGCCCCGGCGAAGTTCCGCGACGACGTCACCGTGATCGGGGTGCCGCTGACCGACATCGCCAACCGGACCTGGGACGACCCTCGCCAGCGGCAACTATTCAAGAACATCATGTACCTCGGCGCGCTGTCGGTGTTGCTCGGCATTGAACGCGACGTAATCGTTCAACTGGTCGGCGAGCAGTACAAAGGCAAGCAGGCGCTGCTGGAGCCCAACATCCGCGCGCTCGATCTCGGGCGCGATTACGCCCAGCACAACCTGCCGCCGGTGGGCCTGAAGATCGAACGCCGGGACAACGTGGGCAATCGCATTTTCGTGGACGGCAACAGCGCCGCCGCGCTCGGCATGGTGTACGGCGGCGCCACCGTCTGCGCGTGGTACCCGATCACGCCGTCCTCGTCACTGGCCGAGGCGTTCCAGAAATATTGTGCGAAGCTGCGCGTCGACCCGGAAACCGGCAAGCACCGCTACGCGATCGTGCAAGCCGAGGACGAGATCGCCTCGATCGGAATCGTCACCGGCGCCGGCTGGAACGGCGCCCGTGCGTTTACCGCGACCTCGGGGCCGGGCATTTCACTGATGAACGAATTCATCGGGCTCGCGTATTTCGCGGAGATCCCGGTCACCCTGATTGACGTGCAGCGCGGCGGTCCGTCCACCGGCATGCCCACGCGCACCCAGCAGTCGGACGTGGCGTTCTGCGCGCATGCCTCGCACGGCGACACCAATCATGTGCTGCTGTTTCCGGAGGACCCGCACGAGTGCTTCGAATTCGCGGCGAAGGCGCTGGACCTCGCCGATCGGTTGCAGACGCCGGT
This sequence comes from Rhodanobacteraceae bacterium, assembly GCA_035701405.1. GTDB lineage: Bacteria > Pseudomonadota > Gammaproteobacteria > Xanthomonadales > Rhodanobacteraceae > 66-474. Next base: position 3,242 of record DASSNH010000025.1, read on the forward strand.
GTTCGTGTTGAGCGACCTCGACATCGGCATGAACCATCGCCTGTGCGCACCGTTCGAATGGGACGACGCGCGCCGCTATGACCGCGGCAAGGTGCTGACCGCGGAGGAACTGGAAGCCTGCAAGCCGTTCGGCCGCTACCGGGACGTCGATGGCGACGGCATCGCCTATCGCACCTATCCCGGCACCCATCCTGCGCGCGGCAGCTTTTTCACCCGCGGCACCAGCAAGAACGCCGACGCCAAGTATTCCGAGAAGGGGGAGGATTACGTCGAGAACATGCAGCGCCTGCAACGCAAGCTGGAGACGGCGAAGGCGCTGCTTCCGCAGCCGGTGTCCCATCGGGCGCCGCACCCGGCAAAGCATGGCGCGATCCATTTCGGGTCGACTTCGTCCTCGATGGCGGAAGCCATCGCCAAACTCGATGCCAAGGGGATGCACATCGACGCGCTGCGGGTGCGTGGCTATCCGTTCGCCGATTCGGTGCGCGAATTCGTTGACCGGCACGAACAGGTATTCGTGGTCGAGCAGAACCGCGACGGGCAACTGCGCTCGCTGCTGATCGAACAGTTCGAACTCGATCCCGCGAGGCTCGTCGCGGTCCTGCACTACGACGGCACGCCCATCACCGCACGCTTCATCGCGAGGGCAATCGGAGAGCGCATGGGCGGAGCGGAAGTCACGCAGTTGCGGAGCGACAAGGTGGCTTAGCTCTTCGTTCTCGCTTCGGGAGAAGGGGCGTGCAACGCCGCTTTTTCCGTTGCGCGAAGCGCCGGATGAGGGCCAGGTGCTTCGCGATCGGCAACATCGAGGCGGATTCCGCGCAATTGCCTCCCGGACCCTCACCCCAACCCCTCTCCCCAAGGGAGAGGCTCAAGGCGATACCCCGACATGACGTATCTCCCAAAACCCAAACTGCACCACCCGTCGCTGACCAGGAACCGCGTCGGTTTCACGCGGCGCGACTACGAAGGCGCGATTTCGACCCTGTGCGCGGGTTGCGGGCACGATTCGATTTCGGCGGCGATCATCCAGGCGTGCTGGGAACTCGACATCCAGCCGCATCGGGTCGCGAAGATCTCCGGGATCGGTTGCAGTTCCAAGACCCCGACCTACTTCCTGTCGGCGTCGCACGGGTTCAACGCGGTGCACGGGCGGATGCCGTCGGTGCTGACCGGCGCGAACCTCGCAAATCGAGAATTGATGTACCTCGGGATTTCCGGCGACGGCGATTCCGCGTCCATCGGCATCGGCCAGTTCGTGCACGCGATCCGCCGTGGCGTAGACATGGTGTACATCGTCGAGAACAATGGCGTGTACGGGCTGACCAAGGGACAGTTCTCCGCGACCGCGGACCAGGGCAGCAAGTCCAAGAAGGGCGCAATCAACACCGACGCGCCGGTCGACATGGTCGGCATGGCGCTGCAACTGGGCGCGAGTTTCGTCGCCCGCAGCTTTTCCGGCGACAAGACGCAACTGGTGCCGATCCTGAAGGCGGCGATGAGCCACAAGGGCGCTTCGTTCGTCGACGTGATCAGCCCGTGCGTCGCGTTCAACAACCATCCGGGCAGCACCAAGAGCTACGATTACGTGCGCGAGCACAACCATGCGCTGTGCCGGATGGACTTCATCTCCCCGCGCGAGGAAATCACCGTCGAGTACCCGGCCGGGGAAGTGCGCGAGGTGCGCCAGCACGACGGCAGCGTGCTGCGCCTGCGCAAGCTGCCGGAATCGCACGACACCGGAGATCGCGTCGCGGCGATGAATTACCTGCATGCTTGCCAGGCGCGCGGCGAAATCGTCACCGGGTTGTTGTACGTTGATCCCGAGGCGCCCGACCTGCACGCGCACCTCGACACGGCGCCGGTCGCGTTCAACGCGCTGGGCGAGCGCGAGCTTTGCCCCGGGAACGCGACGCTCGAGAGGATCAACGCAGGGCTGCGTTGAGCCGTCACGCTGCATGTGCGCCCGCCGCACCCGTTCGCCAGCATCGCAAGGGAGCTTGCCATCGACAGGAACAAGCGACGGCTGAATCGACACCTGGACCGCTGGCAAAGCGAGATTCCAGGCTGGGCCGGCCGCACGATGGGCTGGCTGCGCAGGCCCTCGTCGCGCTGGGTGCGGATTCCCATCGGGCTGCTGCTGATCGCCTGTGGGCTGGTCGGCATCGTCCTGCCCATCCTCGGGTTCTGGATGGTGATTCCCGGCCTGCTCCTGCTCGCGATCGACGTCCCGTTCCTGCGCCTGCCCGTGCGCGTGGCGATCGTGCGCACCCGTCATGCGATACGGCGGTTTCGCCAGCGCCGGCGAGCCCGGCGCCGTTGATTCGGCTGGCGCGGTCGCGCGGGCTCCCGCGCCTTTTGTTGCGGCGCAACATGGGCGCCGATACCATAGCGGGTCAGCAATCGGAGATCAGTTTCATGGCCAACAAGGCGGATTCCACCGACCCGTTGGGCGACTGGCAAAGCCGGTCGCGGCAGTACTGGGACGCCTGGGCCGACGCCACGCGCAAGGCGTTCGGGGCGGCGACAGCCGGGGCCGACGTGCCGCAGGGCCCCTGGCATGAAGGCCTCGACCAGTGGGCGCGGATGTTCGATGCCCGCAAGACCCGTGAGTCGCAGAACGAGGTGGTCGAGCGCATGCTGGCCGGGGCGCGCGGCTACTTCTCGATGCTGGAGTCGCTGACCGCCAGGGGCGGCGCCGCTGGCGGTGCCGATCCGCACGCGTGGGCGGACGCACTGCGCGAGTCCTTCAATTTCCCGGGCGCGGCTCCGGAGCTGTTCGACAATCCGCTGGCGCGCGCGATGCGCGAGCTCGCCGGGCACGGCGCCAAGGGCTTCGAGCAGATGATGCAGGGCCTTGAACCCGCCATGGCCGAAGTCCGCGCGCTGCTGGATATGCCGGCCTTCGGCTACGCGCGCGAGCACCAGGAACACTACCAGCGGATGGCCAAGGCCTGGCTGGATTACCAGCGCGAAAGCAACCGCTACAACACCCTGATCGCCCGCGCCAGCCGGCGGGCGTTCGAGGTGTTCGAGGACAAGCTGGCCGAGCGGGGCGAATCGGGCCGCCAGGTCGACTCCGTGCGCGGCTTGTACGACCTGTGGGTGGATGCGGCCGAGGACGCGTACGCCGAGATAGCGCTGTCCGACGAATTCCGCGAGGTGTACGGCGCGCTGGTCGATGCGCAGATGCGGGTGCGGCAGAACCTGCAGCGCGAGGTCGAGCGCGTCGCGACCGACCTCGGCATGCCCACCCGCAGTGAAATCGACAGCATGGGCAAGCGCCTGCACGAGCTGCGCCGCGAGGCCAGGAACCGCGCCGAGACGCTGCCTGCTCTGGCCGCCGAGGTGGCGGCGCTGCGCGCCGAGGTCGAGCGCCTGAAGTCGGGGGGCAAGCCTGCCGCGGCGAGGGCGCCTCGTGCGACCGCCAAGGCCACCCCGCGCAAATCCCGCAAATCGACCCGCAAGGAGAAGGCATGATGGATCCGATCCGCATCGATCCGAAGCGGGCGCTCGACGAGGCCCTGCACGCGCAGCAGAAGCTGGCGGCGAGCATGCAGACCTTGCGCGAAGTCGAGGATGTCGATTACGGCGCCACCGGCAAGCAAGCGATCTACCGCGAAGACAAGGTCGTCGTCTATCGCTACGAGGGTGCCAGGAAGCCGACCGCCAAGGTGCCGATCCTCATCTGCTACGCGCTGGTGAACCGGCCGTACATGGTCGACCTCCAGAACGACCGCTCGCTGGTCAAGAACCTGCTCGAGCTCGGCGAGGACGTCTACATCATCGACTGGGGTTACCCGGATGGCGCCGACCGCTGGCTAGATCTCGACGATTACATCAACGGCTACATCCGCCGTTGCGTCGATGCGGTCGCGAAGCATGCGGGCGTCAAGAAGATCAACCTGCTCGGCATCTGCCAGGGCGGCGCGTTCTCGCTGTGCTTCGCGTCGCTGCACCAGGAGAAGCTGCAGAACCTGATCACGATGGTGACGCCGGTCGACTTCCATACCAGCGACAATATGCTGTCGCACTGGACCCGCGACATGGACGTGGACCTGTTCGTGGATACGCTGGGCAACGTGCCGGCGGACCTGATGAACTGGTGCTACCTCACGCTGAAGCCGGTGCGCCTGAACCAGCAGAAGTACGTCGCGATGCTGGACATCCTCGACGACAAGGTGGAACTCGAGAACTTCCTGCGGATGGAGAAGTGGATCTTCGACTCGCCGGACCAGGCCGGCGAAGCGTTCCGCGAATTCATCAAGGAGTTCTACCAGGGCAACAAGCTGGTCAAGGGCGGCCTGAAGATCGGCGGACGGGACGTCAGCCTCAGGAACATCACGCTTCCGGTGCTCAACATCTTCGCGCTACATGATCATCTTGTGCCGCCTTCGGCGTCGCGGCCGCTGGGCGAGCACATCGGAACCAAGGACTACACCCAGCTCGAGTTCAAGGGTGGTCACATCGGCATCTACGTGTCCGGACGCGCCCAGCGCGAGGTGCCGTCGGCGATCCACGAGTGGCTGGCCAAGCGCACCAAGTAGCCGGGCAGGGCGCAACCCGCGAAGCGCTTTCCGCCTCGGCCGCCGTCGCGGAAGCGGCTGCGCAGATTCCGCCCTACGCAGCTACATCACGATTGGCGGCCGGATAGAATCGTGGCCATGAACACACGACGTCCCCTGCGCCGTTCGCGCCACGACCGGATGATTGCCGGCGTGGTCGGCGGCCTCGCCGGTTACTTCGGGATCGACTCGTCGATGCTGCGCATCATCTACGTGCTGGTGTCGATCTTCTCCGCGGCGTTTCCCGGAATCCTGGTCTACATCATCCTGTGGCTGGTCGTGCCGCAGGAAGCATGACCGACCGCTGCACGCGGCCGACGGATCTGGCGCGTGCTAGGCTCTCGCTCGAAGCGGGCGGCGTGATTCGACATGAACCATCTGGGCGATGAGGGGGGCGATCACGACACCATCCGCGCCGTGCAATGGCGCGACGATCACTTGCGTCTGCTCGACCAGCGCAAGCTGCCACTCGCCGAGGAATGGGTCCATTGCCGGGCCGCCGAAGACGTAGCGCAGGCGATTCGCGGGCTGGTCGTGCGCGGCGCGCCTGCAATCGGGATCGCCGCGGCGTGGGCTGTGGTGCTCGCGGCGCAGCATGGGGATGAAATCGGCCCCGCGCTGGAAACCCTGCGCGCCGCGCGTCCGACGGCCGTCAACCTGATGGCCGCGCTGGACCGGATGCGCGCGCGGATCGACGGCGGGGCCGATGCGGCGGCGCTCGCGCGCGAGGCACAGGCGATCCAGGACGAGGACCTCGCCGCCAATCGCGCGATGGGCGAATTGGGTTCGGCGCTGATCCAGCCCGGTAGCGGTGTCCTCACCCATTGCAATACCGGTTCGCTCGCGACCGCAGGTTTCGGCACGGCGCTGGGCGTGATCCGGGCAGGCCGCGCGTCCGGCAGGATCGAGCGCGTGTACGCGGGTGAAACCCGGCCGTGGCTGCAGGGGGCGCGCCTGACAATGTGGGAACTGCAGCGCGACGGCATTCCGGCCACCCTGATCGCCGATGCCGCGGCCGCGCACCTGATGCGGTCCGGCGAGGTGCAGTGGGTGATCGTCGGTGCGGACCGGATCGCCGCGAACGGCGACACCGCCAACAAGATCGGCACCTACCAGCTCGCAATCGCCGCGAAGCACCACGGCGTCAAGTTCATGGTGGTGGCGCCTTCGACGACCGTGGACATGGCCGCCGCGGACGGCACCGGCATAAGCATCGAATTGCGCGATGCCGCGGAACTGCTCGGCTACGGTGGCCAGCGCACGGTCGTGGAAGGCGCCGGCGCGTGGAATCCGGTGTTCGACATCACTCCGCACGAGTTGATCGACGTGCTGGTGACCGAGCGCGGCGCGATCCCGCGGCCGGACCAGGCATCCCTCGCCGCGTCGTTCGGCCCACCGGCGACACGCTGAATGTGGCACGTCTCCAAGCAACTGGGATGGTTCGGGGTTGGCGGCTTCATCGGCTTCGTCGTCGATGCCGGCATCGTGCAGTTGCTGGTCAGCAAATTGCACACGGACCCGTACGTAGGGCGCTTGTTTTCGTTCACCTGCGCGGCCACCGCGACCTGGTTGTTCAACCGGCACTTCACCTTCCACGAGCGGGGCGAGTACACGCTGTTCGGCGAATGGTCGCGCTACATGGTCGCCATGGCGGCCGGTTTTGCGCTCAATTACACGACCTACGCCCTGATCGTCTACTTCTCGCATTTCGTGCAGGACTGGCCGTCGATCGGCGTCGCGGCGGGCTCGCTCCCCGGTTCCGCGGTGAACTTCCTGGGGGCCCGCCAGTGGGTGTTTTCCGGCGACAAGAAGGGGGGCGCGGCCCGAGCCCGGGAAGAGCCCAAAAACCGCCCGTAAGTTCGCGCGCCCGTTGAGGTTTTTTGGCCTGTTTCGGGGCCGGTTGTGGTAGAATTCCAAGGTTGATTTCGAGGCGCGGGTTGCGTTCCGGACCGCGCCTTTTGCATTCACCCGATACAGGAATTCTGCGGATGGCGGAACCGGCCAGTGAAGTAATTCGCGTCAATATCGAAGACGAGATGCGCCAGAGCTACCTCGATTACGCAATGAGCGTGATCGTGGGCCGCGCGCTGCCAGATGTGCGTGACGGCTTGAAACCGGTGCATCGCCGCGTGTTGTTCGCGATGAACGAGCTTGGCAACGCCTGGAACAAGTCCTACAAGAAATCCGCGCGCGTGGTCGGCGACGTGATCGGCAAGTACCATCCGCACGGCGATGCGTCCGTGTACGACGCGATCGTGCGGATGGCCCAGCCGTTCTCGCTGCGCTACATGCTGGTCGACGGCCAAGGCAACTTCGGCTCGGTCGACGGCGACAGCCCGGCGGCCATGCGGTACACCGAAGTTCGCATGTCGCGCCTGACCCATGAGTTGCTCGCCGACATCGACAAGGAAACCGTCGACTTCGGTCCCAACTACGATGAAAGCGAACACGAACCACTGGTCCTGCCGACCAGGGTGCCGAACCTGCTGGTCAACGGCTCCGCCGGCATCGCCGTCGGCATGGCGACCAACATCCCGCCGCACAACATGCGCGAGGTAATCGACGCTACCGTCGCGTTGATCGACAGCCCGGACCTCTCGATCGACGAGTTGATGCAGCACGTCCCGGGGCCGGACTTCCCCACCGCGGGGATCATCAACGGCGCGGCCGGGATCCTCCAGGCCTACCGCACCGGCCGCGGGCGGGTGCTGGTGCGCGCCAAGACCGAAATCGAAACCAACGACCACGGTCACGAAGCGATCATCGCGACCGAGATCCCGTACCAGGTCAACAAGGCGCGCCTGATCGAGAAGATCGCCGAACTGGTCAAGGAAAAGAAGGTCGAGGGCATCAGCGGCTTGCGCGACGAGTCCGACAAGGACGGCATGCGCATCGTGATCGAGGTGCGCAAGGACGCGATGGCCGACGTGGTGCTGAACAACCTGTTCCAGCAGACCCAGCTGCAGGTGACTTTCGGCATCAACATGGTGGCGCTGGTGGATGGCCAGCCACGCCTGCTGAACCTCAAGGAGATCCTCGAGGCCTTCATCCGCCACCGCCGCGAGGTGGTCACCCGCCGCACCGTCTTCGACCTGCGCAAGGCGCGCTCGCGTGCGCATGTACTGGAAGGCCTCACGGTCGCGCTCGCCAACATCGACGAGATGATCGAGCTGATCAAGACGTCCGAGTCCCCGCAAGTCGCGCGCGAGCGGATGCTGGCGCGCAAGTGGGAGCCGGGCGTGGTGCGCGCCTTGCTGCAGGCCGCCGGCACCACTGCCTCGCGCCCGGAGGACCTCGAAGCCGGCGCCGGCCTCGCGGAGGACGGCTACCAGCTCTCGGAAATCCAGGCCAGGGAAATCCTGGAGATGCGCCTGCACCGCTTGACCGGCCTCGAACAGGACAAGCTCAGCGACGAATACCGGCAGTTGCTGGAGACGATCCGCGGACTGATCGCGATCCTCGAGGACCCGGACAAGCTGCTCGCGGTGATCCGCACCGAACTGGTGGAGATGAAGGACCTGTACGGCGATACGCGTCGCACCGAGATCCTGCACACCCAGGAAGACCTGGAAACACTGGACCTCATTGCGCAGGAAGACGTCGTCGTCACCCTCTCGCACACGGGCTATTGCAAGCGCCAGTCGCTGGATACCTACCGCGCGCAGAAGCGCGGCGGCAGGGGCCGTTCCGCGGCCAGCGTGAAGGAAGAGGATTTCGTCGAGCGCCTGTGGATCGTCAACACCCACGACACGCTCCTGACCTTCACCAGCGCCGGGCGCGTTTACTGGCTCAACGTGTACCGCATTCCGGAAGCGAGCCCCGGCGCGCGCGGCCGCCCCATCGTCAACCTGCTTCCTCTGCAGGACGACGAAACCGTGCAGGCGGTGCTCCCGGTGCGCGAGTACGACGAGGATCATTTCGTGTTCTTCGCGACCCGCCAGGGCACGGTGAAGAAGACGCCGCTGAAGGAGTTCGAGTTCCAGTTGCAGAAGGGCAAGCTCGCGATCAGCCTCGACGAAGGCGACGGACTGGTCGAGGCCGAACTCACCGACGGCAACTGCGATGTCCTGTTGTTCGCGTCGAACGGCAAGGCCGCCCGCTTCGCGGGGGGCGAGGTCCGTCCGATGGGCCGCACCGCCCGTGGCGTGCGCGGCATGCGCCTGGCCGAAGGCGCCCACGTCGTCTCGATGATCGTCGCCGACGGGAACACCGAAGCCGGGGACTGCGACGTGCTGACCGCCACCGAACGCGGCTATGGCAAGCGCACCCCGCTCGCCGACTTCCCGCGCAAGGGCCGCGGCTCCCAGGGCGTGATCGCGATCCAGTGCTCGGGCCGCAACGGCGCGCTGGTTGCGGCGGTCGCGACCGACGCCAGCCACGAGCTGATGCTGATCTCCAATCACGGCACGCTGGTACGCACCCGCGTCGCCGAAGTTTCGCAGGTCGGCCGCAACACCCAGGGCGTCACCCTGATCCGCCTGCCGGAAGACGAGAAGCTCGTCGGCGTGGTCAAGATCGAGAACGGCGACGAGGAAGGCACGGAGATCGACGGCGCAGCCGAGAACGCGCCGGTCGCGTAATCCCGGGCCGTAGGTTGGGTTGAGCCGAGGTTCCACCTCGGCGAAGCCCAACAATCCCGCGACACCCGTCTGCCCGGATTCCGTGGCCCGGATAAGCCGCAAAGCGGCGCAATCCGGGGCATGCCGTGCGTGCATTCCCGTATTCCGCTTCGTTTCATCCGGGCTACTTGCCGGCCTGCGCGCATCTCGTTGGGCTTCGCGAAGAAGCCGCTCAACCCAACCTACACGGCCGCCGTTTGCGCGAGCAGCTCCGGCAGGTCCGCGAGTCGGTGCAGCGCCTCCACCGATGGCGGAAGAGGTCCCTGCGGCTGGAACCAGAAGGTGCGCATGCCTGCGTTCGTGCCCGCCTCGACTCCGCGAAGGCTGTCTTCCACGACGGCACAGCGTTCCGGGGCAACGCCCATCGCCTTGGCTGCGTGCAGGAACAATCCGGGATCCGGTTTCCACGAGCCGATGTCGTACGCGCTGAAGATCCTGTCGCCCGTGAAGAAGCGCGCGAGGCCCGTCAGCGCCAGGCTCAATTCGATCTTTTCCATCGGGCCGCTCGAAGCCACGCAAAACGGCAGCTGCAGCTTTTGCAGCACGTCCAGCGCGCCCTCGACAGGCTTGAGATGCATCCGGAACGCTTCCGCGGTCCGCCTGCGGACCTCCGGGATGAAAGTATCCGGCAGCTTCTGGCCCAACCGACACTCGAGATCGGCGACGCAGTCGGCCATCTTGCCGCCGACGTAGGCCTGCATCGCCTGCTCCGCGGTCATTCGGAGACCGAACGGCGCCACGCACTCCGCCAACGCCGCGTTGGCCAGCCGCTCGCTGTCCACGAGCGTGCCATCGCAGTCGAATATCACCGCTTCGATTGGCATCGAGTCGTCCAGCAAGGACACGGCGGGAAACCGCCGCCGGTCACGCGCATGGTGCACTCCTACAACGCCTCCAGCATGGCCTCGGCGCTCGACACCCGGAACTCGCCCGGCGATTCGATGTGCAGCACCTTGACCACGCCGTCCTCGGCGTACAGCGCAAAGCGTTTCGCGCGCAGGCCCATGCCGTACTTGCTGGAATCCATTTCCAGCCCCAGCGCCTTGACGAACTCGCCGTTGCCGTCGGCCAGCATCAGCATGCCTTCGGGGACGTGGCGGTGGTCGGCCCAGGCCTTCATCACGAAGGCGTCGTTGACGGCCATGCAGGCCACGTCGATGCCGCGCTTCCTGAAATCC
>DASSNH010000026.1:0-13834 GCA_035701405.1 Rhodanobacteraceae bacterium
CAAAGGGCGAGCAGGTGCCCGTGTGACATGACGTAGCCGCCCATCACGCAGACAATCACGACCAGCGTTCCGACCAAAACCAACATGTACGACTCCGGGGCCCGTCAGCGTGACGTCCTGCGCACCCGCGTTATCGGCTCCGCGCCGGAAATGTTTAGCGAACTCCTGCACATAAATCCGCATCCGGCGCGAGCGCTCCGCACGATGCCGCCTTGGCCGGCGCCGCCCCGCGAACCTGAACCGGCGCGCGGCCGCCGTCCCGGCAGCGCGCATCCGTCGCCAAATCGCGAGCGGGATCGACTGCCCAGGAGTGTTTGGCAAGGGAAATGCGGTGGCATGGATAACCAACTGGACTTCATCCCGTTCGGGCCGCATTGGCTCGTTCCCGCGGTGGTGCCGGCCGGCAGCTCGAGGACTCGGTGGTCGTGGAAGGCGAGGGGGGCTGGATCGAGGAAATCACCACGACCTACGTGGTGGTGCGGATCCGGGATCTGCGCAGGCTGATCCTTCCACTGTCCTGTTTCATCGAGAAGCCGTTCCAGAACTGGACGCGGACCACCGCGAACCTGCTCGGCACCGCCTACATCTACGCCGACTACACGGTGCCGGTGCAGGCGGTACGCGACGAACTCGAGCGGATCCCCGAGGAAGACCCGTTGTACGACGGCTTCGCCTGGTCGCTGGATCTCACCAATCTCACTGAAAACGTGATCGAGATGCGCGCGATGGTGAGCGCACGCAATGCCGGCGACACGGTCAACCTGCGCCGCCACGTGCGCGAAAGGCTGTCGCGTTCCTGCAGAAGGACTATCCCGAATGCCTGCCGCGCACCCGCGTCGAAATCGCGCGCAGCGGCGCGGCCCGCCCGGGCGACACCGAAGGCTTGCTGCCGCAGCCGCCCGGGTGAATTTCGCCTGGTGTTGACGGGCGACCGGTCTCCACCCGGCAACGTGAATTGACACCCGCCGGGCGCCGGGGTATACGGACAGCTCCCGGGCGCCGCGGGTCGCGAGGTACCGCCCGGGGTGATGTGATCGGTGCACCTGCTGGGCGATTCCTGGGGGACAGCGCGCTGGTTCACTGCCGGTGCCGCGTGTCCGGTTTGTTCGGCCATCACCATGCCTTCCTGCCAAGGAAGTGGGGGATCCAAATGAAGATTCGTGTGCTTGGTACCAATCCGTGGGCCGGCTTGCTGGTGCTCGTTGCGGGCATCGGCTTCGCATCGGCAGGCTGGGCCGCTCCCGATGCGCAGCCGCAGATGCCGCGATGCAGCAGCAGGATCGGGACGCTCGCGGTGCAGGAGCCGCAAACCGGCAACCAATGGTGGACCCAGATGAACCTCGAATCGCCGGCCGCACTGATCAAGGTGTACGTCTCGCAGTCCGGATGCTTCACGCTGGTCGATCGCGGCAAGGGGCTGCAGGCGGCACGCGCCGAACGCGAGCTCGCGGGCGAGGGCGAGATGCGGCAGGGCTCGAACATCGGCATGGGCCAGATGAAGGCGGCCGATTACGTGCTGGTGCCCGACATCGCCAACAGCAATTCGAATGCCAGCGGCAACCGGATCGGCGGGCTGCTCGGCGGATTCCTGCCGCACGGCATCGGCGCAGTGGTGGGCGGGATCAGCATTTCCAAGAAGACCGCCGACGTGGTGCTGACCCTGACGGACATCCGTTCGACCGAACAGGTCGCGCTCGAACAGGGCCACGCCAACAAGACCGACCTCGGCTGGGCCGGCGGCGGCGGTGGCGGCTTCTGGGGCGGCTTCGCCGCAGGCGGCGCCAGCGGCTACGCCAATACCGAAATCGGCCAGGTGATCGCGATGGCGTACCTCGACGCGTACACCAAAATGGTGGCCGACCTCCAGCACAATGCCCCGAACGCGCAGGCCGACAACGTGCAGCAGGCGGTGCGGCTCACCGAAGAGAGCAAGCTGTATGCGGACGCGAACCTGCATTCGTCGGTGGTGCGCACCTTGAAGCCCGGCATGATGCTGTATCCGACCGGCGACAAGGTCGGCATCTGGTGGAAGGTGACCGACGAACTGGGCAACATTGGCTGGGTGTTGTCGAGCAAGGTGGAACTGGCGCACTGAACCGCGCAAGGAGGACGCCGTGCGCCGATTCCGGGCGTGACCGGGCCGGCGGGCCGTGCCCGCCGTACACGTACGGAACGCTTACGCCGTGCCGGCCGCGGGTTGTTCTTTGGACGCGATGTCGCGCAATGCGCCTTCGAACGTCTCCGGCGGCTGGCCGCCGGGGATCACCCACTTGCCGTTGATGATCGTGGCCGGGACGGAATGGATGCCGGCCTGCTGGAAGCGCTGTTCCAGCGTGCGCACTTCTTCGGCATAGGCGTCGCTGTCCAGGACGCCGCGCGCCTGCGCGGCATCGAGCCCGACGTCGGTTGCGATCCGTACCAGCACCTGGCGGTCGGCGACGTTTTCCTGGTCGGTGAAATACGCGCGGAACAGCGCCTGCTTCAACTCGACCGCGCGCTCGCGATCCTGGATCCCCGCCCAGTGCAGCAAGCGATGGGCATCGAAGGTGTTCCAGGCGCGACTGCCGCGGCCGGTATTGATCGCGACGCCCAGCGGCGCACCGCGGTCCCGGATCACCCTTCGATTTTCCTCGAGCTGGGCCTCGCCGATGCCGTACTTCTGCATCAGGCGCTGGTCGGCGTCCTCGCCTTCCAATGGCATCTGCGGGTCGAGTTCGAACGGTTGCAGGTAGATGTCCGCCTGCACGGTTTCATCCAGCGCCGCCAGCGCCCGCTGCAGGCTGGCGAGTCCGATCGCACACCAGGGACAGGCGACGTCGGATACGAAATCGATGCGTACACGGGCGGGGGAAGTGGTCATCGGGTCACCACGGAAGGAACATGCACACTACGTGGAGGCGTTCGCGCGCTTCTCAATCGCGCATGCTGTCGGACCCGCTCCCGAGCCGCCCATGGATCGCCGCCGCACGGAATATGGTCACGGCCACGGTCATGGCAGCCGGCACTTGCGCGGCGCCCGCCGCTCGATACACTGACGGGTGGGATCGGGGAGCATATGGACATGGACGAGGACAACGCCGTCGCGGTCGACACCAGTTCCCTTGCCGCCAAGTCGCCGCCGCACCAGGCCCAGCGCCTGGCGGCGCTGCGTTCCTACGACATCCTCGACACGCCGGTCGAGGGCGCTTTCGAAGACATCACCTGCATCGCGAGCCTGGTCTGCCGGGCGCCGATCGCAGCCGTCAATCTCGTCGACGAGAATCGGCAATGGTTCAAATCGGAGGTCGGGCTCGGCGTCCGCGAGATGCCCCTGGACGCGTCGTTCTGCGCGCACGCACTGTTGCAGAACGAGTTCCTGGAAGTCCCCGACATCGAGCTCGATCCGCGCTTCCGCGACAATCCGCTGGTGGTGGATGGTCCGCGCCTGCGCTTCTACGCCGGCGCGCTGATCCGCACCGCGGAAGGCCTCGCGCTGGGAACAGTGTGCGTGATGGACAGCCGTCCACGCCGGCTCGACGACGAGCAGCGGCGCGTCCTGCGGGCGCTGGCGCGGCAGGCCATGACCCAACTCGAGCTGCGCCGCACCATGATCGTCGCCGCACGCGCGCACCGCTACCGCGGTCGGCTGATGGCGATCGCCGGCCATGACCTCAAGCAACCCCTGACCACGATGACGATGGTGCTCGACATGCTGCCGGCCGCGACGCCGGCGGACCGCCGGCGCATCGAAGTGGCGAAGGAGGCCGCGGCACGGCTCAGGGAAGAACTCGACGGGTTGTCCCGCGCGTCGCGGCTGGAAGAAGAAACGGATGCGATCGAACTGGAGCCGTTGCAGGTCGACGAACTGATCGCCGAAGTCGCCGACAACTGGTTGCGCGCGGCAAAGGACAAAGGCCTCGGCCTGCAGGTGCGGGTGATCGATGCCGAGGTTCGCACCCATGCGGGCATGCTGCGCACGATGCTCGACAGCCTGGTCGGCAACGCCATCAAGTACACGTCCCAGGGCTCGGTCACCATCGCCTGCCGCGAAGAGGGCGGCGACCTGTGGATCGACGTCGCCGACACCGGCAAGGGCATTCCCGAGGGCCGCCGCGACGAGATGTTCACCGCGTTCCGCCAGCTCGATCCGGACACGGACGGCCTGGGGCTGGGACTGTCGATCGTCAAGAGCACGGCCGACATGCTCGGATACCGGCTGAGCCTCGAGTGCGGGGAAGGACGGGGCGCGACCTTCAGCGTCTGCCTGCCCCGGCAGGCGCCCGTCCACCGCTGACTGCCGTCCCAAAGGCTCGGCGCGCAGGGATCGCGCGTACCGCGCGACAACCACATGGATGAAGGCATGGCCGACCACCCGCGCAAGGATCCCTCGAACGAAAACAAGCCCGGCGGTGGCGAAGAGCCGGACGGCTCCTTCCGGCTGACCGAGCGCGAGAAGGACGAAGTCGAGGAAAACCTCCCGCCGCGCGTGCAGGTCCTGCACGAGGCCATCCGCGTCGAAGGCAAGACCGAACTCGGGCGCAGCGTCGCGGCACTGAGCTGGTCGTCACTGGCCGCGGGCCTGTCGATGGGCTTCTCGATGTTGATCCCGGCCTTGCTGGCGGTGCATCTGGTGGGTGTCGCGGGCGGCTTCCTGATCGTGAAGCTCGGCTACAGCATCGGCTTCCTGATCGTGGTGTCGGCACGCCAGCAACTCTTCACCGAAAACACCCTGACCGCGGTGCTGCCGTTCATGACCCGTCCGCACTGGCCGGAATTCGGGCGGCTGCTGCGGCTGTGGGGCATCGTGCTGGTCGGCAACCTGGTGGGTGTGGCGCTGTTCGCCTGCGGCATGGTCTACATGCACGTGCTGGATGCCGCGACGCACGCCGCGCTGGTGTCGCAGGCCGAAGAGGTGATGCGCAACACCGTCCTCCAGATGTTCACCAAGGGCATCATCGCCGGCTGGCTGCTCGGCACGATGGTGTGGCTTATTCCGGCGCTGCCGCACGCCAAGGTGATCGTGATCGTGGTGATGACGTGGCTGATCGGCCTCGGCAACTTCACCCACGTGATAGCGGGTTCGACCGAAGTGCTGTACCTCGTGTGGCGCGGCGACCTGCCCGCGGCGGACTACATCGTGCGGTTCATGCTGCCGACGCTCGCGGGCAACATCGTGGGCGGCAGTTTCATCTTCGGCCTGATCAGTCACGCCCAGGTACGCAGCGACGACAGCTAGCGGGCGGCCGGCGGACGGGCACGCCTCTTCCTGTCTTTCCCGGGTGCGTGGTGTTCGGACGCGATGGCGGTGGCGACGTCGCGGGGATAGGTTTGCATCGCGCGCAGCATCACGAAACCCGCCGCGGCCAGCGCCACCAGCATCAGCAGGAACGCCATGTCGAGCCCGTGCCCGGAGCCGGCGCCCGCGGGTGAGCGACCGGCACTGGTGCTGCCGCCCCCGAACACGCCGGACACCCAGCCGAACAAGGGCGGGGCGGCTGCCTGGAACGCGTACAGCAGGGTGGAACGCACGCCTTCGGCGCGCCCCCACAATCGCGAATGCATGATGTCGAGCCGTGCCGAATCGACCGCCGGATTGGCGCCGCCGAGGCCGCCGGCGGCCACGAAGAAAAACGGGGCGGCGAAAATCAGGCTGGGCGCAAGCAGACCGCCCGCGAGACCGAGCGTCGCGACGAAGTAGGCCGCCGCACCGGCGATGATGCGACCGCGCAGGCGCCCATGGTCGATCATCCGGTCGGCCGCCCAGCCGGCGACCAGCACGCCCGCGATCGCGCCGACGCCCACCGCGACGGTCACGGTGCTGGCCATCGCCTGCTGGAGAGCAAAGTGCTCGCGCATGAACACGATCGCGAACGTGCGCAGGCCGGTGAAATAGAAATAGCCGAGTGCCGAGGCGATGATCAGCACCCGATAGGTGGGAATCGACAGCACGTAGCGGACCGCGCGCCACAGCGACATCTTTTCGGGGTCCTCCTTGAGGATCCGCTCCCGCCGCGGATCGATGCCGCGCTCATCGACGATCTCGTGCACGGGATGGGTTTCTTCCGCGTCGCCGTCCTGCGTCTCGTCCTCCATCCGCCCCTGGCCACCGCGCTTGGGCTCGGGCAGCTTGCGCGCAATCACCACCGCAAGCACCAGGCCGAGTCCCGCCAGGATGAAGAACGGCACCCGCCATGATGCGATCGCCGCGACATTGCCGGAAATCAGGAACCCGAACGCCACGCCGATCAATTCGCCGGCCAGGATGTAGCTGTAGATCCTGGCGCGCTCGGCAGGGTGGAAGAAGTCGCCGACCAGCGACGCGATCGCGGGCGATGCCATCGCCACCACCGCGCCGAGTCCCAGCCGGGATACCAGCATCATCGGGTAGCTGATCGCGGCGCCGCTCGCGATCATCGCGAGCGACCACAATCCGATTCCGATCACCAGCAGGCGGCCGCGGTGCATGCGGTCCACCAGCATGCCGAACGGCAGCGTCGCGAACGCGCCGATCGCGGTGGAAACCGTCACCAGAAGGCCCACCTCGACGTTGCCGATGTGCAGGTCGTGCTCGAGCTGGGCGGCGACGGCGCCGATCGTGGCCTTGTCGGCCGCGTCCAGCGCCAGCACGCAGGCCAGCAGCGCGATCACCTTCAGCCGCTTGCGGCCGCCGACGATGTGCTCGAGCGGTTCCTCGACATCGCGCCGGAACCAGCGTCCCAACTCCACGGCCGCGATGACGGGTGCCGATTCCGGTGTCTGGCTGTCGTCTTCCGCTTCCATGGCTGCGCACCGGGTTCGAGGCTTTCCGTGCGCGAGCACTCTGCCATATAGTGCGTGTATGGCACGTTCACGCCCCGGTCGCCAAGGACAGGCTGCCGCCTCGCGGAGGCGACTGCCGGTGCGGTTCGGTGCAGTCGCGATGGCAAGCCATTGATGGTCACTGCGGCGCGCGCTGCGCGAAAGTCCGCGACCCCCGCGATCTGGTTGCTGGCCTTCATGATGGCGGCCGGCCCGTTCGGCGACACCGAGTACACGCCGGCCATGCCCGCTATGGCCAAGGCGCTGCACGCCGACTACGGGATGATCCAGTTCACCATGGCCGCGTACCTGGCGGCCTCGGCGGTGAGCCAACTGGTATTCGGGCCGGCCTCGGACCGCTGGGGTCGCCGGCCCGTGATGTTGTTCGGCGCGGTGGTGCTCTCGGCGGGCGCACTCCTGTGCATGCTCAGCTTCTCCATCTGGCCGCTGATCGGCGGACGCTTCATCCAGGGCGTCGGCGCTTGCGCGGGCGGCGTCATCGCCGATGCGGTGGTGCGCGATCATTTCTCCGCGAAGCGGCGACAGCGCGTGTACGCCAAGATCAATGCGGCGTTCGCGGTGGCGCCGGCGGTCGGGCCGGTTGCCGGCACCTACATCGCGCACGCGTTCGGCTGGCACGCGAATTTCGCGCTGCTGCTCGCGGTATCGCTCGCGCTCACATACTCAGTCTGGCGTTGGTTGCCGGAAACCCTGCGCGAGCCGGACCCGCGGGCGCTCGAACGCAAGCGGCTGTGGAGCAACGCACGCGAGGTGCTCGGCACCCGCGGTTTCCTGTTCTACGTGGCGATGGGGGGCTTGTGCGTCGGCGTGGTGTACGCGGCGTTGATTGGCGCGCCCGATCTCGTGATCAACGTGCTGCACCAGGGCAGCGGCGCGATCGTGGTGGTCGCGATCGCGATCCTCGTCGCGTTCGTGATCGGCGCGGGGGCGTGCGCATGGCTGACACCGCGGCTGCCTCACCTCGCGATCATCGGCGGCGGCCTGGCGCTGGTCCTCGCCGGGTCGATCCTGTTGATGCTGGTCGCGCTGTTCGCGGACGGCAAGGGCAACCTCGCGACCTACCTGGTGCCGATCGGAATCTCGTTCATCGGGGTCGGGCTCACGGTGCCGGTGAGCACCGCGAAGGCCATGGCGCCGTTCGGCGACAACGCCGGCGCCGCATCCTCGGTGCTCGGCTTCCTGCGGATGGGCATCGCCGCACTCGGCACGATCGCGATGAGCGCGCTGCACATGGGCAGCGTGTATGACATCCCTATCGTTTTCCTCGCGCTGTCGGTGACGGCCGTGGTGCTGTTCTGCACCTACCTCGGGTTGCGTGGCAAGCCGCCGGAGGCCGCCACGCATTGAGCTTGTGGCTGCCCGGCGAGTGTGCCACCGCGCAATGGAGGGCGCCGCGCGCATCACCGCGTCGCGCGGTTCCTGCGCGCGCAGATGTAGCTCGACCGCGTTCCCTGCCGTGACGGCGCGGGGCGAAGCCGCGCAGCGGTTTCCGCCGATTTTTCAGGAGCGGCGCCCGGGTCCGCGGCGTAGCGGCTGCGCCGATTCCGCCCTACCTTCCACCCGCGGCCTGCGCCCAATCTCGCAGTTGCGCCGCGAACTTGCGGCTCGCCTCGGCGAGGGCTTTCGCGCCGCCCTGGGCATCCGGCGTCGCCGCCGGGACTTCGATATGGAAACGTTTTTGCGCGATCACGTTGTCGTCGTGGTTGTCGATCAGCGTCGCCGTCGCGTCGAGCACGCCCTTGCTTTGGCCAGGTTCCGCAAAGGCCTGGCTGAAGTCGTCGAGCCTGAGCTGCAGGCTCGCGTCGGCCGTCGCCGGATTGCGCGGTCCAATCACCGCCCGCCAGCCGCCGCCGGCGAGGGCGCGCCGCAGGATCGGTTCAAGCAGGCTCGCGGGCGGCGAAATCCAGTCCGATTGCCCGTAGGCGGCAAGGCGGCCGTCGTTCCGGTAATCAAGCCGGTAGAACATCGCGTTGCCGGAAAGCCAGTCGGGCACCGCGATCTGCGAAACCTGCAGGATCTTTCCGCCCGCGTTGGCTGCACCGGAATCGGTCGTGGGTACCGATGCCGTTGTGCCGAGGCCGTAGTGGCCGGTGAACTGCGCCTTGGTCGAATGGACGCACCCGCCGAGGAACAGCAGGCACGCAACCAGCAGCACCGTTGCCGGGAAGCGCTCGCGGCAGGGCGGATTCCCTCCGCCACGTATCCGGTCGGCAGGCAGTGCCCGCCCTGCGAAGCGTGTCGGGGGCTTGCTACTCATGACCGTCACCATGCTTGTCGTTGCCCTGGAAACCGGGCTCGCCGGGGCCGGGCGGCGGTGCGGCGGGGCCGAAGATCAGGCTCTGCGGTTTGGCCTTCAGCTCACGGATCAGCTCTTCGAGCTGCCGCGATGTGCGCAACAGGCTCTGGCTGAGTGCCTCGACGTCGGGCGCCGTTTGCCGGTCCAGCTTGCGACCCAGGTGCTGGATCGTGTCCGCGGCCTGGCCGGCCTGCTTGACCGGACCACGTGCTTCCACCGCGATCTTGTTGGCATTGGCGAGCAACGCGTGGCTCTCGTCGAGGCTCTTCTGCGCGCTCTCCACCAGCGCGGGCATCCGTTTCATCGCCGGCATCAACTCCGTTTCGATCTGCACGAGTTTCGCGGTCGCCGCGTCGATCTGCCGGATCGAGGCGCCGATGTGTTCGCGGTTTTCGTCGTTGAGCACTTTCCTCGCGTTGTCGAGCACGGCCTGGAGGTCCTCCATGCTCTGCTTGGCCGAATCCTCGAGTTGCGCGAGCAGGCCCTTGCGCAGCGGAATTTCGGCGGGATGCTTGTCGCTGGTGGCGAGCAGCTCGCGGCTTCCCTTGCCCAGCTTGAGTTCCAGCGTCTGGCCACCGGTGATGCCGTGCATCGCGAGCACCGCATACGTCGCATGGGTGATGTAGGTATCGCGCTGGACGTTGAAGTCCACGATCACCCGCGATCGGTCCTCGGGGTCGAAGCTGATCCGTTGCACGTGCCCAACCTCGATCCCCTTGAACTCGACCCGCGATTGCGGGGCGAGGCCGGCCACGGACTGCCTGGTGACGATCCGGTACGCCAGCGGTTCGCTGGGCCCCGACGTCAGCCACAAGAAGATCAGTGCCGCGACGATCGCGAACACGACGAGGAAGCAGACGGCGATGATGGCGTGGGCGCGGTTTTCCATCGGTCAGGCACCGTTCTCGTGGTTCGCGAGGTCGCGAAGCGGATCGTCATTGCGCCGGGAGCGGAAAAAATCCCGGATGAACGGATGGTCGAACCGCGAGACTTCGCGCAAGGTGCCGACCGTGATCAGTCGGCCCTCCTCGAGTACCGCGATCCGGTCGCTCAGCGTCGCCATGCTGTAGAGGTCGTGGGTGACCATCATCACCGTGAGGTTCAGCTCCTTGTGGAGCGCGCCGAGCAAGGCGTCGAACTCGGCGGAGGATGCGGGATCCAAGCCGGTGGTGGGTTCGTCGAGGAACAGCAGTTCGGCCTCCAGCATCAGCGCCCGTGCAAGCGCCGCGCGCTTGAGCATGCCGCCCGACAACTGCGCCGGGCGCTTCCAGGCGTCCTCGGGTTTCAGGCCCACCATGTACAGCTTGAGCGCCACGCTGTCGCGCAGCATGTTCTCGTCGACCGACCAGCCTTCCTTGCGCAGTTCGCGCATCGGGAAGGCGACGTTGTCGAACACATTGAAGGCGCTGAACAGTGCACCCTGCTGGAACAGAACGCCCCAGTGCCGCCGCAGCAGGCGCGCCTCCTCGCCGTCGAGTTCACCCACCGGGGAACCGAGCACCCTGATCGAACCCGCATCGGGTTTCACGAGGCCGATCACTTGTTGCAGCAAGGTGGACTTGCCCGAGCCGGACGTGCCGATCACCGACAGGAACTCGCCGCGGCGCACCTCCAGGTCGAGCCCCTTGTGCACCTGCTGGCGGCCATAGCGCTTGCACAGTCCCCGGATCTCGATCACGGTCTCGGCGGCTGCGGAGTCGGCGGCGACGGCGTTCACAGCAGGCCCACGTTGGTCAGTGCCGCCCCGAGCGATGCATCGAGCAGCAGGATCATGGTCAGGCTGGTGACCACCGAAGACGTGGTGTTGCGGCTCATGCTCTCGGTGTCGGGCGACGAGTTCATCCCGAAGTACGAACCAACCAGCGCGATCACCAGGCCGAACAACACGCCCTTGCCGAGGCCGATCCAGAAGTTGACGATCTGCACCTGCTGCATCGCCTCGGCCAGGAACAACCGGAAGTTGATGCCGAGTTGCGCCTGGGCAACGAGCGCGCTTCCCAGCATCGAGGTGATGTCGGTCCATACCACCAGCAACGGCATCGCGACGGCGGCCCCGACCACGCGTGGCAGCGCAAGCCTGAGGCTCGGTGCGGAACCGAGCGCCTGCAGCGCGTTGTACTCGTCGGTGAGGTGCATCGCGCCGATGCTGGCGGTCATGGCCGAGCCGGTGCGCCCCGCCATCAGGAGGCCCGTCACGACCGCCCCGAGTTCGCGCGGCACGGCGATCGCCATCATGCCGATCACCATGTCGGACGCACTGAACTGTTGCAGCGCCAGCCCGAGCTGGACGGTCATGACCGCGCCGATCAGGAAGCCGATGCTGCCGAGCAGCACCATGGCCGTCGCGCCGATCTGGTAGACGTTGGCGGAGATTTCCTTCCACGGAATGACCCGTGGATGGCGCAGGCAATAGGCGATGTCGAGCATCAACTGGCCGACCAGCAGGAAGATGCCCGCCGCGGTCGCGAGCACCGCGATGATTCCCGCGCCGAGCCGATCGAGCCAGTACAGCGATCCGGTGCGCGCCGGCCTGCCGAGCGCCGGCATGTCCTCGAGCCGCTGGAACAGGTGGCGCTGTTCGTCGCTGCAGGCGAGCTGGGCCGGCAGCCGCCCCTGCCAGGCCCGCCACAACACCAGCGCGCCGGTGCTGTCGAGCGACTCGACGTGCTGCAGGTCCCAGCAGTAGTCGCCGGGGGCGCCGAGCCGCCTGAACTGGCGGAGCAATCGCCGGCGCCGTTGCTTGTCCACCAGCAGGTTCCACGATCCGGACAGCGTGATGCGGGCTTCGCCCTCGCGCGTCCATGTGGGTCCGGATGCGGGTTTTGCCATGGGCGGACAATCCTGTGTCGCGGTTCGGGCAGCCGATCCGGGACAAGGTGCGACATCGAGCGTGCAGACGGCGTGGAAGCGTTCGTTGAGGGCGCGTGAACGCGCGAGCGGGACGTGGACGGGGCAGGGCTGCGCAGGTAGCGATCCCGTAAGATGAACCGCAACCTCGCCACGCAAGGGCATCGCCATGTCGTCCATCGCGCTTCGCGCAAGCCGCCTGCTGCTCGGCGCGGTGGCGTTGTTCCTGGCGGTACAGGCGTGGGCGGCCGGCCCCGCGCCCACGGTGCGGGTCGACGGTGGGCGCCTGTCCGGCATCCACGACGCCTCGACCGGGCTCGACGAATTCCGCGGCATCCCGTTTGCCGCACCGCCCGTCGGTGCGCTCCGCTGGAAGCCACCGCAACCCCTGGCGGGGTGGACGGGGGTCCGGCGCGCCGACCACTTCGCCCCGCGCTGCATGCAGCGGCCGCTGTTCGGCGACATGGTGTTCCGCTCGGACGGCATCAGCGAAGACTGCCTGTACCTCAACGTGTGGACGCCGGCGCATCGCTCCGGCGGGAAGCTTCCGGTGCTGGTTTATTTCTACGGCGGCGGATTCCTCGCCGGTGACGGTTCGGAGTATCGCTACGACGGCGCGAGCCTGGCCAGGCGAGGAATCGTCACGGTCACGGTGAACTACCGCCTCGACGTGTTCGGATTCCTGGCGCTGCCGGCGCTCGCCGCCGAATCCCCGCACCACGCGACGGGCAACTACGGGTTGCTGGACCAGGTGGCGGCGTTGCGCTGGGTACGACGCAACATCGCGGCCTTCGGCGGTGATCCAGCCAAGGTCACGATCGGGGGGGAATCGGCCGGTTCCATGTCGGTGTCGGCGCTGATGGCATCGCCGCTTTCGAAAGGGCTGATGCAACGCGCGATCGGGGAAAGCGGTGCCGTGCTCGGCAACCTCGGGCCGAAGCCGCTGGCCGTGGCGGAGCGCGAAGGCACCGATTTCGTACGGCATGTCGGCGCGGGTTCGCTCGCGCAGTTGCGGGCGATGCCGGCGGCGAAGCTGATCGCGGCGTGTGGCGACCCGGGCATGCCCGAATTCGGTCCGACGGTCGACGGTTGGTTCCTGCCGCGATCACCCGAACTGATCTACGAGGCCGGCGAACAGGCGCACATCCCGTTGCTGGTCGGCTCGAATTCGGGCGAGGGCAGTTACACGGCGCTGTTGAAGGACGCGCCGCCGACCCCTGCCAACTATCGCGCGGCGGTGGGACGGGAATTCGGCACGCACGCGGACGAGGTGCTGAAGCTGTACCCCGGCGACAGCGAGCCCGAAGTGAAGGCCTCCGGCGACGCCCTGGCCGGCGACCGCTTCATCGCGTATTCGACCTGGCGCTGGATGCATCTCCAGCGCACCACCGGCCACGCACCCGTGTACTACTACTGGTTCGACAAGGCGCGTCCGGCCAGGCGCGACGGCAGCGCCGGTCCCGACGAGGCGGCCGTACACAGCGGCGAGATCGAATACGCGCTCGGCAACCTCGCAACCAACCACGTGTATGCGTGGACGGCGGCCGACCGCGAGGCTTCGGCGACGATGGAAGGCTACTTCGCCAACTTCATCAAGACCGGCAACCCGAATGGCGACGACCTGCCGCATTGGCCGGCGGCGACGCGCAAGGATGGCGGCTTGCTGCGCCAGGTGATCGGCGTGCACACGCGGACCATCGTCGATCGCAAGGCGCCACGTTACGAATTCCTGCAGCACATCGAGGCGGGCGCGCCCCTGTAACAGGAGTGGGCGCAGCTCGGCGCGCTATGCTGTCCGGATGGTTTCCCGCCGTTTCCGCCAGGTCGATGTCTTCGGTTCCGCCGCGTACCGGGGCAATCCCGTGGCGGTGGTCATCGATGGCGAAGGCCTCG
>DASSNH010000027.1:0-2133 GCA_035701405.1 Rhodanobacteraceae bacterium
GCGAACGCCGCGCAGCCGCCCGCCATGGAAGCCGATCACACCGCACTCTCGCCCGGCGACCTGAAATGGATGCCGGCGCCTCCGGTACTGCCGAAAGGCGTGCAGATGGCCGTATTGAGCGGCAACCCATCCGCCGAGGGCTTCACCATCGTGCGGCTCAAGATACCTGCACACACGACCTTCGCACCGCACTGGCATCCGACGGCGGAAAGTTTCACCGTCCTGCAGGGGTCGCTCCACTTCGGCATGGGCGACAAGGTGGACAAGTCCGCCGCCAAGACGCTGCCCACGATGGGTTTCGCCTCGATGCCCGCGACCCACCATCACTACGTCTACACCGAACGCGAGGGTGCCGTGATCGACCTCAGCTTCTACGGCCCGTTCCAGATCCACTACGTGAATCCCGCGGACGACCCGTCGAAGCAGTCGATGGCATCGGACTGATCCGATCGTGCTGTAGCGAAAGAGGCGATCAGGCAGAATGACCCGTGCCGGATCTCCCGCGCGGAGGGATTCTGCATGCCTGCCAGGCAAGCGCCGCACTTCGGCGCATGGCTCGGAACTGTCCTGCTGACGCTTGCGTCAGGCGCCGTGTTGGCTGCGGCGCCCGCGTCGACGGCTGCGTCCGGTGCATTGACCCAGAGCGAACGCGACGGCCACGGCCGATTCGGCAATGCGGTCACAAGCGCCGACTGGCGCATCGACGGCGGCGCGCTGGCGAACCTGGTGGTGAGCGACCAAAGGCATCACGTGACGATCCCCGTCACCGATCCGTTTTCGCTGACGATGCAAGACGGCAGCACGCTGGCTACCGGCGATTTCCGGCTGCAGGGAACCTTGCATGAAGTGGCATTGCCGGTGGATCTGAATGCCGCACGCCTGGCCGAACGCCTTCCGGGCAAGGCGGTGGAAGGGCGCTTCCTCGACCGCGCCGGGCACGTCCGGATCGACTGGAAACTGGTGCAGCGCGACGGTTCGGATTACCTGCGCGAGATCGTCACGATCACCGCGCTGGACCGGGATGCGCCGATCACGAAAGTGGCGCTGTTCGGCGCCGACGCAACCGATGCCATCGTCGTGGGCTCGGTCGACGGCTCGCCCGTGGTGTCGCACGACGACTGGCTGGGCTTCGAGCACCCGATGTCCAAGGCCGATGCCTGGCGAGGAAAAGTGAAAATGTGGATCGAACGCACGCTGCCGCTGCCCGAGGGCCAGTCGGTGACGTATTCCGCGGTGATCGGCGTCGCCCACGAGGGGCAGATGCGGCGCGATTTCGCCGCGTACATCGAACGCGAACGGGCGCATCCGTACCGGCCGTTCCTGCACTACAACTCGTGGTACGACATCGGCTATTTCACGCCCTACACCGAGGCGGAGGCGCTGGACCGCATCGATACGTTCGGCAGGGAGCTGGTCGAGAAACGCCACGTCAGGATGGATTCGTTCCTGTTCGACGACGGCTGGGACGACTACAACGGAAGCTGGCATTTCTCGAAGGCGTTCCCGCACGGTTTCGTGCCGCTGTGCGAGGCGGCGAAGAAGTACGGCGCCGCGCCCGGTGTGTGGCTGTCGCCGTGGGGCGGTTACGGCAAGCCACGGCAGGAGCGCATCGCCAATGGCCGCAGGGCGGGTTACGAGATCGTCGACGGCGGTTTCGCGCTGTCCGGCCCGAAGTACTGGAAGCGCTTCCACCACGCGGTGAAGGCGCTCCTCGACGACGACTGCATCAACCAGTTCAAGCTCGACGGCACCGGCAACGTCGACAGCGTGTATCCGGGCAGCCGCTTCGACAGCGATTTTGCGGCCGCGATCCAGTTGATCTCGGACATCCGCGCCGATAAGCCGGGCACCTTCATCAACCTCACCACCGGGACCTGGGCATCGCCGTTCTGGCTGCGCTATGCGGATTCGATCTGGCGCGACGGTTACGACCACAACTTCACCGGCGTGGGTCCCAAGCGCGAGCAGTGGATCACCTATCGCGACGAGCAGACCTATCGCAACATCGTGGAGAAGGGGCCGCTGTTCCCGATCAATTCGCTGATGCTGCACGGGATCATCTTCGCCCAGCACGCGGTGGGGTTGAATACCGATCCTGGCCACGACTTCGCCAACGAGGTGCATTCCTATTTC
>DASSNH010000028.1:0-12183 GCA_035701405.1 Rhodanobacteraceae bacterium
TCGTTCGCGGTGTCGAACGCGATCGCCTTGCCGTTGACGGGATTCCTGTCGCGGCGCTTCGGCGAAGTGAAGCTGTTCGTATGGGCGACCGCGCTGTTCTCGCTGTGCTCGCTGCTGTGCGGCCTTGCTACCAGCATGGACATGCTGGTGTTGTTCCGGGTGCTGCAAGGCGCGGTCGCGGGGCCCATGTATCCGATCACGCAGAGCCTGCTGGTATCGATCTACCCCCGCGAGAAGCGCGGCATGGCACTGGCGATCCTCGGCATGGTCACGGTAGTTGCGCCGATCGCGGGCCCGGTGCTGGGCGGCTGGATCACGGAAACCTATTCGTGGGAATGGATCTTCTTCATCAACGTGCCGATCGGCGTGTTCGCGAGCACGGTGGTCGGCGCGCAACTGGGCAAGAAGGTCGAACAGTTGCGCAAGGCACGGGTCGACTGGGTGGGGCTCATCACGCTGGTCCTCGGCGTGGGTTCGCTGCAGATCGTGCTGGACAAGGGCAACGAGCTCGACTGGTTCCATTCGGGGATGATCGTGGCGCTCGCGATCATTTCGGCGGTTTCGCTGGCCGTGTTCCTGATCTGGGAACTGACCGACGACGAACCGATCGTGGACCTGCGCCTGTTCCGACATCGCAACTTCGCGGCGGGCACGCTGGCGCTGGTGCTGGCCTACGCGGCATTCTTCTCGATCGGCCTGCTGGTGCCGTTGTGGCTGCAGAACACCTTGGGCTACACGTCGATCTGGGCGGGGCTTGCGACCGCGCCGATCGGGATAATCCCGGTGCTGCTGACGTTCTGGGTGGGCAAGTACGCCACGCGCTTCGATTTGCGCTGGCTGGCGGCATTCGCGTTCATCGTGATGGGGGTTACCTGCTTCATGCGCGGGCGCTTCAACGTGGACGTCGATTTCTACCATGTCGCGCTGGCGCAGTTGATCCAGGGCCTCGGCGTGGCGTTGTTCTTCATGCCGATCCTGACCATCCTGCTGTCGGATCTCGAGGGACCGGAAGTGTCGGAAGGCTCGGGGCTCGCGACGTTCCTGCGCGCAGTGGGCGGCAGTTTCTCGGCTTCGATCACCACCTACATCTGGACACGCGGCGGCGTGGTGAACCACGCCAACCTGGGCGAACACATCAACCTGTACGAGGCGCGGGTCCGTGATGCGATCGCGGCCACCGGCGGGCACCTTCAGACCTACGCCGCCGGCATGGACCGGGTGATCAGCCAGCAGGCGATGCAGATCTCGTTCAACCAGTTGTTCGACGCCCTGGGCTTCATCTTCCTCGGCCTGGTCGCCGTGGTCTGGCTCGCCAAACCGCCGTTCATCAAGAAGGGCGGCCCGGCGGCGACCGGAGGAGGACATTGATTCGCGATCTTCCGTGGTCCAAATCTTTTTGACGCGGATGAACGCGGATCAAAGCGGATGAGTACAGCTTTCTGTTCTTTGGCCCTGGAGCCGCGTCAGGTTTTGAAAGAACATTTGGCAAGGATAAACCCGGGAAAAAGGATCATTGTCTTGGGGTCTATCCGCTTTGATCCGCGTCCGAAAAGGTATTGCCTTGTTTCCGCTCTGATCCGAGTCGACGCTTTTGCACCGCTTGGCCGCTCCGCCTGAGAGCAAAAGGAATTCGTGGCCTCGAACGCTGCCACCGCAAGCCAGCCAGTGGGTGAATTCCGGCCCGCCAGCCTGCCGCTGGCGACGATGGGCCTGTCGCTCGGGACCTTCATGCAGGTCCTCGACATGACGATCGCGAACGTTTCGCTGCCGACGATTGCGGGCAATCTCGCGGCCAGCCAGGACCAGTCCACCTGGGTCATCACCTCGTTCACCGTGGCTCAGGCGATCACGCTGCCGATGACGGGTTTCCTTTCCCGCCGCTTCGGCGAGGTGAAGATCTTCATCGGGGCCGTGCTGCTGTTCTCGCTGTTTTCACTGGCCTGCGGCTTCGCCACCAGCCTTTCGATGCTGGTGATGTTCCGCGCAATGCAGGGCGCCGTGTGCGGTCCGATGTATCCGATTACCCAGAGCCTGATGGTGTCGATCTATCCGCGCGAGAAGCGCGGCATGGCGCTGGCGATCATCAGCATGATCACGGTCGTCGCGCCCATCGTGGGGCCAGTCGCGGGCGGCTGGATCACCGACTCGTATTCCTGGCGGTGGATATTCTTCATCAACGTGCCGATCGGCATCTTCGCCGGTTTCATCGTGCTGGCGCAGATGGGCAAGCGCACCGAGCGCCTGGTGCGGGCGCGCATCGACTGGGTTGGGCTGGCGACGTTGATCCTGGGCGTCGGCGCGTTGCAGATCATGCTCGACAAGGGCAACAACCTTGACTGGTTCCATTCCACGTTCATCGTGACGCTCGCGATCGTCGCGGCAATTTCACTGACGCTCTGGGTGATCTGGGAGCTGACCGACGAGCAGCCACTCGTGGACCTGCGCCTGTTCCGGCACCGCAATTTCGCGGCCGGCACCCTGGCGCTGGTGCTGGCGTTCGCGCTGTTTTTTTCCGTATCGCTGCTGCTGCCGCTGTGGCTGCAGAACACGCTCGGTTACACCGCGACGTGGTCCGGCCTCGCCGCCGCGCCCGTGGGCGTCATCCCGGTCCTGCTGACGTACTTCGTGGGCAAGTACGCCACAAAGTTCGATCTGCGCTGGCTGACGGCGTTTTCGTTCGCGGTGATGGGCCTGGTCTGCTTCAGGTTCGGGAGCTTCAACACCGACGTGGATTTCGCCAGCGTCGCGCTGACCGAACTGATCATGGGCCTCGGCATCGCACTGTTTTTCATGCCGATCCTGACCATCCTGCTCTCCGACCTCGAAGGCCAGGAGATCGCGGAGGGGTCGGGCTCGGCGACCTTCCTGCGCACGGTGGGCGCGAGCTTCGCCGTGTCGATCGTGACGTACCTCTGGTCCCGCGGCAGCGTGGTCAGCCACGCCAATCTTGCCGAACACATCAATCCGTTCAACGGTGCGGTCCGCCACAGCGTGGCCGTGGCGGGCGGGGAGCTCCAGCGCTACGCCGAGGGGATCAATCGGGTGATCACCCAGCAGGCCACCCAGATTTCCTTCAACCACTTGTTCGATGGCATCGGGGTCGGATTCTTCATCCTGATCGCGGTGGTGTGGCTCGCCAAGCCGCCGTTCGTGCAGCGCGGGGGCGGCCCGCCCGCAAGCGGGCATTAATCAGCCCGTCGCTTGCGGGTCCCGGCAACACATCGTCAACCTTGCGCCACCTTCACGGTCAGCTTGCACGGCTGGAACGAGACGCATGGCCGAAGCGGCACCTGCTGGTCGATCAATGGATGCCGGCGTTATCTGCATCCCCGCCGTGTCCGACGAGCCTCCGCACCGCGTCCAGCATTTCCGCGATCCTGAATGGCTTGCGAAGAAAGGCCGTGTAGCTGATGCCGGCCCGCTTGATCGACACCTCGTCGACGGCGCTCATCAGGATCACCGGGATGGCGGCAAACTCACGGGCAATGGTGGCGAGCAATGCTCCGCCATCCCCGCCCGGCATCATGTAATCGGAAATGACCAGGTCCGGAACTTCGTCGGCGATGCGGGCAAGTGCCTGGGCGCCGTTGTACGCCTGCATGATCCCATAGCCGTGATCGCTCAAGGCGGCAGCAAGCACCTCCACGATGCCGAATTCGTCATCCACGATGAGAATGGTGCGGCTCATCTGTCGCCGCGGTCCGGCTGCGGGTCCGCCGCAGGGAACCCAGGCGGCCCGGGCCTGGAGGGTGGCTGCAACTTGTCATACAGGGCATCTGCCGTGGCCGAGGTGGACGCGAGATCGATGCCGGATGAACTGATGTGGAATTCGCGGAGCGCGCTATCGATGGCACTGTCCCGCACTTTCAGGACCGAGAAAATCCGGTGTATGCGCGCGCGCCTTTCCACGAATCGCAGCAGCAAAATGTTTTCCGAGAGCATCGAAAGGCCGTTCACGGGGGAACGCACTTCGCTGCCGATGAGTATTTGTGTCTCTCCCGTGTAAAGAGAGGTCACGTCGCGCACGCGCAACTCATTGAACAGGGTGTTGAAGAAGCGGACCAGCCGCTCTGGATCGGCGGTGGCAGCCTCGAAGCCTTGCATGCCGTCGATGAACAGGCGCCGCACACCGCGCTGCTCCACCACCCTCAGGAGCCGCTGCGCGACATGATCCATCGAGTCTCCGCCAGGCGGCTGCCAGACGACCTCGACCGTTCCTTGTTGGATCAGCTTGTCGAGGCCAAGTCCGACGCTTCTGGCTTTCATCAGAAGCCGTTCAGGGGTTTCGTAAAAGGAGAACAGCAACGCCGGTTGTTCCGGAGTCGCCGCACACATGTAGTGCAGCCCCAATACGGTTTTGCCGACCCCCGAGGGGCCGAGAACCAGCGTGGTCGTACCCGAAGGCACGCCGCCCCCGATCATGCGGTCAATGCCGGCCACGCCGATGGGCGTGCGGGTGCCGAGGCTGCGGTCGCGATCGGAAGGCCGCGCATAGACGGACTCGATCCTGGGATACACCGCAATGCCCGCTTCGGTGATCTCGTAATCGTGCTTGCCGGCGAAGAAGCCGCTGCCCCGGAACTTCTGCACCTGCAAGCGCCGCATGCTTCGCGACCCGCGCGCGACCTGTTCCAGAAGGATGATGCCATCGACCAGCGTGTATTCGGGGTGATAATCGGGCCGTAGCTGGTCAGTCGTCAGCAACGCCGTGCAGCCAGCTGCTTGCACTTCCGCCTGCAATTGATAGATGAAGCGCCGCAGTTCCTGTTCCGGCCGCTCGGCGGCGCTCGAAAACAGCCCCTCCAGCACGAGCACGCCCGCATCGCGGGCCGCGATCTCCTTCCGCAGCAGTGCCATGAGGTTGCCCAAGGCGTTCGATTCGATCGCTTGGGCTCCGCTGAGGTAATAGACGCGTTCGGGTACGTGGCTCGGTTCGAAAAAGTCCAGGGTCGACAGGTGCCGCAGCATGCGCCCGTGGGATTCGCCCAGCATGGTCACGAACAGGCTTCGGCTTCCGGCCGCTGCACGTGCGAAGCAGAATTGGTTGGCGAGGATCGTCTTCCCGGACCCCGGGGTGCCGGCGACAACGTACAGTCCGCCGTCCAGAAGGCCGCCCTGCAGCACCTGGTCCAGGCCAGGTATGCCGGTGGGTACGCGGGCAAATCCGTCAGGAGGTGCTTGGCTGCTCATCGGAGTTCCTGTTCATGGAGCCGACGTCCTTGGGCAATATGATCTCGAAGGAGGTGCCGTTGCCGGGTTCGCTGCGTACGTCGATGCTTCCGCGCATGGCGTCGACAAGCCCGCGCACCAGCCAAAGCCCTATGCCGAACCCGCTGCTGTCACGACGTGCGACCGCCTGTTCGAACCGGGAAAAGATCCGATCGAGTTCAGCGGGCGTCATGCCCCGACCACGGTCCCTTACCGTGAATCGTGCAGCACTGCCGAGATCGGCGAGCTCGACGCTGATCTCCGACGGCCCGCCATACTTCACGGCGTTGGACAGAAGATTGTCCATGATCTGTTCGATTGCGAGCGCGTCCCAGCATCCGTGCAGCCCGCCCTCGACGTCCGCATTGATGCTGCTGCCCATCTTCACCGCTCGGGTTCCGTGCCGTTGGACTGCAGACTCGACGATTGCGGACAAATCGACCCACTCCGGCTTGAGTTGCAACATTCCCGAAATGATCCTCGTGGTGTCGAGGAGCACGGTCGCTCGCTTGATGAACCCGCCGACTTCTTCGTGCAGCAACGCGAGCCGGGCGCGGACCTTCGGCGAGCAGCTTTCGGGATCTTGCCGTGCCCCCGACTGCAGTAGCTCCACCAATCCAAGGATCGACGTCATCGGATTGCGCAGCTCATGCGCGGCGATGGCAACGAAGTCATCGCGGGCCCGGATTTCTGCCCGAAGCCGGGCGATCAGATCGGTATGCTCGCGGGTGTCCCCGTGCGTGGCCGGCTCCCCGCTGCCGGGTTCGTTGCCCGCGCGATGTTCAGTTTCCAAGCAGGTCCGTCCCGTCTTCAGCAGCTGCGAGATTCGACGATAGAGCTTGCTCGTTGAGGCGGCATTATGTCAACGGAGAATGTATTGCAAGAGCGGTGGCATCCGGGAGGCAGGGAGGTCTGCCATCTAAGCCGGCTTCTTGTTGCGCAGGCGCTCGACCAGTGCATGCAGGGTGGTTTGCGCCTCGGTTGCGAACCAGCCGTCAAGGAATTCCTCGACGGGGAGGCAGGCGGGATCGTCGAACAGGCCGGCGAGGCCGGCGCGGGCCATATTGCGGGTCGCCAGCATGGCCTGCCGCGGCAATTGCAACAGCGGTTCCAGCCATGCGATCGCGCGTGTGGTGACATGGTCGATGTCGGTCAGTTCATCGACCAGGCCTTGCGCCAGCGCGTCCTCGGAATCGAGCATCGCCCCGGCCACGAGCAGCCGCTCGGCACGGTACGGACCGACCAGTCGTCGCAGCGCGGCCTGGATGCAGTCGGGTACGGTCAGCCCGACCTGCACCTCGTTGAGCCCGATCCGGAATTCGCCCCGCGCCATGACACGGTAATCGCAGAAGATCGCGAGCACCGCGCCGCCGGCGGGGCTATGGCCGGTGACGGCGGCAACGATCGGAATCGGTGACCGCGCCAGAACTGCGCAGACACCGAAGAACTCGTTCCAGAACACGCGCATCGCGCCACGGTCGAGTTGCAGCAGGGCAGGAATGTCGAGCCCAGCCGAGAAGAGGCCGGGCGAGCCCGACAGCACCAGCGCGTCGGCGCCGTCATTCGGGGCCTGTTCGATTGATCGCTTCAGCGTGGCGATGAGTTCGGGATCCAGTGCGTTGACCGGCGGCCGCGCGAGGCGCAGCTCGAGGATGCCGCGTTCGTGTTCGATTCGTTCGAGCATGTTGATTCCGAAAGGTCCAGCGCAATGGTCAAAATTGGTCCCGACTTGGGCCGGGAGACGGCCGAATGGATAGGCTTGCCGGCCGCGGGTCCTGAGTCCAGAAGCATGGGACCAGCGCAGCGCGTGCCGCGGTGCTACTGCCGCATGAAACGGCGGCGCGCCACCGACAGCAGCAGCCTCTGCAGCGGGTTGTTGTTGCCGCCGGGCCGCCATGTGTGCACGAGCTTGTTGCGGTAGGCATCGAAGTGCAGGCCGTGGGGCGCCGCATATACCTTGCCCCGGCCGAGCAGGATCTTCAACGCCTGGGTACCGGCTATGCCGGCGCAGATTTCGCACGCCATGGGTGTCGAAGGTCCGCGATGATTGACCAGGTCCACCGCGGACGGATCGACCAGGTAGGACTGGTGGAGTACTGCAGGCGCCAATCCCACCATGAAACGCAGCAACTGCTCGTTCATCGGCTGACCTTCGAGCCGGAAGTACTCTTCGAACGTCGTCTGGCCCGGGAGGAACGCCAGCACCGCCGCACCCATGCCCAAGGGTGCCGCGGTAATCGCCGGGATACCGCGCTCGGCGCACATCGCGAATACCTTGGCGCGGATGTCGAGCACGAAAAAGTCCAGCCCGTCGACGTACAGGTCGACACCCGACAGGAACTGCTCCATGTTGTCGAAGGTGACGCCGTTGGGGAACTTGTTGATTTCGAGATCCGGATTGATGTCGCGCGCCATCCGGGACACCACATCCACCTTCGGCTGGCCGATGGTCGACTGGAACGCGCCGGCCTGCCGGTTCAGGTTTTCCGTGCCAAACCTGTCGAGGTCCGCCAGGTTGAACGCCTCGATGCCGAGGCGGGTCAGGGTCAACAGGTGGGCGCCGCCGACCCCGCCAAGACCGGCAATCGCCACGCGCTTGGATCGGAGCTTCGGTTGCTCGGCCGAGGTCATCCAGCCGATCGTGCGGCTGAATGCGGTGGCGTAGTCGAACGAGGACGGCGTGACAGGGGCATCGGACATCATGGGACACCTGCGCTGCGATTGCGGCTTGGAGCTTCGGCCAAGCCGGCACCGTAGCACCGGCTCTTGGCGAGACACAACCGGCTTGCGGTTGAGGCTCCATGAGGTGGGGAGCGCGGGGCGTTGTTCGCCCTGTTGCGCGTTCCCATTGCACACAAAAAATGGCGCCGCTTCGGAAAGCGGCGCCATTGATGGTGAAGGCGCTAGCAGTGAGTCGTCGCCTTACGCGCGCCGCGAGGCCTCTTTGCGGCGACGCCGGACCATGAAGCCCAAGGCACCCAGGCCGAGGCCCAGCAGGCCCAGCTCACCCGGTTCCGGTACCGACACCGGCAGCATCGAGTTTCCGATTACGAAGGCCGTTCCGGAAATCGGATAGTGGCAGATGTCGTTCGGGTCAGGCGAAGGCGAACCGGCCGTGCATCCATCGATCAGCTTGACCAGGAAGGACGAATTGATCGAGAAATCCGCGAATCCGCCGAGCCCATCTTGCACCGTGTTGGTGTCGAAATAGCCCGCCACTGGGCCACCGGTCGCATCCAGCACGCCGATCCCGTTGGATCCTGCCTGGGGCTCGGCGATCGTGCCAAGGACCGTGGAGTAAAGCTCCCCACCGGCCTGGTCCGGCAGCGTGTAGCCCGTGAACGAGCCCGGATGGCCGGTCATTGTCAACCACTCCGTACCGATGCCGGATGTGGTCGGATCCAGCACGTTGAAGCTCATGGTGTCGTCGACATAGAACTGGATCGTTCCGGCGTTGAACACGATCTGCGTGTTCCCGCCCACGTTGTCGATGCTCTGCACCGTGTACTGGAAGGTGAAGGTCAGGTCGCAACCCGGGCAGAACTCGTCCGGATCCGTCCCGTTGATCGAGCCGATCCGTCCATAGCCTGTGAGTACGTCACCGACCTGGCTGATGGACCCTTCGCGGAAGTTGAGCGCGTCGATGCTCAGGTCCGCTGGGCTATCGGGATCGAACACGACGCCGCCCACATTCACGGGCGTGGCAAACGCCGCTGCGCTGGCACCGAGAGCCAAGGCGCCAACGAGAGCAGCTCCGAGGATTTTCTTGTTCAACATGCTTTTCTCCTTCACTTGATTCCATTCAGTTAGAGACCAAAGGCACCGGCAACGAGTGGCCTTGCCCTGTCCGTATAAGGCAAGAAGCATGCCATGCCATCAAGCCTTTGTATTAAAAGAGGTTTATCTCCTGTTTACCGTAGAATTATTCGATTTCTGTAAGGTCTGCCGACAGCCTTATTCGGTGCCTCCCCGGACTGGATCGTGCTGTTGCGCCTCCAAGGCCATCCTGCGGAGTTCGACACGGCCATGGTTCCGCGCAACCCGTTGCTTCGCCAAGAGTTTATGCCGTCAAACTACCCAGGAGCCACATTTGTCAAGGTTTCCGACACAGAATCAAGATCGGGCTACAGCCTCGGAAAAATCCCCGAAACTGGCGAGCGGCCGCCGTCCGCTGCGGCCGGCTGGAGGGGAGCGTGCATAGCCGAGGCGAAGGAACACCAACCCGGTGCCTGTCCCGGTCAGGTCGCCCAAGGCCGACGCCAGGCGCGACCGCGCCTGCTGGAACGCGGGCTCGAGGGGGATGAAACCGAGGCCAAGCACGCCCGGTGCCGCATACGGCTGCGCCGACAGGCCATCGAGCGTGGCCTGGAGCCAGACGCGCTGCAGGGCGCGGCCCCCAGAGAGCACGTCGGCTCGCGCAGTGGACGGCACCACGATCAGGCAGAGCCCTGGTGACAGCCGGATCGGCACCCAGGCCGATCGCCAGCCCAGCATCGATGCCGCACCCAGCCGATTGAACGAGGCCATGACGCCGGGGCGCCGCATGGCCTGGAAGACGGGGCGAAGTGGCGGTTCCACGGCCAGCGCCGCCGGGGGCAGGCCTTCCTCGCAGGCCGTGTGCCAGCCGGCGGAGAAGCGGATGCTCGAAAACAGTTCCGCGTGCAGTGCCGGACTCTTGAAGCGCAGCGCCTCGGCTTGCCGGATCAGGCCCTGTGCGGCTTTTCTCTCCCGTGGTGTCTGCGGCCACCAAAGCCGCGCGCCAGGTATCAGCCGGGCCTGCGCATCCAGCCCCGCTCGTGTATCCGCAGTGATCGGACCGCGCCAGGGAAAGCGGCGGTCGGTGTGGCGCTGCCCGATCGCGGTTGCCAGCGGTTCGGGACGATCCGTAGCGTCGCGGCGCCAACGGATGCGGGCGACGCACAGGGGGTCGTCTTGCTGCGGAAAGGTTTCGAGGTCCGCCCCGTAGCCGCGCGACCGCGCATGGAGCAGCATGTTTTCCAGACACGCACCGATGGCGAGGTCGCTCAGCACATAGCGGGTATCGGATATCCCGCCGCTGCGGTCCCTGTCGATCCGGACGACCAGATCATCGCCGCTCCACGCAAACCGCCACGGCTGCGAATTGTCTGCCGACGGGGCGGCGATGCCAGCCCCCAGAATGCCTGCCTTGATGTCCTGGTCCACGCCCTTCGCCTCGTCCAGCGTCGGTTGGTACGGATGCACGCCTTCGGATCTGGTTGGTGCTGTTCGTGGCCCGTCGGGCGCGCCGCCAACGGCTCTACGTTACCGCTTCGCGGACGGACTGTCGAAATACACTGGAATGGCAATGAACTTGCCCCCTCGGCCGGGCGGGGCCCACCCCGAAACGGACGACGAATTCGCGCTCCGCCGCCGGCGACGGAAAGCTGGCGGGACGGTCGGTCACCGGGGGCATCAGTCAATTTGCCGCCGCGGTCCGCAGCGCAGGTGGCGCACGTCGCAGAATTGCGATCGAATTCCAAAAAAGCCTTGGATCGAGACATCAATGCGAGTACCCTCGGCCGCGGTTCGGAAAGCCGCGTTCTCTGGTTCTCGGTATCTCCCCATGCGAAGGCCGATGTCTCGCCTGCAGATTTTGTGAACGTGTTGGCAGAAATTTTCCCAGGATTTCTAGCCCTTTAATACGCACTTCACACAATCAGCTCGCATAAAGTTGCAAACTGTAACAAAGGGGGATATCGCGGCTAGTACGGAAGCTAGCCGTCTTTGAGCGACCGCGGGGGAAGGATATGGCCCACGGTACGCGAGGCCAGGTTGGGTCGCTCAGCCGTGAACATTTCCGACAGCTCGCACAGCGGGTTCCGGCCAATGGTCGCCCAAGGTGACCAGCCGCTGCCTCAGCCGCGCTGCAAGTCCATTTCACCCATTGCAACGTTCTCGTTCCGCACCGGGCTGCGCCCCGTGCGGCTGACTCGGTACTGCAAGAAGCTTGCCAACCGCAGCCTGGTTTTGCCGGTCTGCGATTGGCGCACGCCGCGCGTGCGGCTCACTCGATAAAGCAGCAATAGCAGCACACCGGCGGGCCGTTGCGGGCCCGTGCCGGCAAATGGGGAACCTCGTCCATGTCGCTGACGGATCGGCGATGCCTCGAAACAGGCGCCGCGGACGGCGCCGCAAGCATCAACCAAACGGATCGTACGCCATGCCCCAAACAGCCATCGACATCACCGCGACTTCCGAACTTTCCGCAACGCGCAGCAGTGAACCGACATGCTCCTGTGCGAGCAGCCTTGCAGAGGTGGAATCAGCCTGGGGGCTGGTGTACCGCCGCTATTCGGAGATGGGGTTGATCGATGAGAATCCGTTCCGGATCCACGCTTCGCCGACCGGGGTGGGCGAGCATGCCTGCGTGATCTGGGGACCGGAGGGTCCGGAAACCGGTTACACCATGACGTTGTTCCGCGACAATTCCACGGGGCTTGCCCTCGACAGCGTTTATCCCCGGGACCTGGAGGGAATGCGGCGTGCGGGTCGCGGGCTGCTCGAGGTGGGCATGCTGGCCGATCGTCGCCGGTGCGCGTCGCGCGGCATGAAGGCGCTGTTCAGCATGATGCGCTGGGCCGTGCACTACGGATTGCAATGCGGATTGACCGATGTCGTGATCGGCGTGCATCCGCACCACGCCCCGTTCTACATGCGCTGTTACGGCTTCGAGCAATTCGGCGAAGAGACGAGCTACCCGCTGGTGCGCAACCATCCGGTTGTGGGCTTGCGGCTTCGCCTGCACGAGGGCCTGGCCAAGGACGTGTTGCCCCGCGGCCTCGCCGATGCGCGCGACAATCCGGTACCGCGCAGCGCGTTCGCCAATCGCTTCCGGTTCGAGCCCGCGCAGCTCGGCGGCTCGGTCATCGCCAACTACATGAAGGCCCGCTACGGGATCGGGTTGGACCGGGTGACCGGCTGGACCCAGCCTGCCGCTGTCGCCGCCGACCGGCC
>DASSNH010000029.1:0-2957 GCA_035701405.1 Rhodanobacteraceae bacterium
CGCCCACGTGTAGCCGCCGCCGGTCGCGGTCACGAGGAAGCCGAAGCCGGCGTTGGCGACGACGTGCGACCAGGGCACCGGCGTGGTGTCGCCACGCTGGAGAACCACCACGTACTCACGGCCGTCTTTCGTGAAACCGCCGAGGCCGTTCCAGAAATCGAGTTCGGCAGGCTTCGGCATCGCGGCGGGGCGGCCGCCGCGCACCGGCGCTTTTCCCGCCGCCCTCGGCGGTGAGCCGCTGACGCCGGAGGGCACGGCGGCACATTTCGATTGGCTGGCGAGCCCGCCGTCGCGGCCGTCGAGGACGATCCTCGCCGCCGCCATGAGTCCGTCGCGCAATCCCTGGTCGAGCCGGTCCGCGCGCAGCACGAACACCGAACCGCGCGCCTTGTCCTGTTGGTCGTTGCCGGGTGCGATCTCCTTGAGCGCGGCTTCGACCGCGTCGGCCTCCGCGCCCTTGGCGACGTCGAGAAGCACCAGGTCGGCGGGCAACTGGCGATTGCGCCAGAAGCCCTGCGCGCCCAGCAGGTCCCTTGCCAGCACCATGTCTTCAGGTTGGGCGATCCGGGCAACCGCGATCGGAAGGTCGCCGGAAATACCCGCCGCCCACAACACCGGCGCGCCGCCCTCGCCCCTGGCGACCACCTCGCGGGCTGGACGCAATGTCGGATCGTCGTAGACAAGCGCACCTGCCAGCCGCTGGCACAGCGCGGCCTGGGCGGGGGTGAGGTCGCCGGCGCCGCGCGGACCCGGTTGCCGCTGCGCGCGCGCGAACACCCCAGCGCACGCCCGGGCGTCCGCGCAACGCGCGATCAGTTGCAACACCTCCTCGCGCGATTCCGCGGCCGCGGTGACGAACGCCAGCCGCCGCGTCTCGCCGGCGCCCACGGTCAAGCCCGCGCGGAGGCTGAAGATGGGATCGAGGACGGTGCCGGTGGTCCCCGACAAGCATGCGCCGGGTTGCAGCGCCGCGGGATCGGCCAGCGAGCCGTCACGGCCGATGAAGCGGGCGCGGTCGGTTTCGTGTTCGCGCTCGCCGCCGGTGTCCCCGTCGACGACCAGGGCGTGGGCGGCCCAGATGCCGGGATCGGAGGCGTCGCGCCTGCGCCGCCGCGCCAACAGTACGCCGTCCTCGATCGCGGTCTGCACGAACATCTTCGAAAACGCCGGGTGCGCTGCGTCGGTGGGCGCGGAACCCAGGACCAGTTCCAGGTAAGACGTCACGTCGACCCGGCGCTCGACCGTTCCGTCGTTGCGCAGGCCGACGCCGCGGACTTCCACCGCGTGGTCCGGATCGACCGCGACTTCGAGCGTGGTGGTCAGCGCACCATCGCGCCGGACGAAGCGCGCCATCGCCTGGGCGAACCCGTACCACACCTCGCCACCGGCCGGCTGCGACGTCGCCGACCAATGCGCGGCCCCGTCGACGTCGCGGACATACACGTACGCGCCCTGCTCGCCGCCGACCTGATCGGCTTGCCAGCGGGTGACCGCACGGCCCTTCCAATGGCTGTAGCCCGCGCCGGACGCGGTCAGCATCACCGCATATTCGTCATTGCCGAGCAGGTGGACATTCGTTGCGAGCGATTGGGCTTCGGCAAGCATGGTCGAGGGCTCCCGCTCCCTTCGCATCAACACGTGATTATCACGCCGCGCACATCAATCGTTCGTGAAACGCGAACCTTGACCCCTCCCGCGAAACGCCGGACGATGGAGCGCCCGGCATCGCCGCCACGGGCGAAGCCGCGGTCACGGAGGAGCGTCGATGGCCGAAACCGAAGCGCAACCTGCCGCGGAGGCGGCGGCGCGGGGCGCACCCACGCAGGCGACCGCATCGCCCGATCCCACGCCGCGGCTGACATGCTATCGCGTCGATCCGCGCGCGGTGCCGATCGTCCCCGGACGCCGCGA
Organism: Rhodanobacteraceae bacterium; assembly: GCA_035701405.1. Classification (GTDB taxonomy): domain Bacteria; phylum Pseudomonadota; class Gammaproteobacteria; order Xanthomonadales; family Rhodanobacteraceae; genus 66-474. The sequence continues at coordinate 1,912 of DASSNH010000029.1, forward strand.
GCGCGCCTGGATGGACCAGACCGCCGACCACTACGCGTACCGCTGCCTGCCATTGTCGATGGCCAATGCCAGCGGCTGGGAGCTGGCGTCGCCGTTCGCCTTCGAAGTCACCTGGGACGGCAACCAAGCCATCGAGGGCATCACGGCGCGTGCGCAGGGCCTCGACCCCGAAGTCTTGCGCGCATTCATCACCTCGCATTTCGGCCACGGCATCCTCACCTTCCACACCGGCTGGCTGTTCCGCACCTCGCCCGGCTGGGGCCTTTGGGTGCGCGGCGCGCCGAACTACGCGAAGGACGGCATCCACCCACTGGACGGCATGGTCGAGACCGACTGGCTGCCGTTCCCGTTCACGATGAACTGGCGCTTCACCCGGCCCTGCACGGTGCGTTTCGGGACCGGCGATCCGTTCTGCTTCATCACCCTGTGCCCCCACGCGCTGCTGGACGACATCACGCCGACGCGCGCCGACATCGAGGACGACCCCGGCCTCAAGGCCGACTACGCGGAATGGGCCGCGTCGCGCGCCGAGTTCAACAAGTTGCTGCACGATGGCGATCCCGCGACCGTCGCGCGCAAGTGGCAGCGTGGCTACTTCCAGGGCAAGGGCACTGGCGGCGAAGCGCCGTTCCACGTCAGCAAGCGGCGGCTGAAGCCGCTCAAGTGATCCGGCAGAAGCGCACCGCGGCTGGCACGCGCGCGGACCGCCCGCCTGCGCGGGCGTACCATGGCGGATTGCGCGGGCCGCGCGGCGCGCCATCACCACGAAGCCACTGGAGGACAACATGCAACTCGGAATGATCGGCCTGGGCAAGATGGGCAACTTCATGGCCCAGCGCCTGATGAAAGGTGGCCACGACGTGGTCGGCTTCGATCCGAGCGACAAGGCACGCACGGCGCTGGCTGATGCCGGCGGCAAGGCGGTCGATACGCTCGAGGCGCTGGTCCGCGCGCTCGAACCGCCCCGCGCTGTATGGGTGATGGTGCCGGCCGGCAAGATCGTGGACGAAACCGTCGCGGGTCTGGCGGCCGTGCTCGGCGAAGGC
>DASSNH010000030.1:0-13220 GCA_035701405.1 Rhodanobacteraceae bacterium
CCGACCTCGAGGTCGGGGTGGTGGTCCTGCTTGTTTGCCATCCAGCCGATCGCGTTGACGAAGCCGAGCGTCTCGTAGAAGTTGGCGAACTTGAAGGATTTCGCGATCGACTTGCCGTCGCCCGCCGCGGCCCAACCCGGCAGCGAAGCCAGCAATTCACCGACCCGTGCCGAGTCCAGCGCGCGACCGCCCTTGCGCGGTTCGCAATGCTGTGAGGCCAGTTCCTGCAGGGTCGTCATGTCCGTTACCTCAGTTGCCGCCCTCGATCTTGCCGTGCAGGTCGGAAAGCCTGCTCGGAAGGCTGGAGAAATGCGCGGCGAGATCCTCGATGTCCTGGTCGGACAGCGGCGCGGCCATGCCGTTCATGATCGCGTTGGTGCGCCGGCCATTCTTGTATTCGTGCAGCGCCTGTTCCAGGTAATCCTGGTACTGGCCGGCGAGGGCGGGGTAGTTCGGCGCGATGCCGTTGCCGTCCTTGCCGTGGCAGGCCTCGCAGGCCGCCGCTTTCTTGGCGCCTTCGGCGGCGTTGCCGCTGGCTGCGGCAGCGGAGCCGAATGCAAGCATCAGCGAGGCGGCGACCAGGCAGGCGAGGGTGGTACGAGGTTGCATGGATCGGTCCCCTTAGTTCTTGTGCGGTTGCTTGGGCGCGAGGCTGGACAGGTAAGCCGCGATGTTCTCGATCTGCTCGTCGGTCAGGCTGCTGGCCTGCGCGTTCATGGTCGGGAACTTGCGGGCGCCGCTCTTGTATTCCTTCAACGCGTCGATGATGTACTGCTCGTTCTGACCGGCGATGCGCGGCACGTGGTATTCGGGGTACACCGACATGTAGCCGGTGACGCCGTGGCAGCCATGGCAGGTATAGACCTCGAGCTTGCCCTTGGCCGGGTCGCCCTTGGCGAAAGCCGTGGACGCGAAGCACGCGAACGCCGCCACCAGGACGACAGTCAGCACCGATCGAATCATGTTGTTGGGCTCCCCCGCTGGCGGCGTTGGCCGTGGTTGCAAAGCCCGAAGTATAGCCTGTGATGCCGCAGGGGGGACAAGGGTGCGCGCGGAAAGCGGCCCGCGATCAGCCCGCATGCGACGCTTCGTGCTGCTGCATCACGTCGATCGCTAGCGCCGAATGCGCATACGCTCCGCCCGCGCGCATCTCGGCGGCGACCCAGATCGCTTCCATGATTTGCTGCTCGGTGGCGCCGGCCCTGAGGGCGGCGCGCGTGTGGCCCTTGATGCAGTACGGACACTGCGTGGTATGCGCCACCGCCACCGCGATCAACTGCTTGGTGACCGAGGGCAGGGCGCCGTCGGCGAACACGGCGCGGCTGAAGTTCTGGAAGGCCTCCAGCGGCCCCGGGGCGAGTTCGTGGCGCTTTTTTGCGATGTCGGCATTCGATTGCGGAAACATTGGATGGTCCATGGCGTTCTCTCGTCTTGGTCGATTTGAACCGGACACTGTACGCCGACCGCCCGCGGCTGCCTTGCCGCATGTCAACGATCGCATCCGCCGGCGCCTTGACCATGGGGTTTGCGAAGTTCGGCGGGTAATGGTCTGATGGCGCCATGAAGACGTGGCGGTTCGGGGTCTGGGGACTGTTTGCGTTGCTGGGGTTGGCGACGGCGTGGGCTGCCGCGCCGCAATCGCCGGCGGCCCGTCCCGTGGTCGTGACGTTGCGCGTCGATGGCGCGATCAGCCCTGCGAGCGCTGATTACCTCGTGCGCGGCATTGCGGAGGCGGACCAGCGGCACGCCGAGGCAATCGTGCTGGAGCTCGACACCCCGGGTGGACTCTCGAGTTCGATGCGCGACATCATCAAGGCGATACTCGCCTCGCCGGTGCCGGTGATCGGCTATGTCTCGCCGTCCGGCGCGCGCGCGGCCAGCGCGGGAACCTACATCATGTACGCCTGCCAGGTCGCGGCAATGGCGCCCGCGACCAACATCGGCGCCGCGTCCCCCGTGTCGATCACCGGCGGCGGCAGCCTGCCGGTGCCGTCCTCCAGCAGCGGCAAGCCAGCAGATTCCGAATCGACGGAAATGCGCAAGGTCACCAATGACGCGGTGGCCTACATCCGCGCGCTCGCCGAGCGGCGCGGCCGCAATGCGGATTGGGCGGAGAAGGCCGTGCGCGAGGCGGTCAGCGTTTCGGACAGCGAGGCGCTGAAGTTGCGCGTGATCGACCTGGTCGCACCGAACCTCACGCAACTCATGGCCGACGTGGACGGCCGCAAAGTGGAAACCGCTGCCGGCGCGCGGGTATTGCACACGCGTGGCGCCGAGTTGCAGGCGATCGAACCGGGATGGCGCAGCCAGTTCCTCGGCGTGGTCGCCAATCCCTCGGTCGCGTACATCCTGTTGCTGATCGGCCTCGGGGGCCTCGTGATGGAGGGCATGCATCCCGGCGGGGTGTTGCCGGGCGTGGTCGGCGCGATCTGCCTGCTGCTCGCGCTGTACGCGTTCCAGTTGCTGCCGGTGAACTACGTGGGACTCGGCCTGATCCTGCTCGGGGTGATCCTGATCGTCTCGGAGGCGTTCGTGCCTGCGTACGGGGTGCTCGGCACCGGTGGAGTGATTTCGTTCGTGATCGGTTCGGTGATCTTCATGCACACAGGCGTACCGGGCTACGGCATCGCGGTGCCGGTGGTGGTCGGCATCGCGATCGCGGCCGCCGCGATCCTCGTCGGCATCGTGTGGATGGCGGTGCGCTCGCACAAGCAGCCGGTGGTCAGCGGACGCGAGGAAATGGTCGGCGCGATCGGCGAGGTGGTCGCCGACTTCGTGGGCCGTGGCGCGGTGCACGTGCACGGCGAACGCTGGCAGGCGCGTTCCGACGTTCCGCTCAGGCGCGGCCAGCCGGTCGCCGTCACCGCCATGCATGGCCTCATTCTCGATGTGAAACCCTTGGCTGTTCCGAAGGAGGCAACGCCGTGAGCATGTATCCCGTCATCGCAGTGATCGTCGTCATCGTGCTGATCATCCTGCTGTCGTCGATCAAGGTCCTGCGCGAGTACGACCGTGGCGTCGTGTTCCTGTTCGGGCGCTTCCAGGCGGTGAAGGGGCCGGGCATCATCATCCTGATCCCGATCATGCAGCAGATGGTCCGGATCGACCTGCGCACGATCGTGGTGGAGGTGCCGCCGCAGGACGTGATCTCGCGCGACAACGTGCCGGTAAAGGTCAACGCGATGATCCTCTACCGCGTGGTCGACCCGGAAAAGGCGGTGATCCAGGTGGAAGACGCGCGCGAGGCCACCAGCCAGCTTGCCCAGACGACGTTGCGCTCGGTGCTGGGACGGCACGAACTCGACGAAATGCTGAGCGAGCGCGAAAAGCTCAATGCCGACATCCAGGGCATCCTCGACCAGCACACCGACGCGTGGGGCATCAAGGTCTCCAACGTCGAGATCAAGCAGGTGGATCTCGAGGAAAGCATGTACCGCGCGATTTCGCGCCAGGCCGAGGCCGAGCGCCAACGGCGCGCCAAGATCATCAACGCCGAGGGCGAACTGCAGGCGTCCGAGAAGCTGATGCAGGCCGCGCAGACCCTCGCCACGCAGCCGCAATCGATCCAGTTGCGCTACTTGCAGACGCTGGTCGAAGTCGCGGGCGACAAGACCACGACCATCGCGTTCCCGCTGCCGCTGGATCTGCTGGAGCCGTTGCTCGGCAAGTTGCGCAAGGATTCCGGGACGACGACGCCGGCGCCGTGATGCGGTAGTGCGGATGAAACGGAGTCGAAACCGGGGGGGGCGGGCTCATTCCCGCATTGGTTCGCGACATCCAGGTCGCCCACGCTCCGGGCCGGCTTGGCCGTTCTTGTTTGCTGTCCTGCAAACGCGGTCGGCGCTGCGCGACGCATGCGGCTTGGCTGCCTGCTGGCACGGCAACGCGTGAACCTGACGACCGACGGACGATGCCCGTCTTGCGGCGCGAGCCTCTGCCGATCCCGGGCGGCTTCAAACCCGCGCGGATTTCACCAGCAGGTGCTTGGCCAGCGCGCCGTGCAGGTGCCCGATCGCGCGCACGAGGTGCAGCATCCCGAACAGCAGGAAGAAGCCGACCACGAACATCACCGCCGCGTCGCCCCAGCCCGGGATGTGGACTCCGAAGCCCCAGTTGATCGTCACGTGGTCGACGACGAAATCGCGTCCCACGCCGAAGAAGTCGAACGCCATCGCGATCGGCGTGAGCATCAGCGCCAGCGAAACGGCCGACAGCACCGCCACGATCACGAAGTACGCGATGCCCAGCGGCAGCATCAGCAACATGTAGAACAAGGTGAACCAGGTGCGCGCATCCGCCAGCATGCTTCCGATGCGCTTGAGCCAGGGCCGATCGCGTTCGACGTACGGAGGGCGACGCGGCATCCGCACCCCGAGCATGCCCTCGACGATGCGGCTTTCCAGCAGCGACAGGCCCCGAACCGACGCCATGAACAGCAGGAAGAACGGAATGCCGATCAGCGTGAAGGCGAGGCCGGTTGAAAGGGATAGCCCGACAACCGCCCAGGTGAAGTAGAAGATGCCGGTGGCGAGCGCCAGCAGCATGTAGAACAGCGCGCCATACGTGTGCGGGTCGGCGAGCACGCCGAAGAAGCGGCCGATGGCGGAGCGGCGCGGCGGCGGCGGGGGCCGACGCAACGCGCGTGCCACCGTCTGCTCGGTGGTGCGGTAGATCTCGGCGACTTCCTCGGGCGCGCCGTAGCTGGTCGCGATCTTCGCCAGCAGCTCGGCCTCGCCCATGCCCGGGTTCTCGGCGAGTTCCGAGCGCAGGTGCTCCTCGGCGTCGTACAGCGCGTCCTGGATCATCGCCGGATCGGCACCCTCCAGTGCGGCACGCAGTTGCGCGAGGTATTCCTTGATGGTCTTGGGCGTACTCATGGCTTCAATCCTTCAAGATCGAGTCGACGTAACGGCGGGTGGAATCCCAGGCATCGGCCCATTCGCGCAGGACCCGCCGGCCCAGCGACGTGATTCGGTAGTAGCGGCGCGGCGGCCCGGCTTCGGAGGGTTCGACGAAGGTGTCGAGCAACCCGGCGGCGCTCAGGTTCCGCAACACCGGGTACAGCGCGCTCTGCTTGCCCACCAGCACGCCGCCGGCATCGCGCTCAAGGCGCTTGGCGATCTGGTAGCCGTACATCGGCTCGCGAGCGGCGCCCAATGCGGCCAGCAGGACCAGCGATACCGTGCCGGCAGCCAGTTCCTTCTCGAACTTCTTGAGGTGCGCTTCGGTGTCGCTCATCGTGAGCTTGCATCGCCCGTACAGACGAGTACACTATACCGCACTTGATAGTAGTTGCGTCAGCCAGAAGTCATGGGCATGTCGATGGGTCGCGAGTCGTGCTTCTGCACGGTGCGGCGAAGGCGCATACTGGATGCGCGCATGGATTCGATTGCGACGCCGCGGGACGGCGAGGAGGTCAGGATGTTCGAAATCGCAGTGGTACTGCTGGCCGTGTTCGGTGCGGTCTGGCTGTTCGGCGCCCTCGTCGTCGGCGCGTTCAAGCTGACGTTCGGACTGCTGGGCGTGATTTTCGGCGGCCTGTTCGGGCTGTTCGCGCTCGCCGTCACCGCCTTGGTCGTGATTCCGGTCGTCCTGTTCGCGATGCTGCCGGTGCTGCTCCCCGCGCTCTGCGTCGTCGGCCTGGTGTGGCTGATCGTGCACGCATCGCGCCCACACGCCGGCCCGCCGCAGGGTAACGCCCGCCCCGGGTAGACGGCGCGGAGGCGTTACCCGCGGTCCAGCTTGAAGTGCACGGGCACCAGCGCCCACGCTTCGATCGCGTGGCCGTTCCGCACGGCCGGATGGAACCGCCACGCCGTGAGTACGTGCCTGCGTGCCGCATCATCCAGTATCCGCGAGCCGCTGCCGTGTTCGACCACGACCCGGATAGGCTGTCCGCGCGGGTCGACCAACACCTTGAGCAGCACCGTGCCCTGGATGCCGGCGCGCAGCGCCGCGATCGGGTACGAGGGTGCCGTGGCGGTTTCGTAGGCGATGGTCGCGTCGGCATCGCCCGCGGTGCCGGCCGGGGCCACTTCCACTGACGTTGCGGGAACCGTCCGGATGGATCCCACGGGCCCGATCATCGGAAGCGCCGGCGTGGCAAGGGGCAGCGGGTGCGTCACCGCCACGGGTACGGTCGGGATGGCCACGTGCTGTACCGCGCGCAGGATCGGCACGGCCGGCGCCGGCGCCGGCGGTGGCGGCGGCTGCAGCAGTGTGGCGAGCAGCGACGGCGAGGGTGGTGCGTGGAGCTCGAACGGCGTATGCGGCCGCAGCGCGAACAACACGAGGGTCAGGTTCAAGCTGAGGGCCAGCGCCAGCGCGATGGAGCGGGCAGCGTGCGGCGCGCACTCGAAGGAAGGATCGGAGCGCAATGACGTCATGAGCCACCTCCTTGCGTGAAGAACGTGGCCAGGGACGTCCGGGAACGACGCCCCGGTCGAGCTTCACGCTACGCCTTCAGTCGATCCCGGACAAGTGCCGGCGGGTGCTCACGGCTCGCCGCGGATCGGCAGTTCGTGCTGGTCCGCCGCGTAGTCGAGCCTTCCGTCCGCCACGTGTGCCGCCGACGTGTACGGGTGTTCACGTGGTTCGCCGGGTCCCATGATGTGCAGCACGCGCGTGCCGTTGAGCTTGAACACGTCGGAAACCAACCCGCGGTGGCAACGCCACCACACCGCTTCCGAGCACATGATCGCGGTGCGCTTCGCGCTGGCCAGTGCCTTCAGTCGCTCGATGCCCGTGCGGAAGGCGTCCGTCTGCATGTAGTCCGCGTAGCCGCGGAACGCCGGATGCCGCCAGGCCGTGTTCGGCGAATCCGGCTGCACCTTGCGGCGGCCGCCCAACTCGATGAAAGGTTCGTAATCGATCCCGACGCCGTGCATCGCCTCGCGCAGCGGCTCAGCATTGAAGTGCGGGTATTTGCGCGAGCCGGGAAAGTGGCGAACGTCGGCCAGCACCTCGATGTCGTTCTGCTGCAACAGCGCGATGAATTCGTCGATGCCACGCGTCGAATGCCCGATGGTCCACAGTGTTTCGGGCCATGACGCTTCTTCGGATGTCGGCTGCGCGCGCATGCGAACAGGATACGCGTTCCATCGCAGCCGTTCGCCACGGGTGCGGCGTCGTAGGCGGGGAGCCGAATGGTGGGAGGTCACGCGCACGTGCTGTCTATACTGGCGGGATGATTGGTTACGCCACCGCCAATACCGTCGAGGAATTCCGCCAGCACCTCGCCGACGTGCATGCGCGCATCGGCGCGGCCTGCACGAAGGCCGGGCGAGATGCTGCGGGCGTGCGCCTGTTGCCGGTCAGCAAGACCGTTTCCGAAGAACGCATCCGCAACGCCTACGCCGCAGGTTGCCGCACGTTGGGCGAAAACAAGGTGCAGGAGGCGCATCGCAAGTGGCAGGCGCTTTCGGACCTGCCGGATCTCCGCTGGGCCGTCATCGGCCACCTGCAGACCAACAAGGCCAGGCAGGTCGCCGAGTTCGCGTCAGAGTTCCAGGCGCTGGACAGCCTGCGCGTCGCCGAGGCGTTGGACAAATGCTTGCAGTCGCTCGGCCGGTCGCTCGACGTGCTGGTGCAGGTCAATACGTCCGGCGAGGAAAGCAAGTTCGGCCTGCCGCCGGATGGCGTGGCGGCATTTGTCCGGCGGCTTCCGGCCTTCTCTTCGCTGCGCGTGCGCGGACTGATGACACTGGCGCTGTTCTCGGACGACGCGGCGAAGGTGAGGCCGTGCTTCGTGTGTCTGCGCGAATTGCGCGACCGGCTGCGCCAGGGGGCGCCCGAGGGCGTCGAACTGGACGAGCTCTCGATGGGCATGTCGGGCGATTACGAACTCGCGATCGAAGAAGGCTCGACCATCGTGCGCGTGGGGCAGGCGATCTTCGGTGCGCGCAAGACGCCGGACGCCGCTTACTGGCCCGGCGGCGGTGCGCCGGAAGCCCGGTGAAGTCACGACGACAGGTCGAGTGAATAGAACCGCGTGCCGGGCATGTGCAACGGGTTGTAAGGCGCGATTTCGACGAACCCGAGCTGGCGATAAAGCGCCTGCGCCGGGCCCATGCTCGCCAACGTGTCGAGGCGGAGTTCGCGATGACCGGCTGCGCGCGCGGCGTCGACCACGGCCTGCACGAGGCGCCGGCCCAGGCCGAACTTCCTGTAGGCGGGCCTGACATACAGGCGCTTCATTTCGCCCAGGCCGCCTTCGAGCGGTCGCAGTCCTACGCAGCCGGCGACGGCGCCACCCGCTTGCGCGAGCAGCAAGGCGCCCTTGGGAGGTACGTACGGCTTCGGCAGTGCTGCAAGTTCGCCGGAGAAGCCTTGGAACTCGAGATCCGTGCCTATGGCCTGGGCATATTCGCGGAAAAGTTCGCGAACGGTTGCGACCTGCTGCGGCGTGGCGGCCTGGCGCAATGCGATGCGGGATGCCACCGTCGCATCGCGAACCGATGGCGGGTGCATCACTTTGTGGACCGCTTCCGCGGTGCCTTGGGCCTAGGGGCCGGCAGAGCGCGTTCGGTTGCAAGCAGCAACCCACGCAGCAGGTCCGGCTCGTCCAGCAGTGCGTCCGCAACCGGGTACAGCTTGGCCCCTGGATACGGCGGTTGCTGCGGCAGGTCGGCCGTCAGATGACGGGTGCCCTCGGCCGGCTTGACGAACAGGCTGTTGTCGCAGGCGAACGCAACCACCTTGTCGTCGAGGTAAAGCGCGTACTCGCCGAACATCTTCCTGTGCGTCAGGCGATCCTGCAGCCGCACCTGGTCTGCGACGTACTCGATGAAGGACAAGTCGGTTGCCATGGTCGCCCCCGCTGGCGGCTTACAACAACCGGGTGAAGATGCGCGCGGCGGCGAGGTATTCGCCGGCGATGGTGCCGAGGTTGGTGAGCATGAACACCAGCAGGGTCCGTGCGACGCGGTTGCGCCACCAGCCCGTCACGTGCAGCAGGTCGTGGCGCAGTGACTGGAAGTCCGCCACACGGGGCTTGCGCAACCACGCTTCGGCCATGCCGGAGAAGACGCCGGACGACAGTCCAGGCGGGCGCAATGGTTTCAGCGGGCCCATCACCGCGGCGGTGAGCACCGACAGGGGATGCCCGCCCGCGATCGCGGCGCCCAGCGCGCTCAACAGCCCGGTGTAGATCACCCAGTCGCGCAGCGCGTGCCAGCCCATGGTCGCATTGCGATAGAACAGAAATCCGATCGCGGCGAAGATCGCCAGCATCACGCAGATGGCGAAATACTTCGGCCACTTCGGAGCCGGCAGCTTGGCGGCAAGCGGTTCGATGATCGCCCGCGGCGGTTGCTGCTGCGCGCCGAGTTCACGTTCCACGCCCTTGAGGTGGCCCGCGCCGATCACGAGCAGCACCCGCCTGGCGACCGGGTTCGTGGCCGATTCCTCGCGCAGCCGCGCGGCCATGAAGCGGTCGCGCTCGCCGATCAACGCTTCGTAGAGCGGCTTGGATTCACGCGCGAATTCGCCGAAGGCGCTTTCGAGGATGTCGCCCTGCTTGAGTTTCTCGATATCGGCTTCATCGATTTCCTCGCGCGAGAACACGCTCGCGATGAGTCCGCCGAGGATACCCATGCGGTCGCGAAACGGTACCCCGCGATAGGCGTGGTTGAGGGTGATGCCGATCTCCCGGTCGACCAACCACAGCGGCAGCCCGCGCGCATCGGCGGCCGCCATCGCGGCCTTCATCTCGGCGCCGGGCTCGATGCCGTATTGTTCTGCAATCCGCTGCTGGAAGGACGCCAGCGCCAGCGAGGCGAACACCATGCCGGCCTTGCCGGTGCGGATCACCTGGAAGAGGTCCATGTTCGCGAGCGCTTCGGGATCGCGGATGCCGCGTGCGCGCGATTCGCAAAGTTCGATGGCAATCGCGTCGAACGGCTCGCGCTCGACCAGCGCCTTCACCGCATCCACCGATGCGCGCGAAACGTGCGCGGTGCCGAGCAACACGAATTCCACGCCGTCGCGCGTCACGCGCTTGACGGGCTGGTCTTGCATCGGGTCGGGTTGCGCCGCGTTCTCGGCGGGGGACTCGGGGCCGGTGTTCAATCGCGGAACCGCCTGGTCAAATCGCCGTAGGCGTCGATGCGGCGGTCGCGCAGGAACGGCCAGATCCGCCGCACGCTTTCGCTGCGTTCGAGGTCGACGTCCGCGATCAGCAGCTCGCGCTTGTCGCTCCCCGCCTGTGCGAGGATTTCGCCCTGCGGCCCGGCAACGAAACTCGAGCCCCAGAACTGCGCGCCGCGTCCGCCGTCGGGTGACGGCTCGAAGCCAACCCGGTTGCAGGCCGCGAGCGGCACGCCGTTGGCCACCGCGTGGCCGCGCTGCACGGTGATCCATGCATCGCGCTGGCGGTCCTTTTCGTCCTGCGCATCGGCGGGGTCCCAGCCGATCGCGGTCGGATACAGCAGGATCTCCGCGCCTGCGAGCGCCATCAGGCGCGCCGCTTCGGGGTACCACTGGTCCCAGCACACCAGCACGCCGAGCTTGCCGGCCGACGTCGCGATCGGATGGAAACCGAGGTCGCCCGGCGTGAAATAGAACTTCTCGTAGTACGCGGGGTCATCGGGGATGTGCATCTTGCGGTAGGTGCCGGCGATCCCGACCGAGCGGTCGAACACCACTGCGGTGTTGTGATACAAGCCTGCCGCGCGCCGCTCGAACAGCGAAGCGACGACCACGAGCTCCAGTTCGGCGGCGAGTTTTCCGATCCGTTCGGTCGACGGGCCCGGGATGGTTTCCGCGCGATCGAATTCCGCCACCGATTCGTGCTGGCAGAAGTAGGGGCCGTTGTGGATTTCCTGCAGCAGCACCAGTTGCGCGCCGGCCCGCGCGGCCTCGCGCAAGCCCGCCTCGATCGCGTCGAGGTTGGCGTCGGTGCTGCCGCGGTCGGTTTCCTGCAGCAGCGCGAGCTTGAGGGTCTTGTTCGTCATGGGCAACAGTGTACGCGGCGCCTTGCCGTCGCAGGAGCGCGCATGGCGCGCTCCTACAAGAACATTACGCCTTCGGGAAGCTGCATCGTCACGCAGTGCAGGCTGCCGTTTTGCCAGATCAGCGGTCGGCAGGGGATCTGCACCACTTCACGGCCGGGGTGGGCGAGTCGGATGGTTTCGGCGGCCGCGCCGTCGGCGATGTCGCCGTAGGCCGGTACCAGGACTGCGCCGTTGATGACCAGGTAGTTCGCGTACGACGCGGCGAGGCGGCGGCCTTCCTCGACGATCGGCTTCGGCCACGGCAGCGGGAACAGGCGGTACGGGTCGCCGCCGAGGGTCCGCAAGGCCTCCAGGTCCCGTCGCATCATGTCGAGTTCGCGGTAATGCGGATCGTCCGCGTCGCTGCAGGCCTGGTACACGATCGCATCGTCCGGTGCGAGGCGGGCGAGGGTGTCGATGTGCGCGTCGGTGTCGTCGCCTTGCAGGAACCCGTGCTCGAGCCACAGCACGCGCGACGCGGACAGCGCGTTGCGCAACGTGAGTTCGATTTGCCCGCGTGGCTCGTCCGGGTGGCGCGTTTGCAGGCACCGCCAGGTCGTCAGGATCGTGCCCCGGCCGTCGGATTCGATGGCGCCGCCTTCCAGTGCCCAATCCACGCGCTGGTGTCTTGCGCCGGACCGGAAGACGCCGCGCTCGACCAGGCCCGCGACCAGCGCGTCGTCCTGCGAGGCCTCGAACTTGCCGCCCCATCCGGTGAACCGGAAATCGACCAGCACGAAACCACCGGCCGCGTCACGCAGGGTGATCGGGCCCGAATCGCGAAGCCAGGTGTCGTCGTAGGGGATCTCGACGAACCGCACCTGCCCGAGATCGGCCCCCGCGTCGCCCAGCAGGGCGGCTGCGTGGGCGCCGATTTCACCGTCGGGAACGCAGACGATCACCGGTTCGAAGCGGGTGATCGCTGCGACGAGGGCCGCGTACGATTCCTCGACCTCGTCGAGCCGCGCGGCCCAGTCGGTGCCGGCGTTCGGCCAGGCGAGCAGGATCGCCGACTGGGGCTCCCATTCGGCGGGCAGGCGCAATCCGGGGGATGGCATGATCGATGGAACCTTCAAAGCTTCCGATGTCGTCATTGTGGCGCAGGCCGCACGGCGGGGGCAGAGCCTGTCCCGGACTTGATCCGGGAATGCCGACGCGGACATCCGGCGAAGCCGATGGCCCCCACGAGGGCTGCCGCAGGAGCGGCGCGCATCGCAGGCCGCGTCGGGCGCCGGACATGGATCCCGGCCTTGGCCGGGACGACAGGCAAAAAACGGGATCGCGCGCGGCTTCTACAGCGAATCGGGACCCGGCGTCCGGAGCACCGAATGGATCACGTGCTTGTATTCGAAGTAAACGATGTACTTCGAATATTCCCAGCGGTGGATCGGCGGCTGGTACTTGGAGCTGCCGCCGCGGGTCGCCAGCACTTTCAGTGGCGCGCCGTATTCACGCTTGACCTGGTCCATGGTCATGCCGCGCGTGGGCAGGTCCATGTGCTGCTCCTGCTGCACCTTGGCGCTCAGCGGAACGGACTGCGTCTGCGTTTGCAAGGTGTCGGCCTGCGCGGGCAATGCCAGCACGCCGGCAGCGAGTGCAAAGATCACGGCAGTCGAGCTGGTGGCGATCCGGTTCATGGCCATGGCTTCCCCTGGCGCAGTGCGCCGATGGCGCATTTGTAGCAAAAACCGCAGTCCCGCGCCAGCGACGCTGATCACGAAAAAGGCCGCTTGTGTGCGGCCCATTTCGGTGCAATTGCGCGGAGCGGCTGTCGTGGAAGGTCAGGGCAGGATGCCCGTTCTGGTGTCCGCGAATCCGAAGCCGTCCAGTTTACCGCTCCCCCGGCGGCGCCGCGGTCAGGGATGACCGCCCACTTATCTCTGGCGCGCCTTGAAACGCGGATTGCTCTTGCAGATCACGAAAACCTTGCCGCGCCGGCGCACGATCTTGCAATCGCGGTGCCGCTGCTTGGCGGACTTCAGGGATGAAAGCACCTTCACGACGAACTCCTCGGGCGACGGGACCGGCCGAAACAAAGCGGGAAAGTTTATCGCGCGCGGCCATTTGCCGCAAGTCCGCGGACATGCTCGATCGCGGAGGTTATCCTAGCGGGTCCAGCGCCCAGACGACCCAGGAGCGAACCGCCGTGGCTACCGACCTCGACCAGACCTGCATCAACACCATCCGCTTCCTGTCGGTGGACATGGTGCAGAAGGCCAACAGCGGCCA
>DASSNH010000031.1:0-4364 GCA_035701405.1 Rhodanobacteraceae bacterium
TCACGGGCGAGCGCGGTCCACATCCGGATCGAGGAACTGCCGACGAACAGCACGGCGTGTTGCGGCGGCGGGTGCGCGCTATCATCCGCGACGAACTGCTCGATGGCCGCACGCCACGGCTGCGGTGACGGCGGGCACGCCGACGCGCTGCTTCCGACGACCAGCAACAGAAGACACGCCAACCATGCCGATGGATCGCGCCGCAACATGCAGCTGCCCCGGTGGCCAATGGGTCGCGATCCATGTTGAACCCCGGAAGGCTCCGTGACAACCGGTAGCGACAACAGCGTAACCTTCACGCTGTCGCCAACCGGGACTCCCGTCACCGCCCCCGCGCTGCGCCCTTTCGACCTCTTCCCGACCCGGATCTGGCAGGCACGGTTGCCCTCGCTGCGCGGACAACTCGGCTCCTGGGTGGCTGCGGCGCTGCGGATGCGCGAAGCCGACCCCGCGCCCGCCGGTCGCACCAATCGCCATGGCTGGAACAGCCGCGACATGGGCGTGCTGGAGCAGCCGGTGTTCGCACCGCTGCGCGAGGCGGTGCACGCGGGCTGCGCCAGTGCGCTGCGCGAAATGGGAATGCCCGGCCTCCGGTTCGACCTGCAATCGTGGATCAACCTGCACGACCGCGGCGGATTCAACTTCCTGCACGTGCACGAAGGCTGCCTGCTGTCGGGTTCGTTCTACCTGCAGGTGCCGCCGGGCTCCGGACCCTTCGTGTTCCGCGATCCGCGGCCCGGCGTGGTGCATGGCTACGTGAAAGGTGCGGTGCCGAACGGTTACAGCGACATCCGGCTCGCGCCGGAAGCCGGACTGCTGGTACTGTTCCCGTGCTGGATGGAACATTTCGTCGAGCCGCACGAAAACGATGAACCCCGCATCGCGATCGCCTTCAATGCGGTGACGGCGAATCCCTGACCGCGGCGAAGAGGGCTCCGGCGGGGAGCGACACAAGCGCCTCGGGGCGTGCACGACGAGCGGACGTTCCTTCGCATCAGCATTGGGGGTGCCGCATGATCATTCGTTTGCGTTCGGCGTGGCTGGTGATCGCGTGCATCTGCATGCCGCTGGCGGGCCTCGCCGCGACACCCGGCACCTCACAGGTCCTGGAGGGCAAGGCGCGCTTCGAGTTCCTGACGCCATCGCTGGTCAGGATGGAGTACGCCCCGTCCGGCCATTTCGTCGATGCGCCGACCGCCGTCGTGGAGCGGCGCGACTGGCCGCACGTTGCGGTGAAGAGCAACAGGAAGAATGGTTGGCTGGTCGCAAGTACGGGCGCGATGACCTTGCGCTACCGGCTGCAGTCCGGCGCGTTCGCGCCGGCCAATCTCGAGGTGAAGTGGACCGATGCGGATGGCACCCATTCCTGGCATCCCGGGCTGGTCGATGACGGCAATCTCGGCGGCCTGACCTATTCGCTGGACAACGTCAGTGCGAAGAATCTGCCGCCCGACGTTCGCGACAGTCCCGTCCATGACATCATCCCCGGCATCGACGTGCTGCTGCCGCAAGCCCGGCCCGGCCTGCTCAGCCGCAACGGTTTCGCGTTCATCGACGACAGCCGTACACCGGTCTGGAATGCCAAGGCCCAATGGATCGGACCGCGCAGGTCGGGCGGCGGACAGGACTGGTACCTGTTCACCTACGGCCACGATTACCCGAAGGTTCTTCGCGAGTATGCCGAGTTGTGCGGTGCGATTCCGATGATCCCGCGCTACGCGCTGGGCCCCATGATCACCGACCTCAACTTCGAATACCTTCCTGGCGCCGCCGAAACGAAGTCATCCGCCTTCCAAAACTATGGGGAAAGGCACCTCCAAGACGAGATCACCCGGCTTCGCCGGAACGGCATCCCGTTCGACACCCTGGTCCTGGATTTCGCCTGGCACGACTACGGCTGGCAGGGCGGCTACGACTGGAGTCCGTTGATCCCGCACCCGGACCGGCTCTCGGACTGGTTGCACGCTCGCGGCATCAAGCTGTCCCTGAACGACCATCCGGGTTACGCGAACACCGAAGAAAGCATCCTGTCGCACGACGACAGCCGCGCGCCGGCCGTGTTGAAGGCGCTGGGAAAACCGCTTCCACCCAAACCGTCGTTCGATATGGATTTGTCCGGCGGTTGGGTATTCGCCACCGATCCACGCGATGAGGGCATTCGGCAACACTGGTTTGCGGCCGGCTACGACGATGCGAAATGGAAAGCGATCCGCACGGATGCGCCATTGACGGCGCAGGGATACGCAAGGGATGTCGGCGTCGTGTGGTATCGCCGCCGCGTGCAACTTCCTGAACATCAGCCGGCGCACGTTTATCTGTACGTGAGCCGCCAGGGCAAGGACTACCGGCTTTATGTCGACAGCCGCCAGGTCGAACACAGCCACGTGCGCTGGCCGCGGCGTCTGACTTTCGCCGACATCGGGCCGTACGTGCATGCGGGCCACCCGGTCCAGATCGCCATCCGTATCGAGCCGAACGAGTACGGCAGCGGCTTCCTGCGTGGAGCGCTCGCGCTCAGCGACGTCGAACCGCCGCCGGCGATCCGGTTCGACCTCTCCGACAAGAAGCAGGCGGAGGTGTTCATGCGGCTCCTGCACGGACCGCTGATGCAACGGGGCACCGACTTCTGGTGGGTGGACGGCGGCAGCGGCGCGGCGGACATGCCGGGCCTCGACCCGCAGCTCTGGACCAACCGTGTCTTCTACGACTACTCCCGGAAGGAAACCGGCAAGCGCGGCTTCATCCTCGCCCGCTACGGCGGCTGGGGCAGCGAACGCTACCCCGCGTATTTCACCGGCGACACCTATTCCGAATGGCCGGTGCTGGCCTACGAGGTCGCCTACAGCGTGCGCGGCGGCAACGTGCTGATCCCGTACATCAGTCACGACATCGGTGGATTCCACGGCGGCAAGATCGACTTCGACCTTTATGCACGGTGGGTGGAGTTCGGTGCGTTCAGTCCACTGCTGCGGATGCACAGCGCACACGAGAACCCGCGCGAAGGCAACCTGCGGATGCCATGGACCTACGGCGAACGCGGCGTCGAGCTGGCCAGGAAGTACTTCACGCTGCACACGCAACTCATCCCCTACATCTATACCTACACCCGGATCGCGCACGAGGAATCGCTGCCGATCCTGCGTCCGCTGTACCTGCAGCATCCGGATTCCGCGGAAGCGTATCGGCATCCGCACGAATACTGGTTCGGCGACGAGCTGCTGGTCGCGCCGGTCGTCGCACCCGGCGGCGACCGCACGGTCTGGTTGCCACCCGGCAACTGGATCGGCTTCTTCGACGGAAAGCGTTACGAGGGCGGCGCGTCGTTCAACGCGCACTACGGCGTGGACCAGACCCCGGTCTTCGTACGCGACGGCGCGATCGTTCCCGAACAACCGGCTGATCTCGCCTCGCCGAAGGAAAAGCCGCTGGGACGCCTTGTCGTCAACGTGTACGGGTCGGGCAACGGCAAGTTCGACCTCTACGAAGACGACGGCATTTCACTGGATTACGAAAGGCATCGCTACGCGCTGACGCCGATGCGCTACGAGCGTGGGACCGATGGGGTGCACCGAATCGTGATCGGTCCCACCACGGGTGCCTTCGACGGCCAGGTGCAACGGCGCTCCTACGAGGTCCGGATCCACGGCATCGCCAAACCGGGCCGGTTATCGGTGGAGGGCAAGCCCGCCAAGGGCTGGACCTGGAATGGCGCGGATGGCACCGCATCGGCGACGGTGCCGGCGCGCGATATCCGCGACCAAATCGTGGTCGAGTGGCGGCACCCGTGATGCAGGGCGGACGCGCTCCGCCTTGATCGGGGGCGCGGCGGGCGATGTCCGCCCTGCGATGACTTCGATACAGGGCCGGCCGGTAGCCCGGATGGAGCGAAGCGGGATCCGGGGCTCCTTGTCGCACTCCTGGACCGGCACTGCGCGCCTGTCGGGCTACATCCCGGGCGCGGGTACCGCGTCGAACGCCACGGTCAGCCGCATCCGCTCGCCGGAAAAAGGCACCGTGCCATGCCAGAAATAGGACGGAAACAGCACCAGCGTGCCCGGCTCCGGACGCACTTCGTGTTCCGCGGGCAGGGGCGGAGTGGTGAGGATCCCGGGCTCGGCGAAGGTCAGCGTCCCTCCCCTGTCGGCCGGATTGACCATCCCTTCGGGCAGGGCGACGTAGCACGCGGATGAAATCCATCCGCGCGGGTGCACGTGGTTGTGGTGGAACCCGCTGGCGCGCAGCCGCACCGACCAGCTTCCGTTGAAGCGATAGCCGCCCAGGTTTCGGCGCGGCAATGGATCGGAACCATGGCCGATGCGGGCGATGTAGTCGCGGATCGGCGCGTCGAAAGCCTTGAACAGCGC
>DASSNH010000032.1:0-2927 GCA_035701405.1 Rhodanobacteraceae bacterium
GCTGGCGGAACAAGTCGAACACGCGATCACGCATTCCGGCCTGCGCGACTACTACGAGCGCGACAGCCGCGGCAACGCCGAGGCGCGGGTCGAAAACCTGGACGAGCTGGTCAATGTCGCCAGCCGTTTCGAGCCGACGCCCGAGGACATCGAGGCCGGGCTGTCGGAACTCGCGGCGTTCCTCGCGCATGCCGCGCTGGAAGCGGGCGAAGGCCAGGGTGCCGCGGGCGAGGATTGCGTGCAGTTGATGACGCTGCATTCCGCCAAGGGCCTGGAGTTCCCGGTCGTGTTCCTGGTGGGCCTGGAAGACGGCCTGTTTCCCACCCAGCGCTCCGTGGAGGATCCTTCGCGGCTCGAGGAGGAACGCCGGCTCGCCTACGTCGGGATCACCCGCGCGCGCCACCGGCTGGTGCTTTGCTATGCGGAATCGCGCCGCCAGTACGGCAGCGAAACGCTGTCGCGGCCGTCGCGCTTCCTGGACGAACTGCCCGCGCACCTGCTGAACGAAGTGCGCCCGCGCGCGAAGATATCGCGGCCGGTATACACGACGCGCGCTTCGCGCGGCCATGCCGAACTGGATGCCGGCCCGGCGATCAAGCTCGGCCAACGCGTGCGCCACGCGAGCTTCGGCGAAGGCGTGGTAGTCAGCGCGGAAGGCTCCGGCGCGCACACCCGAATCCAGGTGAACTTCGCCAACGCCGGCCCCAAATGGCTGGTTGCCGCCTACGCGAACCTCACGGCGCTGTAGGTTGGGTTGATCCGGACTTGTTCCGGGAGAAGCCCAACGATGGCGAACACGTTCGGCTTCGCTGCGCTCGGCGCCAACCTACAAGAGCGCTCAGCCCAGGCCTGCGGTTCAGTAGGTTGGGTTGATCCCGGACTTGTTCCGGGAGAAGCCCAACAGTCGTTGCGTAAGTGTGAATCGCGGTACTTCGTTGGCTTCCCCGCGGATCCGGCCCCAGGTCCGCGCCAATCTGCAAGCTCATTCCTGCTCGGGATGCAAATGCGCCGGCTGCCAAGCCGCGAGCGCACGCTGCGCCCGGTCGCGTCCCAGGTCGATCAGTTCGGAGGCGCGGTAGAACTCGTAGACCGCGCTGGCGTTGCGCGGCACCTCGATCACGAGGTCCGGCCGATCCGCGGCGAGCCGGAAACTGGTGAGGTTTTCCTGCATCAGGTCCAGCGCCTGCGTGAGCGTGGCGGTCCAGCCTGGCTCGCTGCCGGTTTCCACGTGCGAAGCGATGGTGCGTGTCACGTAGGCCGCGATCTTGCTGCGCAGTCCGCGGCGCGGTTTCGGGGCGGTCGCCGGAGCGGATGGTAGGGATTCGGGCGGGCCGTTCGCGTTGATCGCCATCGTGTAATCGCTGGGCGACTGCAGCAGCGGTGTCAGCGGCAGCGGGTTCATGAGGCCGCCGTCCACCAGACGATGGCCGTGCAGCGGATGCGGGCGGAAGATCGTGGGAATCGCGATCGAGGCGCGGATCGCGTCGAACAGGGATCCACGCGTGAGCCAGACTTCGCGTTCGCGATCCAGGTCCGTTGCGACCGCGGTGAACGCCATCGGCAGTTCCTCGATATCCACATCCCCGATCAGTTCGCGCAGCACGCCGATGATGCGTTCGCCCTTGATCAGCCCGGCGCCCGACAGCGTCCAATCGACCAGCTTGAGCACATCCATCTTCTGCAGCGCCATCACCCACTCGCGGTACACATCGAGTTTGCCGGCGGCGTAGATCCCGCCGATCAGCGCCCCCATCGAACTGCCCGAGACGCCGACGATCCGGTAACCGGCGGCGTCGATCGCTTCGATCGCGCCGATGTGGGCGAGGCCGCGGGCGCCGCCGGTGCTGAGCGCCAGCGCCACGGTCGGCTTGGCGCGCATCGGCACCGTGAGCGCCTGGCGGTCGTTCACGGCGACGATTGCTCGTAGCCGTCGAGCGCGAGCTTGTGCATGATCCGGATTTCCTCGCGCAGCGACTGCGGCGCCACCACTTCGGCGTCGGGACCGTAACGCAGGATGTCCATCACGAGTTCGCGCGATTGCGCGTAGGGCACTCGCAATTCGTAGCGGCCGTCGTCCAGCCACCGGCCCTCCTGCAAGGAATGCCAGTGCTCGTCCGCGACCCAACGCGCGGCGCGCGCGGAGAATCGGATCGTGGCCCACGCCTTGGGCGCGCCCGCGAAGATGCCGTAGCTCGACGCGAGCGTCTCGTTCAACTCCTTTTCGTCGCGGTCGATCGCGGGCTGGTCGAGCTGCTCGGCATCGCCGATGCGATCCACCGCGAAACTGCGCAGGGCTTCGCGGTCATGGTCCCACGCATCCAGGTACCAGTTGTCGCGGTAATGCGTAAGCCGCTGCGGCGAAACGTGCCGCACGCTGTCGGCTCCGGTGGTGCGCGCGCGGTAGCGGAACTTCAGTTGCCGGCGCGCCAGCACCGCGCTGGCCACCGTGCGGAACACCTGCTGGTTGAGCTTGCGCGAACCCCAGGGCACCACCCTGATCCGCTCCATCGGCTGCTTGGTCGTACCCGAATGCGCATTGAGCAGCTTCTCGACGCGCTCGCGAAACGGGGCCAGCGCATCGGCCAGCACACCGGGGTCCGAACGCCGCACCAGCGTTTCGAGCGCCACCAGTGCCGAGAGTTCCTCGCTGGTCAGCCAAAGCCCGGGCAACTCGAAGCGACCTGCCTCGCCTTCCGCGTAGCGGTAACCACGCCCTTCCGGATCGCTGTCCAGCGGCGCACCGAGCGCGTCGCGCAGGAATGCGAGGTCGCGATACAAGGTCGCTCGCGAGCAATCCAGTTCCTCGCGCAGGCGTTCGACGCCGACCGGAAGCCGGTGCGACTGGAAAATCCGGTGCAGGGTGAGAATGCGCTCGTAGCGATCCATCCGCGCAGCATGCCGCGCAGTGCGATTGGCGGCAAGCGCGA
>DASSNH010000033.1:0-2000 GCA_035701405.1 Rhodanobacteraceae bacterium
GCCGACCATCAGCAGCGCCGAGCCGACAAGGAATGCGGCCGTGGCAGTCAGGTAGCTGGCGATGACGATCAAGTGCATGCGAAGTCGAACCCCTGTCGCGAGGTGCTGGTCAGCGTCCCATCAACCGCAAAGTGTCCGGAAGGCGTGAACCCGCTCCGCGTGCCGAAGGGCGGGAGAAATCGCCCCCGAAGGGGTCGCCGCGAAGCGGCGGGGGGATGTGCGCGACCGAAAGGCCATCCCCCTCGATCCCCCTTCGTTCCGAAGGGGGAGGGAAAAGCTACCCCCTTCGGAACGAAGAGGGTCGGTGCGGAGCTCGAATACGAAGCGCTGGTGCTCCGCGCCGGGGGGATGCAGGTTGCCGCGGATCAAACCGGCCATGGGGTTCGCCCCTCGTCCTGATCAGTTGCCCACTGCGTGGCGCACGGGCGTTTCGGCAACATCGTCCGCTTCGACACCGGTGACCTGCCCGTCCAGCAGGCGGCGCCGGATGTCGGCCGCCACGCGCGCCGCGGTGTGGCCATCCCACAAATCGGGCTTGCGTCCGTGCGGCCAGCAACCGGCGAGGACTTCCTCCACTGCCATCGCCAGCTCGCTCGCGCCCAGCAGCCGGTTGGTGCCCTGGGTGATGGTGATCGGCCGTTCGGTGGTGGTGCGAAGCGTCAGGCAGGGGATGTCGAGGTACGTGGTTTCCTCCTGCACGCCACCCGAGTCGGTGATGACCAGACGCGCCCCACAGACGAGGTTCATGAAATCCACGTAGCCCAGCGGCTCGATGAGCTGCATGCCGGGTGCATCGGCGAGCTCCGTCCACAGGCCGAAAGTTTCCAGGTTCTTGCGGGTGCGCGGATGCACCGGAAACACCAGCGGCAACTTGGCCGCGATGTTCGTCAACTGCCGCACCAGTGCCGCCAGCGGTGCCTGCTCGTCCACGTTCGACGGGCGGTGCAGGGTCACCACCGCGTAGCGGCGGTCTTCCAGGCCCAGCTTGCCCCTTTCCCCGCTCGCTTCGATGCGCGCACGCCTCAATTCGTAGGAGTCGATCATGATGTTGCCGACCCGGGTGATCTTGTCCGCCGGCACGCCTTCGGCGGCCAGGTTCTCGTCGCCGTCGGGCGACGGCGTCCACAGGATGTCCGCAAGGGTGTCGGTCACCAGCCGGTTGATCTCTTCGGGCATCCGCCGGTCGCCGCTGCGCAGCCCAGCCTCGAGGTGTGCCACGGGAATGTGAAGCTTCGACCCGACCAAGGTGCAAGCGAGCGTGGAATTGACGTCGCCGACCACCACGATCAGGTCGGGCCGGCCTTCATTGCAGGCGCGCTCGTAGGCCAGCATCACGTTGGCGGTTTGTTCGGCATGGCTGCCGCTGCCGACGCCGAGATGCAGGTCCGGCAAAGGCAGCCCCAGATCCTGGAAAAAGGCGTCCGACATGTTGCGGTCGTAGTGCTGCCCGGTGTGCACCAGCCGCAAGCTGCACCACGCCTCGTCGCGCAACGCATGGAACAACGGCGCGACCTTCATGAAGTTGGGCCGCGCCGCGGCGATCAAGTCGATTTTCAGCCGGTGCATGGCAAGCCGGTCTCCCGCATTCCGTAGGCGGTCGAGTGTAGCAAGCGCCCGCCCGTCGGGCGGATCCATGGCTATTGTCATGCATGACACGCGCCAGATGGGCGGGCCAGGCCGGCGCGCGCAAGCGGCGCTCCGCCCGTCCGCGTTGCAGGTTGGGCTGATCCCGGGCTTGTCCCGGGAGAAGCCCAACATGACTCGGAAAAAGATCTTCGGACCCGCGCTCGAGACGGGTCGATCTCTCGCCCCTTGGGGCTGGTTTGGAAGCGGCGGGCCTCTCAAAAAAACAACCCCCGTCGCCGGGGGTTGTCGAAGAGCGCTCAAAGATCGTTCGTCAGCTTTGGAACGAACGCCGCCGCAGACCCGCGAACAGGCCGACCAGCAGCACGCCCAGGCCGAACATGCCGAGCGCCGCGGGTTCCGGGACGCCATTGACG
>DASSNH010000034.1:0-11294 GCA_035701405.1 Rhodanobacteraceae bacterium
GGACCAGAGCGAGCAGGTGCCCGGCATGCTCGACCGCTACAAGGCCCTCGTCGAGGGCGAAGGCGGCAAGGTGCACCGCGTCGAGGACTGGGGCCGCCGCCCGCTCGCCTATCCCATCCAGCATCTGGCCAAGGCCCACTATGCCCTGCTCAACATCGAGTGCGGGCCAAAGGCGATCGACGAGCTGAAGTCGGGCTTCCGGTTCAACGATGCGGTGCTGCGCCACCTGATCATGCAGTGGCACTGCGCGGAAACCGAGCAGTCCCTGATCCTGAAGACCAAGGACAAGGACGACAAGCCGTCCCGTCGTCGCGATGACGATGATGACGATGACCGCGGCGATCGCAATGACCGCAACGACCGTAGTGAAGCCGCCTGATGCGCGGCCAAGCCAGAAAGAAGACTGGAGCTCCCAACATGTCCAAGTTTTTCCGCCGTCGCAAGTACTGCCGCTTCAGCGCCGAGGGCATCGAGCACATCGATTACAAGGATCTCGCCACGCTCAAGCAGTACGTCACCGAAACCGGCAAGATCGTTCCCAGCCGCATCACCGGCACCAAGGCGCGCTACCAGCGCCAGTTGGCCACCGCGGTGCAGCGGGCCCGTTTCCTCGCGTTGCTGCCTTACAGCGACAATCATTTTGTTTGATCGCTTGTCCCCTCTCCCTCCGGGAGATGGTGGCGCGCAGCGCCGGGCGAGGGTACGGGTTCGCAGCAGCGTCCCGTGCTCGCCTCCGGCTCACTCCGCTCCGCGACGATTCCTCAAATTTATTCGGACAACCACAGGCTGCGTCTCGACGGGGCGCTAACGAATCGGAGAATTTCATGGAACTCATCCTGCTCGAAAAGGTGAAGAACCTCGGCGCCCTCGGCGACAAGGTCAAGGTCAAGCCCGGCTTCGGCCGCAATTACCTGGTGCCGCAAGGCAAGGCCGTCCCCGCCAACAAGGCCAATCTCGAAGCTTTCGAGGCCAAGCGCGCCGAATACCAGGCCAAGGCCGACAAGCTGCTGGGCGACGCCCAGGCGCGCGCGGCAAAGTTCGAGAACGCCGAGGCGACCCTCAGCGCCAATGCCAGCCCCGAAGGCAAGTTGTTCGGCTCGGTCGGCCCTCGCGAAATCGCCGAGGCGTTCACCAGGCAGGGACTCGAGCTCGAGAAGAGCGAAGTGATCATGCCGGAAGGCGCGATCCACAACACCGGCGACTACGAGGTGGAAATCTCGCTGCACGCCGACGTCAAGGCACCGGTGAAGGTCCACGTGGTTGCGGAATCCTGATCGCGACGGACTTGTCGATCCGGAAACGGGCGCCGCGTGCGCCCGTTTCCTTTTCAGCCGTTGTCCCTGCCGAACCGCCAGGACGGGCGCGCCGGCTTCTCAACCTGTCGGCATACGAGCTTTTTGACACGGATTTACGCGGATGCGCCCGGACGGAGCCGGGAGATTGCTGTTATCCGCGTCGAATGTTTTTTGTGGCCCATCGACAGTCGTCCTTGCGAGGAAACCCCTCAATCAGTACCATATTGGTACGTATTGAGAGGTTCGCAGCCCGATGATCCGTGTCAGCCGTCTTGCCGACTACGCCTCCGCGGTGATGGCCTCGCTGGCCCGGCACCCTGGCGAGGTGCTTCCTGCGGCGGCGGTGGCGGAGGAAACCCGCCTCGAAATGCCGACCGCGAGCAAGCTGTTGAAGCGGCTCGCCCGTGCGGGCCTGGTGGAATCGTTTCGTGGCGCGGCCGGAGGCTACCGGCTGGCGCGTGCCGCCACGGACATTTCGCTCGCGGAAATCGTCGAGGCGCTGGACGGACCCATCGGATTGACCGCCTGCCGCATCGGGCGCACCGGGTGCGCGCGCCAGCCGTACTGCACCGTCTCGCATGGCTGGCAAGGGGTCGGCGCCGCAATCGACAGCGCGCTGCGCGCGGTAAGCCTGGCCGACATGGCACAGCGGCAGCCGGCACGCGTGCACGGCGCTCGCATGGCATAGGGAGTTACGCATGGCAACCCAACCCAGCGAAGTCCAGGCCGCATTGTCCCGCCGCTATGAAGCGGGATTCGTCACGGACATCGAATCCCTGAGCCTGCCGCCCGGCCTCGACGAGGACACGATCCGCGCGCTTTCGGCGCTCAAGGAGGAGCCGGACTGGATGACCGAATGGCGGCTGTCCGCGTACCGGCACTGGCTGACGATGAAGCAGCCGGATTGGGCGCACGTGAATCTGGCGCCGATCGACTTCCAGGCGATCAGCTACTACTCGGCGCCCAAGAACAAGCCGAAGTCGCTGGACGAAGTCGATCCGAAGCTGCTGGAAACCTATGACAAGTTGGGCGTGCCGCTGCACGAGCGTGCCAAGCTGGCGGGCGTCGCGGTGGACGCGGTATTCGATTCGGTGTCGGTCGCCAACACCGCGCGCGAGCAGCTCGCGAAGGTCGGCGTGATCTTCTGCTCTATGTCGGAGGCGATCCGCGAATACGGTGACCTGGTGCGCCAGTACCTCGGTACGGTGGTGCCGCAGGGCGACAACTTCTTCGCGGCGCTGAACTCCGCGGTATTCTCGGACGGCTCGTTCGTGTTCATTCCGAAGGGTGTGCGCTGCCCGATGGAACTGTCCACCTACTTCCGCATCAACGCGGGCCATACGGGGCAGTTCGAACGCACCCTGATCATCGCCGAAGAGGATTCGGTGGTGTCGTATCTGGAAGGCTGCACCGCGCCGATGCGCGACGACAACCAGTTGCACGCGGCCGTCGTCGAACTGGTCGCGCTGGAACGCGCCAGCATCAAGTACTCGACGGTACAGAACTGGTACCCCGGCGACGAAAATGGCAAGGGGGGCATCTACAACTTCGTGACCAAGCGCGGCGAGTGCCGCGGCGACGATTCGCGGATCACCTGGACCCAGGTCGAAACCGGTTCGGCGATCACCTGGAAATACCCGAGCTGCGTGCTGCGCGGCGATCGCTCGGTCGGAGAATTCCATTCGGTGGCGCTGACCCACCATTACCAGCAGGCCGACACCGGCACCAAGATGATCCACATCGGCCGCGACACCAAATCCAAGATCGTTTCGAAGGGCATCAGCGCCGGCCGCAGCCAGAACAGCTATCGCGGCCTGGTGAAGGTGGAGAAGGGAGCCGCGAACGCGCGCAACCACACCCGCTGCGACTCCATCCTCATCGGCAAGAAATGCGGCTCGCACACCTATCCGTACGTCGAGGTGAAGAACCCCACGGCGATCGTCGAGCACGAGGCAAGCACGTCCAAGATTTCCGACGACCAGTTGTTCTATTGCCGCTCGCGCGGCATCGGCGAAGAAGACGCGGTCTCGATGATCGTCGACGGCTTCTGCAAGCAGGTGTTCCGCGAGCTGCCGATGGAGTTCGCGGTGGAGGCCAAGAAGCTGCTGGAAGTTTCACTGGAAGGCGCGATCGGGTGAGCGTAGCGCCTCGTGCAGGCGCAAAGCGGCGCGACCCGCTGGGTTCCCTCCCCTTCAAGGGGAGGGTCAGGGTGGGGATGGGTTTGCAGTTGACGTTTCAACCCCATCCCCATCCCAGCCTTCCCCTTGAAGGGGAAGGAGTCGAACACAGAGGATGACATGCTGAAAATCGAAAACCTCCACGCCCGTGTCGCAGGCAAGGAAATCCTCAAGGGGCTCTCGCTGGAAGTGAAGGCGGGCGAGGTGCACGCGCTCATGGGTCCGAACGGAGCGGGCAAGTCCACCCTCGGAAACGTGCTGTCCGGCCGGCCCGGGTACGAGGTCACCGAAGGCATCGTCACGTTCGATGGAGCGAATCTGCTCGACATGGCGCCGGAAGAACGCGCGGCCGCGGGCGTGTTCCTGGCGTTCCAGTACCCGGTCGAAATCCCCGGCGTCAACAACACCTATTTCCTGCGTGCGGCCTTGAATGCGCAACGCAAGTCGCGTGGCGAGGAGGAACTCGACTCCATGCAGTTCCTGAAGCTGGTACGCGGCAAGGTCAAGGAGATGGGCATGACCCCCGAACTCCTGAATCGTGCGGTGAACGAGGGCTTCAGCGGCGGCGAGAAGAAGCGCAACGAGGTGTTCCAGATGGCAGTGCTGCAACCGCGCCTCGCCATCCTCGACGAGACCGATTCGGGCCTCGACATCGACGCCTTGAAGCAGGTCGCCGAGGGCGTCAACGCACTGCGTTCGCCGGGGCGCGCCTTCCTGGTGATCACCCATTACCAGCGGCTGCTCGATTACATCGTGCCTGATTTCGTGCATGTGCTCGACGGCGGACGGATCGTCGAGAGCGGCGACGCACGGCTTGCACAGGACCTCGAGGCACATGGCTACGCGTGGGTGCGCGACCGCATGCCGGCCGGGGCGCAGGCGTGAACACCGTGCCGGCACCCTTTGTCGAATCGATGCGGGCCGCCGCGGCCGCCCTGCGGCTGCCCGGCAGCGGACTCGCCTGGCTCGATGCCGCGCGGTGCGAGGCGCTGCAGGCCTTTGTGGAGCGCGGCTTGCCCACCGCCCGCAGCGAACTGTGGAAGTACACCGCGTTGCGGGCGCTGGCGCAGCGCCAGTACGCGGCAGGTGACGGCGAGGCTGCGGGCCGCACCATTGATGATGCGTTGCTGCCGGCGCACGCGGGCGCGCGCGTGGTGTTCGTCAACGGCGTGTTCCGCGCCGATCTTTCCCGACTGGATGTTTTGCCCGACGGCGTCGTGCTGCGGTCGCTGGCGGCGGCGCTGCGCGAGCAGCCCGAACCGCTGCGTTTCCTGCTGGGGCCGCACAAGGACGACGCGGACGATGGTTTCACCCTGTTGAATCGTGCCCTGGCGGCCGACGGGGTGATCCTGCGGGTCGCGCCGGGCGTGCAGGTGGTCGAACCCGTCCACGTCGTGCACGTCGGCGTTGCCGCGCAGCAGGCGGTGGCATGCCACTGTCGCAGCCTCATCGAACTCGGCGAGGGCGCGCGCCTGGGAATCGTCGAGCACCACGTGGGCGAAGCGGCGGCCGGACACCTGGTCAACCTGGTTCGCAAGGTCAAGCTGCACGATCGGGCGCGGCTCGACTGGGTGGGTATCCAGTCTTCGCCCGCCGATGCGACGCTGTTGCGCCGCAGTGACGTGGTGTTGCACGACCGCGCCCAACTCGACTTCCATGCGCTGGAACTCGGCGGGAAGCTTGCGCGCCACGAGCTGCGGATCGACCTCGCGGGTGCCGGCGCGCGATTCCGCAGCCGCGGCGCGTTCGTATTGCACGGGCGCCAGCACGCCGACACCGAGGTGCTGGTGACGCACCGCGGCCGCGATACCGCGAGCGACTCGTTGTGGCGCGGCGTCGCGGACGATCGGGCCCGCGGCGTCGTGCACGGCCGGATCCTCGTGATGCCGGGCGCCGACGGCGCGGACGGCAGCTTTTACAACAAGAACCTGCTGCTTTCGGCGTCTGCCGAGATCGATACCCGCCCGGCGCTGGAAATCTACGCCGACGAGGTCAAGGCCAACCATGGCGCAACCGTGGGCCAGCTCGATGAAAACGTGTTGTTCTATCTGCGCTCGCGGGGGATCCCGCTGGATGTCGCACGGCGGATGCTGGTGCAGGCGTTCTGCGCGGTGACGCTGCAGGGCATCGAGCCCGCACCGCTGCGGGAGCGTTGCGAAACACTGCTGGTCGAGCAGTTGCCGGCGGTGGCGGCGTGAACGCCAATCCGGAATCGGCCGCGGTGACCGCGTCCGTGGTCGACTGGTCGCGGGTTCGCGAGGATTTCCCGATCCTTGCGCGCAAGGTGCACGGCAAGCCCCTGGTGTATTTGGACAGCGCCAACACCTCGCAGAAGCCGCGCCAGGTCATCGAGGCGGTGGATGCGTTCTACCGCGAGCACAACGCCAACGTTTCGCGGGCCGTGCATCAGTTGAGCGAGGAGGCGACCGCGCTGTACGAAGGCGCGCGCACCAAGCTCGCCTCGTTCCTGGGCGCCAACCACCGCGAGGAGATCGTGTTGACGTCGGGCACCACGATGGCGACAAACCTGGTCGCGTACAGCTACCTGTTGCCGCGCCTGAAGCCCGGCGACGCGGTGCTCGTGACGGCGATGGAACACCACGCCGACATCGTGCCGTGGCAACTCGTGTGCAAGCTCACAGGTGCGCACCTCAAGGTCGCGCCGGTGAACGATGCGGGCGAGCTGATCATCGGGAAGTTCATGGAAGCACTGACGCCCGAGGTGAAGTTCGCGGGCGTGGTCCACGTCTCCAATGTGCTCGGCACCATCAATCCGGTGAAGGAGCTCGCGCGTGAATGTCGCAGGCGCGGCATCCCCCTGTTGGTCGATGGATCCCAGGCCGCGCCGCACCTGCCGCTGGACGTGAAATCGATCGGCTGCGATTTCTATTGCGTGACCGGGCACAAGATGTGCGGCCCGACCGGCACTGGCGCGCTGTGGGCCCGCCGCGAGCTGCTCGAAACGATGCCGCCGTTCTTCGGCGGCGGCGAGATGATCAAGACCGTCTCCTTCGACGGCACCACTTTCGCGGACTCGCCGCGCAAGTTCGAGGCGGGAACGCCGAACACGGCGGGCTTCGCGGGACTCGGTGCCGCGATCGATTATCTTTCCGGCATCGGCATGGACAACGTCGCCGCACGCGAACGGACACTGCTCGATTATGCGACGCCGCGCCTCCAGGCGGTTCCCGGCCTTCGGATCTTCGGCACTTCGCCGCACAAGGCCGCGGTGATTTCGTTCCTGATCGACGGCGTGCACGCGCACGACCTCGCCACGCTTTTGGACCAGGAAGGGATTGCCGTCCGTTCCGGCCACCATTGCGCGCATCCGCTGATGCAGTTCTACGGCGTGGCCGCCACCTGCCGCGCGTCGCTGGCGTTCTACAACACCGAATCCGAGATCGACGCCTTCGTCGATGCGATCGGGCGGGTGCGGAAGTTGCTCGCATGAAGAACGGGGACCGGGGACCGGGGACCGGGGGCCGGGAGCCGCACCGTTCGGGGGCACATGCGGCCCTGGTGCACCGCCCGCTGTGTTTTCGCTCAGCGACGGAAGCCGATGTCGAGGCGGTCGTCGCGCTGACCCAGTCGGCCTATCGCGGCGATCAAAGTCGTGTCGGCTGGACCACGGAGGCGGACCTCCTCGATGGCCAGCGAACCGACGCGCGGGAGGTCGGGGAGTTGATCGCGAACCCGGATGTGAAATTGCTGCTGGCCGAGCGCGACGGTCGACTGCTGGCGTGCTGCGTCGTCGAGCGATCGGCCAATGCACACCCGGGGGAGGGTTATTTCGGGATGTTTTCGGTCCGTCCGGATGCGCAGGGCAACGGCACGGGTCGTGCGCTGCTCGCCGAAGCGGAGCGGGTCGCCCGCGACGACTGGCACTGCCGGGCGATGCGGATGACGGTGATCGACTGCCGTGCGGAATTGATCGCGTGGTACGAACGCCGCGGTTACCGGCGCACCGGCGAACACCGCCCGTTCCCGTACGGCGATCCCCGGTTCGGGATCCCGAAGCGCGACGACCTTCGATTCGAATGGCTCGTCAAGAAGTTGTGAGGAGCGTTTCGTTTTTTGCGGAGCCGGGTCGCGTGCAGGGCGCGCTCCTGCAACTGCATGCCCGCGACCAGCGCATCGGAAAAATCATTCGGTTCGCGCCGGCGTGACGGAGACAGAAGATGTCGGAAGAGTGGGTAAAGGTCTGCGCGCAGGACGAACTCCTGCCGGGCGAGTTCCGGGTGGTGTGGGACGAAGACACGGCGATCGCCGTGTACAACCTCGAAGGCGACCTGTATGCGATCGAGGACACCTGCACCCATGATGGCGGCGAGCTCGCGGGCGGCGAGGTGTGTGGCTTCGAGGTCGAATGTCCGCGCCATGGGGCGCGCTTCGACGTGCGTACCGGCGAGGTGAAGCAGGCACCGGCGACCGAGCCGATCGCGAGCTTCCCGGTGCGCGTCGAGGAGGGAATCATCTACACACGGGACGATCGGTCTTAGTCCGCCCGTCGAAGCGGCTGTTGTGGAAAGCCAGGCCAGGGAAGCCCGTCGTGGCGTCGGCGAACCAGCAATCAGTCCGCGTGACCTTCGATTTGGCGGAGCAGCGATCGGGGACGATCGCACTAATTTGCCGGAAAGCGGATTTCCGCGCGCAGCCCGTGCGGGTCACGAAGATTGATGAAGGAAAGTTCGGCGCCGTGGCGTTCGGCGATTTCGCGCACGATGGCGAGGCCGAGCCCGGTGCCTTCGTGGCCATTGCCGATGGCGCGGAAGAAGCGTTCCCCCAGCCGCGGCACCAGTTCCGGCGCCACGCCGGGTCCGTTGTCCTGCACGCTCAGCACGCAGCCGCGGCCGTCGTCGGGCTGCAAGCCGACGGTGATCGCGGGATCGCCGCGGGTGCCGTAGCGCATCGCGTTGTCGATCAGGTTGCCGAGCATTTCGCGCAGCAGGACGGCGTCCCCGATGATCGTGACGCCGCGATCGGGGCCCTGGTAGCCGAGGTCGATGCCGCGCGCGATGGCCTCCGGCACACGTGACGCCACCTCGTCCCGCACCACGTTCGCGAGGTCGAGCGGCGTCGCGACGCCCAGCGACTCGTCCGGCGCCTGGGCGCGCGCCAGCGCCAGCAGTTGGCCGGCGGCGCGGGCGGTGCCGGCGGAGAGCCGTTCGACGTGGGTCAGGGCTTCGCGGATGGTGTCCGGGCGCGGATCCGCAAGCGCGCGTTCCGCCTGCAGGCGCAAGCCGGCGAGCGGCGTCCGCAGCTGGTGGGCGGCATCCGCGATGAAGCGCTGCTGCTGCCGCAGCATCCGGTCGAGGCGGCTGAGCAGCGCATCGATGGTCGCGACCAGCGGTTGCACTTCGATCGGCGCGTCGATCGTTCGCAGTGGTGAAAGATCGCCGGCATCGCGCATCCGGATTTCATGCGCCAGTGGATCCAGCACGCGCAAGCCTCGGTTGATGCCGAGCCACACCAGCGCCATCGCGACGCAGATCAGCAGGAGTTCGATGGGGGCCGTCGAAAACAGGAGTTCCCGCGCCAACGCCTTGCGGTTGCGCACGGTTTCGGCGGTGGAGATCACCAACGTGTCGCCCGGGTCGGCCTTGTTCGGGAGGAACACCGACGCCATGCGCATGGCCTGTCCGTGGTCGGAAAAGTTGGTGAAGACCGAGCCGCCGCCGGACCCGTCGGGCATGGGCTGCGGCAGGTCCTGGTCGCCCGCCAGCACGCCATAGCGCAGGCTGCGGACCGCGAAGATGTTGCGGTCGTGCACCGAGAACTGCAGGAGGATCCGGGCCTGCTCGCTGAGTTCGTTGCGGCCGGCGTCGCTGTTGACGAGGTCGCCCATGGCGTTCGCGCTGTTCAGCAGCCAGCGGTCGTAGACCTTGTTGGCGTAGTGCAGCCCGATCACGTAGTTGATGATGCCGCCGCAGATCAGCACCGCCAGCAGCGGCACCGAAACGAACATCAGCAGGCGCCGGCGCAGGCTGGGGTTACGAACCATCGTCGGCCTCCAGCAGGTAGCCGAGTCCGCGCACGGTTCGCAGCGTGACGTCGCTCTCCGCCAGCTTGCGCCGCAGGCGGTGCACGGCGATGTCGAGCCCGTTGTCGGTGAGCGCGTCGTTCCAGGTGCACAGCGCCTCGATCACGTGTTCGCGCGGCGTGACCCGGTTGCGGCGCGAGGCGAGGACCTCGAGCAGCGCGAATTCACGCGCCGTCAGCTCCAGCGGCTGGTCACCCTGCAGCA
Organism: Rhodanobacteraceae bacterium; assembly: GCA_035701405.1. GTDB lineage: Bacteria > Pseudomonadota > Gammaproteobacteria > Xanthomonadales > Rhodanobacteraceae > 66-474. The sequence continues at coordinate 9,717 of DASSNH010000034.1, forward strand.
CCCGGCGGCCGGCGAGGTCGATCGTGAGCTTGCCGAGGTGCAGGACCGGCATCCCGCGGTTGCCCTGGCGGCGCAACAACGCACGTACCCGGGCATCGAATTCGGCGAGACTGAAGGGCTTGACCAGGTAATCGTCGGCGCCGAGGTCCAAGGTGCGTACGCGCAGGTCGACTTCCTCGCGCGCGGTGATCACGAGGACCGGCACGCCGTCGTGCGACGTGCGCAGCCGCCGCACCACTTCGCTGCCGTCCTGTCCCGGCAAGCCCAGGTCGAGTACGACCAGCCCGAACGCGTGTTCCTGGAGCGCCGCGATCGCGGCTTTCCCGTTGGACAGCCTGTCGACGGCGTGGCCCGCCCGCTCCAGCGAATCGCAAACCGCGTCGGCGATGGCCGCATCGTCTTCGACTACCAGCATCCGCATTTCGGGCCCGCCGGTGGGTGGGAAGGCATCAAGCGTACAACTTGACGAGCACGATTTCGCCCGCGCCCTCGACCAGCACCCGCTCGGGGGCGGCGCCGGTCGCGACCAGCACGGCCTCGCGCGGTTCCAGCGCGAGGCTTCCGCCGCCGCCGGCATCGACCCGTGAGCGGCCGCTGTCGAGGTATACCAGCCAGCGCACCCCGGGCAGCGAGGGCAGCACCATCGAATCGACCAGCGTGCGGGGCAGCACGTCGCCGCGGGCGCCGCCGCGCAGCATCAGGTTGAAGTCTCGCGTCGGGCCTTCCGGCAGCAGACCGGCGGGGGCAGGCGATCCGTCGAAACGAAGGGTGCGGAAGCGCGGCGCAGCCAGGTCGCGGCCGTCGGGGAAGCGCAGTCCCATCGGCGCGTCCAGGGGAACCAGTACCCGCCGCGTATCCGGCAGTTCCGAGAATGGTCCGGGCGCATCCACGTTGGCGATGCTGATGCGGACCGTCCACTCGGCAGCGTCCGGTTCCCGCAACAACACGGTGGTGCTCCCGGCGCCATTGGCCCATGGCTCCTCGCGTTGCGCGGAACGGGGTATGGCGCGCAGGATCGACACCTCGCCGATGGTAACGGCGCCGCCCTTGCGTCAGTCGAGCAGCTTCTGCAGCGATTCGATGCCGAGACGCAGGCTGTCGCGCCACGGATACCCCACGATCGCCTCGCCGGTGTGCGCATCGCGAAAGCTTTCTTCCTGGCCAGGCGCCAGCAGGTGGCGGTAATCGACCGTCAATTCCTCGCCTGGCTCGAGGTCCCGGGCGGCGAATATGAACCCCAGCACCCACAACCCGCTCGGCTCGAAACTGTGGTTGACGAAGCAGTCGTCCGGCCAATCCGGGGACAGCGTATAGCGGTCCTCGAACCAGCGCACCGAGGTGTGCATCAGGGCCGCGCGTTCCGGGTCGGCCATGATCTCCGCGAACGACCAGGTCCCGTCGATCCGGTCCGGCGCGATCGCGATGCGTCCGTGCCGGAGCGGCTCGTCCAGGAACACGCCCTGGCCGGCGCCGGGAATCAGGGAAGGTGCGATGTGGTAGCGGGGCAGGATCACGGACAGCGAACTCGCGCCAGGGAAAGCGCGCGAGTGTAGTGCGGGCGGTGGGGGGGGGGGGGGG
>DASSNH010000035.1:0-10377 GCA_035701405.1 Rhodanobacteraceae bacterium
GTAGCGGACCAGCCAGCCCCAGTTGACGTCGCGCATGATGTACTGCACCGAGTCGAACGCGCCGGCGGCGGTCGGGGTGTAGAACATCGTCAGGAAGATGCCCGTGACGATCTGGTTCACCAGCACCAGCAGCGCCAGCGAGCCGAAGTAGTACATCACGTTGAAGTTCTTCGGAGCGTAGTACTCCGACATGTGCTTCCTGTAGACCGCACCGAGCCCCGGGGTACGCTCGTTGAACCATTGCGTGAACGCGCCCATTACGCGGCTCCTTTCGGATCGACGCCGATCTGGATGTGGGTGTCATCGACGAAGTGGTATGGCGGGACCACCATGTTCAGCGGCGCCGGCACGCCCTGGTAGACGCGCGCGGCGATGTCGTAGCGCGAGTGGTGGCAGGGGCAGTAGAAGCCGCCCTTCCAGTCGGGATCGAACGGCTCGGGCTTCACCTTGCCCTTGTAGTCGGGCACGCAGCCGAGGTGCGTGCAGATGCCGATCAGCACCATCCACTCGGGCTTGATGGAACGGTGCTCGTTCTTGCAGTACTCGGGCTGCTGCGACTCGTTGGACTTCGGATCGCGCAGGAGCTGGTCCTGCTTCGGCAGCCATTTGAGCTGCTCCGGCGAGCGGTTGATCACGAAGATCGGTTGCTTGCGCCAGCCGACCCGCAGCATTTGGCCCTTCTCGACCTTGCTGATGTCGACGGTGATGGGCGAGCCGGCCGCCTCGGCGCGTGCGCTCGGCAGCCAGGTTTCCACGAACGGGATCGCCGTGATGATGAGGCCCGCGCCGCCGATCACGGCGGTGGAGGCCGTCAGGAATCTGCGCCGCCCCTTGTTGATGCTTTCGTCCGCCATCAGCTTCTCCGCGCTACCTCGGGTCGCGGCGACCGACCGCCGCCGTGACTGCATGCCCCACTTGGCCAGACCGGGATGAACGGCTCTGTCCCTGCCGCGACCGGGTCATCCATCGGGCCCCAAAATCGTGTTAGTTTAGCGTTCGCCTCTTGAGCGCACAATCCGACGGCGCCCGAGGGGCGCATCTCCATGCTTCGCAAGCTCCGTCCGCTTCTTTTCGTCCTGCAGTTCGTGGTGGTCGGCCTTGCGGCTGCATTCGTGATCGCGATGCTGTGGCCGGGCGCGGGCGATCGCCTGCGCGCGGGGTTCGGCACCCGCCCATCGAGCCACGCGCGGACGGAAGCGCCTGCGGCGCACGCGCCGACCGGCCCTGCCTCGTACGCCGACGCCGTGGCCCGCGCCACGCCGGCCGTCGTGAACATCTACGCCAACAAGATCGTCACCGAGCGCCCCGTCCAGATCTTCCGCGACCCGTTGCTGCGCCAGTTCCTCGGCGGGGTGGCCGGGCCCGCGATGCGGCGGCGCGAATCGAGCCTCGGCTCCGGGGTGATCTTCACCGCCGACGGCTACGTCCTCACCAACAACCACGTGATCTCGGGGGCCGACGACATCCAGGTAATGCTGCACGACGGGCGGGTGGCACATGCACGCGTGATCGGCACCGACGCGGACACCGATCTCGCGGTACTCAAGATCAATGCCAGCCAGCTTCCGACGATCGAACTCGACCCGGAGCCGCCGCAGGTCGGCGACGTGGTGCTGGCGATCGGCAATCCCTTCGGGATCGGCCAGACCGTCACCATGGGCATCGTCAGCGCCCTGCAGCGGCAGTTGAGCCTGTCGCCGTACGAGGACTTCATCCAGACCGACGCGGCGATCAACTCCGGCAATTCCGGCGGCGCGCTGGTGAACGCCGAGGGCCAGCTGGTCGGCATCAACACCGCAATGCTGGACCGCGACGTGGGCGCGCAGGGAATCGGCTTCGCGATACCGGTGCGCACCGCCAAGCGCGTGCTCGAGCAGATCGTCGAGCATGGACGCGTGGTGCGCGGATGGCTGGGCCTCGAAGTCGGCAATGTCGTGGTATCCGCCGATTCCGGATTGCCGGGCGCGGCGCGCGGCGCCACGGTGCTCGATGTCTATCCGGGCGGCCCCGCTGCGCAAGCGGGCCTGCAGCCGGGCGACATCCTGCTGAAGATGGGCGACCAGCCGATCATCGATCCCGGCGACCTGCGCAGCCGCGAAGCGGAGACGCCGCCCGGCAGCAAGGTGAAGATCTCCGGGTTGCGCACGGGCGAGCCGTTCACGGCCGAGGTGGTGCTCGCCCAACGGCCGGCCTTCAAGGCATCCGACCAGCAGGGCTGATGTCCGCGCCGGGCGCGGCGCGCCGGAACGGTTCCAGCCACGTGGCGATCCCATGGGCGATGGCTTCCCACCCCGGTTCGCCCACCAGCCAGTGGGCATGGTTTTCGAGTTCTCGGTATTCCGCGCGTGCCCCGTAACGGCGCGCGATGGCGCGCACCACCCGCACCGGGGTGACGCGGTCCTCGCGGCCTGCGAGCACCAGCAGCGGGCAGGTCACCGCCGCGGGATCCACGCGGCTGGCGTGGCGGCGATCCAGTGGCCAGAGTCCCACCTCCGCGGCCACCCGGCCGGACTCGTACACGAGCTCGGCCTGCACCTTGCGCTGTTCCCCGGCCGGCAACAGGTGCAGCATCGAATACGCCGCGGTCCGCAACGGCGGAACCGGCTTGCGCCAGAAGCCCTTCCGCAGCATCACCGGCAGGAAGCTTTTCAGCACCGACGGGGTCAACCCCAGGATGCCCGCGGGCGCGGCGGGCGCCAGTAGCACCGCGGCACGGGCCCGGCCGCGCGCGCACAACATCTGCGTGAGCAAACCACCCATCGAGTGTCCGATGATGACTGGCGGCTCACCGAGCGCGTCGAGTTCGCGCTCGAGCGCGGCGACATAGTCGAGCAGGCCCGTGCGGCCGAGTCGCGGGTCCGGCGTTGTGCCCGGCGCCATGTCGTGGAACGGCAGCGTGGTCGCCACGCAGCGCCAGCCGCATGCCTCGAGCACGCCGCGGAAATTGGCCCAGTAAAAGGCCGCGCCCCACATGCCGTGGACCATGAACACCGTGTCGGTCATCACCCGCTCCATGCATTGCCCCATGATTACCATACCGAGACATCCGGACTGTCGCGACCGCCGACGGGCGACGCGACCAAAATGACTGTTGGTTGGGGACGACGGTGCTAGGCGCCGACGATGCGATCCAGGGCACGGCGAACCCCTCGGCAGTGCGGCGGCGCCGCGGCCCGCGCATTCGCCGGCCGAATTGCCCGGTTACCGAGAAATGCAGGCGCACCAGCGATCAATAGCGCAGCAGCGAGCGAAGCGGTGCGTCGGCGCACCAGCGCTCGCGGCCCCGCAGGAATTCCAGTTCGATCACCACCGCAGCGCCCGCGATTGTCGCTCCGAGGCTTTGCACCAGCCCTGCCGCCGCGGCGAGCGTACCACCGGTGGCCAGCACGTCATCCACGATCAGCGCGTGCGCGCCGGCCGCCAAGCCATCGGCATGGATTTCGAGCCGCGCCTCTCCGTATTCCAATCCGAAATCGATCCCGCGGGTCGCGGCCGGAAGCTTGCCGGCCTTGCGCAGCGGCACGAAACCCACGCCGAGCGCCTGCGCCAGCGCCGCACCGAAAATGAAGCCGCGTGCCTCGATGCCGCACACCGCATCGAGCGCCGCTTCCCGCCACGGCGCCGCCATCGCGGCCACGCAATCGCCGTACGCGCGGGCGTCGGCGAGCAGCGGCGTGATGTCCTTGAAAAGCACGCCGGGGCTCGGGAAATCGGGGACGTCGCGAACGCGTGCCTTCAAACGCTCCAGCAGCGCGGACTCCGATTCCCCCATTGCAACCGTGGCGTTCAAGTGGCTGCGGGCCGCAGCGATGGCAGTGGCCCGGGGTCGGGCTCGCGATCCTCCGCGATCGGAGCGCGCAGCATCTCCACCATTTGGCGCACCACCGGCTCCGCCGCCTGGATGCAGATCTCCGGCACGCTGACTCCCAGGAAATCGCGCGCGGGCAATTGGCCCACGCCCCCGATCAGGTACTCGCCGTTGACGAAGGCGGGGATCCCCGCCTGTTCCAGCGCGTCCTTGACGAGATGCGCATCGACGATGTTTTCCGCGTGGTAGACCACTCGCATGGCGTCAAACTAATGCCGTTCATCATGGTTGACAAGCGCGGGGGCCCACTGGGCTTTTCCAAGCAAAGCATTCCACGCGGATCGAGGCGGATTCACGCGGATGGCAGTTTCCGATCCGGAATCAGCCGCGCAAATCCGCGTCAGAAAGTGCTTCTTCCACGTTAAACTGCTCGGCTTGACGAATCCCGGATCATCCATGGCGAACGAGCCTTCCATCGTCCCGACCAACTTCATCCGCCAGATCGTGCTCGCCGACCAGGCATCCGGCAAGCACGGCGGACGGGTCGCAACCCGTTTCCCGCCCGAGCCCAACGGCCACCTGCACCTCGGCCACGCCAAGGCGATCTGCCTGGATTTCGGCATCGCGCGCGAATTCGGCGGCACCTGCAACCTGCGACTCGACGATACCAACCCGGGCCGCGAAGACCCGGCGTTCGTCGAAGGCATCAAGGACAGCGTGCGTTGGCTCGGGTTCGAATGGAGCGCGCTCCGCCACGCCTCGGACTACTTCGAGGTGCTCTACCGCGCCGCATTGAAATTGATCGAGGACGGCAAGGCCTACGTGGACGACTTGAACGCCGACGAGGTGCGGGCGTACCGCGGCACGCTGACCGAACCCGGCCGCGATTCGCCGCACCGCAATCGTGCGGTCGAAGAAAACCTCGACCTCTTCCGGCGGATGCGTTCCGGCGAGTTCGACGATGGCGCGAAAACGCTGCGCGCGAAGATCGACATGGCCGCGGGCAACATTAACCTGCGCGATCCGGCGCTGTACCGGATCCGCAAGCTCGTCCACCAGAACACCGGCGACGCCTGGCCGATCTATCCGATGTACGACTTTGCGCATTCGCTTTCCGATGCGCTCGAAGGCATCACGCATTCCTTCTGCACGCTCGAGTTCGAGGACCACCGGCCGCTGTACGACTGGTGCGTCGATAACGTGGACTTCGCGAACCATCCGGAACTGTGGCAGCCGCTGGTCGAGAAGGGCCTCCCGACCGCGCCTTCGAAGCCGCGCCAGATCGAGTTCGCCCGCGGGAACCTTTCCTACACCGTGATGAGCAAGCGCAAGCTCGCCGAGCTCGTCGACAAAAAGCTCGTCGACGGCTGGGACGACCCCCGGATGCCGACCCTGGCCGGCGTGCGCCGGCGCGGCTTCACTGCGGCGGCGATCCGCATGTTCTGGGAGCGGGCGGGACTCTCCAAGCAGAACAGCGTCATCGACTGCGGCGTGCTTGAGAACAGCGTTCGCGAAGACCTCGACGCGCACGCTCCCCGCAGGATGGCGGTGCTCGATCCACTGAAGCTCGTGATCACCAACCTGCCGGAGGACCACGCCGAGACCCTCATGCTTGCGAACCACCCCAAGGACGAATCGTTCGGCGCGCGGGAGGTGCCGTTCTCGCGCGAGCTGTGGATCGAGCGGGACGATTTCGCCGAGGTTCCTCCGAAGGGATTCAAGCGCCTCGTTCCCGGCGGCGAAGTGCGCTTGCGCGGCGTCGGCATCGTGCGCTGCGCGGAAGTGGTCAAGGACGCCGCCGGCAACGCCGAGGAACTGCGCTGCACGCTCGATCCCGAATCGCGCCACGGCATGGAAGGCGCCAACCGCAAGGTCAAGGGCACCATCCATTGGGTCGGCGCAAGTCATGCCGTGGAAGGCGAGGTGCGTCTGTACGACCGGCTGTTCGACGTGGCCGATCCGGATGACGATCGCGATGGCCGGACTTGGCTGGAACACTTGAACCCGGAGTCGCGCCGCAGCATCACCGCGAGGCTCGAGCCGTCCCTGCGCGAGGCGCAGCCGGAGGACGCATTCCAGTTCGAACGCACCGGCTATTTCGTGGCCGATCGCCACGACCATGCGCCCGGTCGACCGGTATTCAACCGCGCGGTCACGTTGCGCGATACCTGGACGAAGCAATCCGCGTAGCGGGCATTTCCTGCCGCCGGACCGCCGGCGGGGCGGCATCGTCGATCACGCCGACGAACCCCGTAACCGCTTGATCCGGCGGTTGCGCGCGTTCAGTTTCGGTTCAAAAGTCATAGCCCTCGTCGTTCATATCCGCGCTGATACGTTGAGCGCGCATCGCCGGGAGTGGCGATGCACCACACAACAAGGAGATCAACGATGAAGGCACGCAACTTCGCGGTCATCGCCCTCGCTGCAGCGCTCGGATTCGGGATGTCCGCCCCCGCGGCGCTCGCCGCGCAACCAGGGGCCGCGGCCAGCGATCAGTCCTCGTCCGCAGGTGAAGCCGTCAGCGACGCATGGATCACGACCAAGGTGAAAAGCGAGCTCGCCACCACCAAGGGCGTGAAGAGCATGGATGTTTCGGTGGATACCAAGGACGGCGTGGTGACCCTGACTGGCGTCCTGGCTACCGACGTCGACGTGAAGAAGGCCATCGCCGCCACCAAAAGCGTCAAGGGCGTCAAGGAAGTGGATGCTTCCGGCCTGAAGGCAAAGGACTGACCGACATGACAACCCTTCCCCCACTCAACCGCGCCCATGCGACGTCCGCGATCCTCGGCCACGACCGCATCAAGGAAGAATGGCCCACCATTGCCGGAAGGATTCGCCGCCGCTGGCGCAAGTTGACCAGCGATGACGTGGGTTTTCCGGGGGGCAGCGCCGAATACCTCGCCCGCGTCCTGCAGGACCGTTACGGCGTGGACCGGCGCGAAGCCTTGCTGCAGGTCTACGAATTCGAAAGCGAACTGTAATCCGACGCCACCCAGGTGGCCCGGTCGCCGCACCAGCCCGACATGGAGAACACGATGAACGAGGACAAGATCAAGGGTCAGTGGAAGCAACTGAGCGGCAAGATCAAGGCGCGTTGGGGCAAGCTCACCGACGACGACCTCACGGCCGCTTCCGGCAACGCGGAATACCTCGCCGGCAAGGTGCAGGAACGCTATGGGATCGCCAAGGATGAAGCCCACAAGCAGGTCCGGGAGTTCGAAAGCGACCTGTAGTCGAAGACGGAAACGACCACCAAGCGCGGGTCATCAACGTGTCCTGTGAACCGAACGCAATGCATCGTCGCACAAGGAGAGCGCCATGCTGTATTACGCCATCGTCTTCCTCATAATCGCGTTGATCGCCGGATTCTTCGGGTTCTTCGGGGTCGCCGGCCTCGCCGCCGGGATCGCCAAGATCCTGTTCGTGATCTTCATCATCCTGTTCATCGTGGCGCTGATCTTCGGGCGCCGAAGGGTGTGAGGCAGCACGATCCGGCAGTCGCTCGGGGCATTGCGCGGCAGTAAAGCCCTGGGCGGAGCCACCCTGTCCGTCACAAGCCGAGCCCGGTCGCCCGGGCTCGGCTTTCGCATGCCGCGCGTTCGCCTGGCTTGCCTGGTCGGACGCATGCCCCCCCTTCGCGGCACAGGTGCTACGTTGCGACCATGCGACCGCACGCCCCATCGAAGCTTCCCGTCCCCACCCTGCCGGCTTGGATCCGCGGGGCCATCGATTTCGATCGCACGTATGCAAACCGCAAGGCACGCGTCGCCGTCGCGATCGCGCTGGCACGCGGCAACGTGGTACACGCAACCGGCGGACCGTTCGGCGCTGCGGTATTCGATGACCGCGGCGCCCTGATCGCAGTCGGGGTGAACCGCGTCCTGCCGTTGCGATCATCGCTCGCCCACGCGGAAGTCATCGCGCTTGCCGGCGCGCAGCAAAAAAATGGCCGCGCCCGCCTCAACGAGGATGGACGGCGCTACACCCTGGCCACCAGTTCGCAACCCTGTTGCCAGTGCTACGGCGCGATCGTCTGGGCGGGAATCGATGAACTGCTGGTCGGTGCACGCGCGGAGGACACCGAATCACTGGCGGGATTCGACGAGGGGCCGCTGCCCGCCGACTGGGTCGGCGAACTCGAGCGGCGCGGCATCCGGGTCGAGCGCGACCTCGATCGCGACGCCGCTCGCGAGGTGCTGGCGGCATACGCGCGGCGCGGCGGCCCCCGCTACTGACGGGTTGGCCTTGGGCAACGTGGGCCGGAAATGGCGCGGATACGCACCCCGGTTCAGAGCCCGATCAAGGCCGACCGGCTATTCTTTTGGATTGCCCTTGTCTGCCTGGTTGCCCATGAGCCGGTTGCGAGCGTTCGTGCCATTGCTGATTCTGGTTGCGATCGGGGTGGCGGTCGGTGCGAGCGGCATGCTGGAGCATCTCAGTCCGCACCGGATCATGGCGGAGCAGGCGAACTGGTCGCAACAGATCGCCTCGCGGCCGGCGCTCGCCTACATCATCTACATCGCCGTCCTCTCGCTGTCGATCGCCACCGCGATGCCCGGCCCGTTGCTGATCATCATTGCCGGCGGAATGCTGTTCGGCATGGGCAAGGCCATCGGGTTGTCGCTGGCGGGCGAAGTACTCGGCTCGCTGCTGCTGTTCTTTGCCGCGCGGCACGCCTTCGGGACCGGCCGGCGGCCGCCGCCGAAGTTCGTCGAGCGCATACGCCAGGGCTACCAGCTCCATCCGGTTTCCTACACGCTGTTCCTGCGCTTCGTGCCGCTGTTCCCGTTCGGCGGCATCACGGTCGCCCTGGCGTGGCTCCGCTGCCCGGTCTGGCTGTTCACGTCCGCGACCGCGCTGGGCGGGGTGATCATGCTGGTCTTCGAAACAGCCATCGGCGCGGGGCTGAGCCAATCGATCGCGGAAGGCAAGGGCATTACGCCGCACCTGATCCTGGAACCCCACATCTGGCTGCCACTGGTGGGCCTTGGTCTGCTCGCCCTGATTCCCGTGCTCATCCAGAAGCTGCGCTCGAACGGCTCGACCGAGTGAATCATTGCCGGAGAGCTTTTGACGCGGATCAACGCGGACAAAAAAGAGTCAAATTGCCTCTTGATCCGCGTTGGGTGCGCTCTTTCCCACCCCGGCAACGTGCAATGTGACGCGATCCTGGTGATTCCCGCCCCTGGAGGCGTTACCCTCGGCTGCGAACACACGAGCACGCCCTGACGATGACGACGACCGCCGCCACCGCCGCTTCCGCGCCCGAAGCTTCCGCCGCGCCACTGCCGCGGCAAATCCCCTACATCATCGCCACCGAAGGCTGCGAGCGCTTCAGCTTCTACGGGATGCGCAACATCCTGACGCCGTTCCTGGTGTCGACGCTGCTGCTGTACCTGCCGCTCGAGGAACGCGCGGGCGCCGCGCGGGACGTGTTCCACACGTTCGTGATCGGCGTGTATTTCTTCCCGCTGCTCGGCGGCTGGATCGCCGACCGGTTGTGGGGCAAGTACCACACCGTGCTGTGGCTTTCGATGGTGTATGTCGCCGGGCACGCCTGCCTTGCGGCGTTCGAGGGGAACCGGCCGGGCTTCTACACGGGCCTGTTCCTGATCGCGCTCGGGTCGGGCGGCATCAAGCCGCTGGTGTCGGCGTTCGTCGGCGACCAGTTCGACGCCAGCAACAAGCATCGCGCGAAACTGGTGTATGACCTGTTCTACTGGATCATCAATTTCGGGTCCTTCTTCGCGTCGCTGCTGATGCCGCTGTTCCTGCGCGGCTTCGGACCGGCGGTGGCGTTCGGCATCCCGGGTGCGCTGATGGCGATCGCGTTGTGCGCGTTCTGGGCCGGCCGCAAACGCTACGTGCGGATTCCGCCGGCGCCGCCGAATCCCGATTCGTTGCTGCGGGTGGTTCGCACCGCCTTGCTGTCTCGTACCGGAGGCGCGGCGCGGCCGGGATTGTGGGTCGCGGCCGCCGGTCTCGCCTTCGGTTTGGCCGCGCTCGCGGCGATCCCGTGGCTCGGCTTCGTGATCGGCGCCTGCCTCGCGCTCGGATGCCTGCTGGCGTTCGGCGGATGTGGCACCGCAATGCAGCTCGAACGTGCCCGCGGCGTCCATCCGGACATGGCCGTGGACGGGGTGCGCGGAGTCCTGCGATTGATGATCGTGTTCGCCCTGGTCACGCCGTTCTGGTCATTGTTCGACCAGAAGGCTTCGACCTGGGTGCTGCAGGGCGCGCAAATGGTGAAGCCCGGCTGGTTCCACGAAGCGCAAATGCAGGCGCTTAACCCGATGCTCGTGCTGCTGCTGATTCCGTTCAACAACCTCGTGCTGTTCCCGGTGATGCGCCGCATTGGCATCGAACCGACCGCATTGCGGCGAATGGGAGCGGGCATCGCGTTCGCCGCGCTGGCATGGACCGCGGCCGGCTTCATCCAGCTCGAGATCGACGGCGGTGATCCGGTATCGATCGCCTGGCAGGTGCTGCCCTATGCCTTGCTCACGCTCGGCGAAGTCCTGGTTTCCGCGACCGGCCTGGAATTCGCCTACAGCCAGGCACCCCCT
>DASSNH010000036.1:0-4318 GCA_035701405.1 Rhodanobacteraceae bacterium
ACTTTCCTGTTCACCCTGAACGACAAGTACATCGTCGATGCCAATGTCGGCGGCAACAGCGCGCGCTGGATCAACCATTCCTGTGCCCCGAATTGCTGCGCGTACATCCAGGAGGTCGATGGCGCGCGCAAGGACAAGGTGCTGATCGAGACCAAGCGCGCGATCCGCGCCGGGGAAGAACTCACCTACGACTACGGTATCGTGCTGGACGTGCCCCACACCGCGAAGATGAAGCGCATCTGGCAATGCCGTTGCGGTTCGAAGCGTTGCACCGGGACGATCCTGAAGCCCAAGCGTTGACGCAGTGGTCGGTAACGCGTCCCGAACGAGGCCGACACGCGCCGGTAACGCCGGCGCTGGCACCGTGATCGTTTGCCGCACAAGGAGCAACACCATGAGCAAGGACGCACTGAACGGCCGCAAGGTTGCAATCCTGGCCACCGACGGCTTCGAGCAATCCGAATTGCTGAAACCGAAGCAACTGCTGGAAGATGCCGGTGCCAGCACGGTGGTCATCGCCCCCGATGACAAGCAGCAGATCAAGGGCTGGAACCACGGCGAGTGGGGCGAGACGGTGGAAGTGGACCGGCCGTTGGGCGATGCACGCGCCGCCGATTACGACGCGCTGGTGCTTCCCGGCGGCGTTATGAACCCGGACAAGTTGCGCCTGCATGAAGAGGCGATCGAATTCATCCGCGAGTTCGGCCGCAGCGGGCGTCCGCTCGCCGCCATCTGCCACGGACCCTGGACGCTGATCGATGCGGGGCTCGCCAAGGGCAAGCACCTGACGTCATGGCCGTCGTTGCGCGTAGATCTCGAGAACGCCGGCGCGCGCTGGGACGACCAGGAGGTGATCGTGGACGGCAGCCTGATCACCAGCCGCAAGCCGGACGACATCCCGGCCTTCACCCGCACGCTGATCCACATGCTCGAAGGGCGCCAGGCGCAAGCGGCGTAATGGGCATCCAGCGGTTCGGCGGGTGGTGCCCGCCCTACGCAGGCGCAACCGAAATTCGCATTTGTAGGTTGGCGCTGAGCGCAGCGAAGCCCAACGGTTTTTAGGAGTGGCTTTCGATGTCGTTGGGCTTCTCTCGGACCAAGTCCGGGATCAACCCAACCTACGAAGCCGCGTAATGGCGGCACTGTCCGCCGATTGACGCTGCGTCGGGCCGCTTGCGTGTCCTACGCAAAAAAACGCCCGGCGATGCCGGGCGTTTTGTGCAGGGTACGTCGGCGGCGTCAGGCGGCCGCGCGCGATGCCTCGGCCTGCTGGCGCGGCCCTTCCTTGAGGGCCTTGCGGACATTCGCGACCAGCAGGTCCACCTCGGCCTCGTTGATCGCGAAGTGCGGCGTGAATCGCAGCGAATTGGCGCCGCCATGGATCACGTTGACGCCGCGCTCGCGCAGGTACTCCTCGATCGAACCGGCGCCGAAGCACTTGAACTGGGCGCTGAGCTCGCAGGAGAACAACAGGCCGGTGCCCTGCACCTTGGTGATCAGCCCGCCGAGCTCGTCCTTCAGCGCGTCGAGCTTCTTCACCAGCTCGACACCGCGCTCGCGAATGTTATTACGCAGCTCCGGGGTCACCTGCGCCAGCACCGTGCAGGCGACGTCCAGCGCGCGCGGATTGCCGGTCATGGTGTTGCCGTAGATGCCCTTCCGGTAGAGCGCGGCGGCGCGTTCGTTCACGGCCACGACGGAAAGCGGGAACTGTCCGCCGTTGAGCGCCTTGGAGTAGGTCTCCATGTCCGGTGCCGGCAGGTCCTCGAAGCCGGGGTAGTCGACGATCGACAGCACGCCATGCGCGCGCAGGCCGGCCTGGATCGAATCGACCAGCAGCAGCGAGTCGTGCTTCGCGGTGAGTTCGCGGGCGGCGGCGTAGAACTCCGGGGTCACGGCACGGCCCGGGTCGCCTTCGCCCATCACGGGTTCCAGGAACATCGCCTCGATGAACCAGCCGTTCTTTTCGGCTTCGTCGAACGCGGCGCGCAAGGCGGTCACGTCGTAGGGCGGCACCACGATCACGGAATGTTCATCGCGGAAGCTCGCGAGATTCGCCTGGTAGGCCTTGCGCGATGAATCCGAATACAGCGCCGGGCGCTCAGTGCGGCCGTGGAACGCGCCCTTGACCACCAGCCGCTTGATGGTGCGGCCGGCATACTTGGCGCCCGGATCGGTCATGGTCTTGGCGTTGACGTCGGCGATCCGCGCGGCGAGGGTCACCGATTCGGAACCCGAATTGAGGCACATGAACCTGGCGAACGGATGCTTGCCGCTGCGGTGGCCGATTTCCTTGCGCAGCGCCTCGGTGAAGGCCTGTTGCGCCAGGCTCGGCGTCATCACGTTGGCCATCACCTGCGGCTTGGCGAGCGCCTCCATCACCGCGGGCGGATTGTGGCCGAAGCCCAGCATGCCGTAGCCCCCGCAGTCGTAGAGCACCGCCCCCTTCAGGGTCACGATCCATGCGCCACGCGCCGCCAGCGGGACGAACGGGCAGACGGCGTCGTCCGGGTAGAAATTCACGAAGCCCGATTGCAGCGCGTGCAATTGCGCGTCCTCGTCGAGACCGAGTACTTCCGGGCGGCGCGACTTCAATTCCGCGAACGCCGCGTGGGCGTCGCCGATGGCACCGGCCAGGTCGGCATCTTCCGCCGCGAATTTCTCGACGGTGGCGTCGTCCAGGCCGCGGGTGCGGATCTTGCCGCCGTAGTTGCGCAGCTCGCGCAGCATGTCGATCGGTTTCATGGGACCTCCTGCCACGGCGCCCCTGCGGCGCCGTAAGTGGTTCAACGAAAAAGAAAATGACCTGCAATTCTAGCATCGCGGGCGTGTTTCCGTAACCCCTCATGACGGCTGTCAGAAGCGAAGGCTGACGGGCGCGACTGCCATGTGCTGCGCGCGGCCGGCAAGCTGGATGCCCGAGGAGGAGCCCGATGCACGCCATCACTGTTGCAGTCCCTGTTACCAGCCCGTCCGCGATCCCGGGCGAGGCGTCCGCTTGCACGGCCACGCTCTCGCAAGCCGCGAAGCGCTATGGCGCGGCGACGGCCCTGGACGGTGTCGACCTCGATCTGCATCCGGGCGAATTGCTGGCGTTGCTCGGCCCGAACGGCGCCGGCAAGACCACGGCGGTATCGCTGCTGCTCGGTTTGCAGCGACCCGATGCCGGCGAGGCGCGCCTGTTCGGCCTCGACCCGCAGCGCCTGGAGGCGCGCCGCCGGATCGGGGTGATGCTGCAGGAAGCGGCATTGCAATCCACGTTGCAAGTCGGCGAGTTGATCCGCCTGACGGCGAGCTATTACCCGCGGCCGCGTGCCTTCCACGACATCGCACGGCTTGCGGGGGTGGAGGATTTGTTGCGACGCCGCTACGGCAAGCTGTCGGGTGGCCAGAAGCGCCGCGTGCAGTTCGCCTTGGCGATCTGCGGCAACCCGGAAATCCTGTTCCTCGACGAGCCGACCGTCGGCCTCGACCTCGACGCACGCACCGTGATGTGGAAGACGTTGCGCGAACTGGTCGCCGGCGGCTGTTCGATCGTGCTGACCACCCATTACCTCGAAGAAGCCGAGGCGCTGGCCGACCGCGTGATGGTGCTGGCGCACGGCAGGATCGTCGCTGCCGGCAGCGTGGATGACATCCGCGCGCACGTGGCGCAGCGGCGGATTCGCTGCATGTGCAACCTGCCGCCGGCAACCCTGCGCGCGTGGCCGGAGGTCGACCTTGTGGCGCACCAGGGCGAGCACCTCGAAATCGCCACCACCCAGGCCGAAGCCGTACTCCGGCGCCTGCTCGCGGCCGATCCCGGCTTGCGCGAACTCGAGGTGCAGCGCGCCGGCCTCGCCGAAGCCTTTGTCGAAATCACCCGCGACGGAAAGGGAGCCGCATGATGCAAACAGCCATCGCCATGCCCCGCTCGCGCGCATTCCGCGCGTATCTCCTGGAGTCGCGCTACGAATTCCTGCGCCTGCTGCGCACGCCTTCGTTCGCGCTGCCGACGATCCTGTTCCCCTCGATGTTCTACCTGTTGTTCGGAGTCGTGCTTGCGGGCTCCGAGCGCGGCTTCGATGCGGCGAAGTACATGCTCGCCACCTACAGCGTGTTCGGGGTGATGGCGCCGGGGCTGTTCGGTTTCGGCGTGGTCGTCGCGATGGAACGCGAGCAGGGGCTGCTGACCCTGAAGCGCGCGCTGCCGATGCCGCCCGGTGCGTACCTCGTCGCCAAGATGGTGATGGCGATGCTGTTCGCGGCGCTGATCACGCTGCTGCTGATGGCCCTGGGATTCATCCTGGGCCATGTGCGGATGCCGCCTGGGAACTGG
>DASSNH010000037.1:0-9516 GCA_035701405.1 Rhodanobacteraceae bacterium
CTACAACTTCGCATGTTCGCTGAGCGCCTATCTCAAGGATAGGGAAGCGGCGCTCGATATGCTCAAGCCTTTGTTTGAAACGATGACCGGACCGCTGCTGCGATATGCGAAGGCTGACCCCGACCTGGAGTGCCTGCACGACGATCCGCGTTACCAGACGATGCTCGCCGCCGCCGAAGCACGCCTCGCGGCAACCAAGGATCCCGACGCGCCGGCTGTCGAAGTGCCCGCGTAGCCGCGAGCGGTCGGCCCGCAGCCGTGACGATTCGACCGCGGCTGTATTGTAGGAGCGGCCCATGGCCGCGACCAGCTTCGCAAGATCACTGTAGCCCGCATTGAACGCCGAACGGGCACCCGCTCCGCGCCCCCGTTCCTGCAACAACCTTACAGCTTCCCGTGTTCCGGCGGCCGTTCGCGGTGCATCAGCGCCCATTCCGCGTGCTCGGCAAGCGCCGCATCGCCCAGCGCGTGCAAGATGTCGCGCTGGACGTCCGGATCCTGCGCGGCGTCCAGTTGGCGGCGCGCGCTGGCGAAGATGCCGCACATGTACTGGTACTGCTTGATCAATTCCTTGTCGGCCTTGCGGTACGCGTAGGATTCGCGCGCCGCGGCAACGATCGCGAGCACGCCCATCAAGGCGACGACGGCGCTCGTGATGTCCGGTTCTAGCCACGGATGGAACGCCGCCAGGAACACGCTCGCGGCGATCACGATGCCAAGCAGGGTCTGGGCGAGAAGCTGGGTATCGCGGTGGGCGCGGGTGCGCTGCGTGACCTTGCGTGCGTAGTAGGCAAGCTGTCCTTCGCCCTCCTCTTCGCCGATCCATTCGGCGACCACCGCCGCTACATCGCGCCGCGGCGGCGTGATGCTCGCGCGCACCGCGGCGGCGCGCATCACGTTGCGGATCCACCCCAATTCGACATCCTGCTTCTGCATGAAGTTGTCATGTGCGAAGGCCCCGGATTCGTCCGCGCCGATCCCGGCACGTTGCCAATAGCCTTGCACGCGCAGCCCCTCCGCCAGCGCGCGGTAGTCGATGTACTTGCGATGCCATTCGCGCCTTTGCGCCAGCCACGCCAGCCACACGCCGGCGGCGAACAGCACCACGAACACGTAGATCGCATCGTCCATGTAGGGCACGCCACTCGGCAGGTCGGAGTAGCACACGAAGGCGAAGCCCATCAGCACGGCTAGCGCGTACAAGCCGCGCATTGCCGATAAAACCCGTTTCTGGAAATGGATTGCCAGCCGGTCGGCGACGGCGAACAAGGTTTCGGTGGCCGCGATGCGCGGGCTTTCTGCGCTCGAGGCGCCGAATTCGTCGGCGTACCGCTCGGCGTCGGCATTGAACTGCTGCATGTTCATGAACATCCGCCGGAACTCGCGCGGTATGCCCGCATCACTCGCGCTTACGCCCTGGTCGGTGACCCAGCGCGACTGCAACGGTTGCAATGGTGGGATGGGCCCCTGAATCCCGCCTTGGCCGTCCGTGCGCGAGCAGGCGATGTGATACAGGAGGCTTTCGTCGCCGGTATCGAGCGTGACGAACCTGGAATGACGGCGTTCGACCAGGCCTGGCGGGATGCCGTCCATGTGGAATCGAACGATCTGCGCGGTGCCGCCAAGCGCATCCGAAGGACGGCCGTCCCAGATCGCCAGGAGGATGTGGCAATGGCTGGCGGTGAACACGCCCGCCTGCGCATACTGGCGGTTGCGCGCGGCGCCGCGCACGGCGATGTCCGCGCGGGTGTTTCCCGGCAGCAGCGGCAGTTCGATCACCTGTGCCTTCGAACGAAGCGATTCGAATTGCGCCCGCGCCGAAGGATCGCTGAAATCGCGCACGTATTCGTCGCACGGCATCGGGAATGGCGCGACCAGGCGCGCGCCGGCGACCAAGGCTTCCTGCGCGACCAGTTGGTCGCCGCCTTCGGCGAGCGGCGACAATACGACCAGCGGTAACCCGGGGAAATCCTGTTGAAGTTGCAAAAAGAAGGCACGCACGCCGCTGCGCAGGCCTTCGATTTCCCGATTCGCGAGATTGCGGTGACTGGTGACACCGATGACCAGCGGCGCAACGATCCCCACGCTTGCCTCCCCTGATTGGCCTATCGGCACCAAGCTTCGCCCGCTCGATTATCGCACCAACTGGAGACTGGCAGCCCTTGCGAGATACGCAGGGGCAGGCTGTCCGCGAGCGGCAGCAGCGGTTGCCTGACCTGCCTTTCCAAGCCGCGGCGGGCGCATTCCTGTGGTGGCCAAGGCAATCCACCAAGGATGAGGCCAAAAGCGGCGCCACTACATCGGGACGTTGCGGATCTTGGGGTCGATGATGATCGATTTTTTTACACCGGGTTTCTGGATGGCCAAGGTGAATTTGAAACAGCCTTCCACGGCGCACTTGTCCCTCACGACCAGTACTGTGGTGCCGTTCACCGAGACGAAATGGCGATCCGGGAATGCCTTTAGACCGAGCGGGTCTAGCAGTTCGGCCTCCTCGTCGCAGTTTTTTTCCTGTTGGTTGGCGTTACTTGCCGGTTCTTCCTCGAAGCTGATGCTGATGGGAACGGGGCGGCGTTTCTTATCCTTGCGTTCGGTGGGGGCGACTTCGAATTGAAGGTCCACCTCTCCTGTGACAGTGATCTCGATGTCAAGCCCGTTTCCTTTCATGCAGACTTTGGGCTCGCACTCCGCACTATTGGCTAAGCTGAAGTCGGGGTTGTTACAAATACCGTCGCCATTTTGTTGCAAATTGCCTACGGTTATTTTTGCGGTGGGAACGAGCGGGCATCCTGAATTGTCAGTCAACATGGTCGTGATCTCCTTCTGTGGCTGCGGAAGCAGGCTGACCGGCGGTTGCGGGCCAGGGTTCCAGCGGCACATACCCGCTGGCATTCAGGCGATCGATTGCAATTCGTGCGTGGGCGCCGTCGCCGGTCAGCAGGCACAGGCGCAGCCATGGATCCAGCACGCGCCAGTTGTGCGAGGTGGCCGCACGCGCGGCGAGTAGCTCATGCGCCTGCGCCCAGGCAGGCGGACGGGTACCGGGCGACTGCGCTTGCTGCAGCATGCCCAGGAGTACTAGCGCATCGGCTTGGTCAGCCAAGGCATCCGCTTCCACCGTGTCGTTTGCCGTTTCGTTCTGGGATTCCATGAGCGCCCGGGTGGCTGCGTCGCTGGCAGCTTGGAGATTGCCGCCGCGCCATGCTAGTCGGGCGCTCAGCAACCAGCCGGAGCTAAGCACATGCACTGCCTGCCTGTTGTGCGCCGGCGTCGACGGTCCGAGGTTCTGCAGGCGCCCCATCGGTTCGGACAACAGTCTTGCAGCCTGTTCGGTATGGCCCGCAGCGTAGACGTAAGAGGCGTTTCGAATCTGGGCGCTGGCCAAGGAGATCTGCCACGGAATATTCTTTGGGTCATGTGTTGTCAACGTCCGGTTGGCATCGATTGCTTTGGCGAGGATGCGCGAGCTTTCCTCTTGCTGGCCAATGGCGCTGAGTGATGCAGCAAGGACCTCCTGCGCCTGGGCCCATTCGTACAGCCAGCGAAAATCCTCCGGGTGGCGGCTGTGCAGGTCCGCAAGTTGACGCGCCTGTTCGCTGAACAGGCGCTGGGCGTCGGTGAGATCACCACGCAGTCCGGCCAATTTTCCGAGCCACGAAATGGTGTCGGCGACGTCTGCAACCAGCTGCGGATTGCTGGGCTGTTCGCGCATCAAGGCGCGTTGAGTCGCCAGCTCGGCGCCGAAACCCCGTTGTGCGGCGACCAGGTCGCCGCGATCCAACGCCAAGGCGGCCAGGTTGTGTTCGCCGTAGGTCGTTTCGAGTCGCCAACGGTCGTTGCGGGGATCGAGCTTGAGCAATGCCAAGGTGGAATCGCGGTACCGGGTCAACCATGTGTTGGCCGCCTCGAGCTTGCGTTGCTGCCAATAGAGCGAACCGATTCCGAATTCGGCTTGGGCGCGGTCGTACAGGAAACGGCCGTTGTCGGCGTGGCGCGCGGTCAATTCGGAACTGCGACGTTCGGCTTGTTCGAAGGCTTCCATTGCCGCCCCGTAGCGTCCTTCGCCGATGCGAATTTGCCCGATCTGTACCAGTGCCCGCGATTGTTGGGTGAGTTCGAGGTCGCTCAACGAGCCTGGTTTGCTGGCGGCGAACAGTGCCATGGCCTTGTCGGTCACCGAAGCCATCAGATCAAGCCGGCCCGTGCCTTCGAGCTTGTCGTACAGGTCGCCGAGCATGAAATTCAGCGCTTGCTCGGTCTGTGCCTGGCGTTGCCGGGCTTCGTTGCGGGCAACGTAAGCCGTTATCGAGAGGACGGCGGCGATCGCCATCCCGAGGATCGACGCGAGCGTGATGGCCAGCATCCGGCGGTGGCGGCGATGCGCTTCGCGTTGGACCAGCGTATCGAAGCCGACCCCCAGCATCCCCGCTATCAGCCGCAATTTCGCCGTTGCCTTGCTGTCCACACCGGGGCGTGCATCTGCGGCGATGGGTTCGGTGCGCTCGCCGGTTGGCTTGCCGCTGGCATCGAGCATGAAGCGCAGTGCCGGACAGAAGCACTCTTCCGCCTCGCGGCCCGGCTTTTCGCTGGCGAACGGCTCGCCGCCGACGATCAGGCACAAGATCCGCTCTTCGCGGTCCATCCGCTTGAATGCCAGCACTTCCTCGTTGACCCAGCGGGATCGGGCCGCGTCCGGTGAGCAGATAACGATCAGGGTCTCGGACTTGGCCAATGCCGCGTTGACCGTCCGATTGAGGTCGGTGGCGCTGGCGAGCTCATCGCGGTCGCGGAAGATCGGCGCGAGGCGGCGTGGAATCACGCCGTAGGCGGCTTGCGTGCCGACCAGGCGGGACGGTACGCGCCAGGATTCGAGTTCCTTGTGCAACCAGTCCGCCCACAGCTCATCGACATGGCTGTAGCTGATGAAGGCGCGATAGACGCGACCGGCATCGAACGACGACTCGGACATGGAGCGCCCCGCCGAACATGCAACCGGAAACCTTCACCCGGTCCGGGCTTGCCATGATCGGCGGCTCAGCCGGGGCTGGAGGCTGGAGCCTAGCACAAATTCAGAGGGCCGCTGCGCCCGCGCCGGGCGCCGGCGGCTAAGGTTCCCTCACCCGCTTGATCATGCGCAGCAGGTCCGGCGCAAAGCCGGCGCTTTCATAAAGCGCGCGTGCGCGCGCATTGCCGGGGAAGACGGAGAGCGTCAGGAGTTTGCAGCGGTGTTGCTTTGCCCATCGCTGCGAATGCTCGAGCAGCGTGCGACCAATGCCGCGGCCCTCATGTCCGGCCGCCACCGCTATATCCGAAACGTGGCAGGTGCGTTCGCTGGAAAAGAAATCGCGCTGGACCTGCAGGTGCAGGAAGCCGACCGAATCGCCGTCCGCGCCGACGCCGATGAAGAAGTGGTCCTTGGCCGGCTTCTCGCGCAGCGCGTGTTCGAGGTCGGCGCGAAGCGCGGCCATCACGTCGCGCTTGCGCCGGCCCCGGGGCAGGTCGAAGGTGACGAAACGCGGGACCAGCGACAGGATGAAGTCCTTGTCTTCTGACGTGGCGGGGCGGATATCCCGTGCGGGTTTTCGGATTGCCGACACGGCGCGTGGCTAGGAAGCCGACCCGAACAACGCATCCGGCATCGCGAACAAGGTGTCCGCGCCGGCCCGCATCGCGGCGAAATGCGCGCGGGTACGCGGCAGGATGCGTGCGAAGTAGAAGCGCGCGGTCAGCAGCTTGGCTTGCTTGAAGTCGTCGCTCTGGTTCGATGCGCGGGCGGCGGCCACGCTGCGCGCCCAAGCATAGGCAAGCGCGGCGTAGCCCGAATACATGAGGTAGTCGACCGCCGCCGCACCGACCTCCTCGGGGTTCGATGCCGCGCCCTGGCCGAGTCTCTGCGTGACGTCGGCCCATTCCCTGGCCAGCGCCGACAGCTTCGAAACGAATTCCTTCAGCACGGCGGCGTCGGCGTGTTGCGCACAGAACGCGCCGACCTGTTCGAGGAACAACCGCAGGCCTTCGCCGCGCAGTTGCACGATCTTGCGGCCCAGGAGATCCAGTGCCTGGATCTGGGTGGTGCCCTCGTAGATCGTCGTGATGCGCGCGTCGCGCGCGTACTGTTCCATGCCGTTATCGGCGATGTAGCCGTGGCCGCCGTAGATCTGCAGCGCGAGGTTCGCGCATTCGTTGCCGTTTTCGGTCAACAGCGCCTTGACGATCGGCGTCAGGAACGACACCAGCGCCTCGGCGCGCCTGGCTTCGGATTCGTCTTGCGAGCGATGCTGGATGTCGACCAGCGTCGCGGCATACAGGCCCAGCGCGCGGCCGCCTTCGATCAATGATTTCTGGGTCAGCAGCATCCGGCGGATGTCGCCGTGCACGATCAGGGGATCGGCCGGCTTGTCCGGGAACTTCGCGCCGGACAGCGCGCGCATTTGCAGGCGCTCGCGCGCGTAGGAAAGCGCATTCTGGTACGCGCGCTCGGCAACCGCGAGCCCCTGCAGTCCAACGGCGAGCCGTGCGGTATTCATCATGGTGAACATCGCATTGAGGCCACGGTTGGCTTCGCCGATCAGCCAGCCCTGCGCGCCCTCGAAGTTGATCACGCAGGTGGCCGAACCCTTGAGGCCCATCTTGTGTTCGATGCCGCCGCAGCGCACGGCGTTGCGTTCTCCCATCGCACCGTCCTTGCCGACCTTCATCTTCGGCACGATGAACAGCGAAATACCCTTGACGCCCTTGGGCGCGTCCGGCAGCCGCGCCAGCACCAGGTGCACGATGTTGTCGGTGAAATCGTGTTCGCCGGCGGTGATGAAGATCTTGGTGCCGGTGATCGCGTGGCTGCCGTCGTCGTTTGGCTCCGCGCGGGTCTTCAGGAGGCCGAGATCGGTGCCGCAGTGTGCCTCGGTGAGGCACATCGTGCCGGTCCACTCGCCCGACGCGATCCGCGTGAGGAAGGCTTGCTTCTGCCAGTCCTCGCCGTGCACCCGCAAGGCCTCGGTGGCGCCGTGCGAGAGCAGCGGATAGGTGCCCCAGGCCAGGTTCGCCGAATCGATCATCTCCTTGACCGGTGCGCCGACGGCTTCGGGGATGCCTTGCCCGCCCGCCGCTTCGGGCGCGGTCAATCCGGCCCAGCCACCCTCGACATATTGCTCGTAGGCGCGCTTGAACCCGTCGGGCGTCGTGACCTCGCCCGTGGCGCGGTCGTAGCTGCAGCCTTGCCGGTCACCGACCTCGTTGAGCGGCGCCAGCACCGCTTCCGAGAACTTCGCGGCTTCGTCCAGCACCGCATCGACCGTTTCACGGGTCAACTCGCCGCAGCCCGGCAGCCGCGCGAACAGCTTTTCCACCTCCAGCAGGTCGAACAGGTCGAAATGGATGTCGGCGAGCGGTGCGGTGTAGTTCGTTGTCATTCGTTTTTCCGGCAGTGGTCAATGGCGATGGTGCACGATAGCCCATGACACGCCGCGGCGGGCGATGCCCACCCGCGAGCAGTGCGGGGCGGACATCGTCGGCCCTTGTCGTGTGCACGAAGACACCGGGCCCGCTACCGCCAGATGTTCGACACCCCTGGCACCGGCGACATGAAACCCTTGCCGTCCAGCTTGAACGACTGCGGCGAGCCGCGCGGCGACTTGCCGGCCGAAAGCGTTCCCTTGAGCTGGTAGGCGACGGCGCTCGACTTGCCCGCCGTGAGTGCCGCGGCGCCGTCAGCGTCGGGACGGAAGGTCGCAGTGGCGGTATCCGCGTCCATCGCGGGAATGTCGAGACCCGGCGAAAAGCCGATGTGCCCGGCGGGCTTGCCATCGAGCTCGAGGGTCGCATCGATCGCGTACACATGCATGCCGGTGTCGTAGCTGTAGTTCTGGAAGCGCACCACCGCGACCCAGGTGCCGTCCGATTGCACGGTCAATTGCTGGATGCCCGCGGTCGGCGGCTGCAGTTTCGTCCCGAGACCCGAGCAGCCGGACAGCGCGAGCGCGGCGGCCATCACTGCCGGCGCGGCGAAGCGGCGTGCGCTGAGACGCGAAAGAGACTGGATCATCGACCGGCTCCTCCAGGGGCGAGGCTGCGACGGCTACTTTAGCGCGTCGCGCACGGGCGGCGCACGAGTGTGGCGCCTGCCGGCGCCGGTGCCGACGCCATGAACGCGTCGATGTCCTCGAGCGCCGAAAGCCGCCCGTCGCCGATTCGCGCGACGCCATCGGCGAGCGCCGCGACTTCGTCGTACTGGTGGCTCACGAGGATCGTGGTCAGCGCGAATTCCTGCTTCAGGCGGCGCAGGTGGTCGAGCACTTCCGCGCGGGCCTCACGGTGCAGGTTCGCGAGCGGTTCGTCCAGCAGCAGGGCTTGCGGCTGGCGCAGCAGGGCGCGCCCGATCGCTACGCGCCGGGTCTGGCCGCCGGACAACTGTCCGGGCCTGCGTTTGAGCAACGTGGACAGCCCCAGCAATTGCACCACGTCGTCGAATGGCCTCGCCGTGGTGCTTCGCGGCATGCCGTAGCGGAGGTTGTCGCGCACGGAAAGATGCGGAAACAGCCGCGCCTCCTGGAACACCACGCCGAGCCCGCGTTGCGGGGGCGGGAGGTCCACGCCGGCATGGCTGTCGAACAGCACGTCGCCATCCAGTGCGATGCGGCCTTGCCGCGGGCGGAGCAGGCCCGCGATGGCCAGCAGCGTCGTGGTCTTGCCGCAGCCCGAGTGCCCGAACAATGCCAGCGCGCGCGCGGGCGACGCCAACGCGAGGTCCAGAAGGAACTCGCCGCGCTGCAGGTGGATGTCGAGGTCGATCATGCCTCGGCGCCGCCGTTGCGCGAGCCGCGCAGCAGCATCAAGGCGGCGATGAGTCCCGCAAGCAGCGCGATGACCACCGCGACCAGCGTCAGGCGCAGCGCGCCGCGCTCGCCGCCGGGCGTGGAAACCAGTTCGTACAACGCGATCGGAAGGGTGCGTGTCTGACCCGGGATCGATGACACGAAGGTGATCGTGGCGCCGAACTCACCGAACGCGCGGGCGAACGCCAGCGCCAGCCCGGCGACCAGCCCGCGCAGCGACAGCGGCAGGGTGATGCCGAAGAAGATCCGCCAGGAACCCGCGCCGAGAGTCGCCGCGGCGTGCTCGAGCTTCGGGTCCACCGATTCGAAGGCGTTGCGCAGCGCCACCACCAGCAACGGGAACGCCATCACCGCAGCGGCCAGGGCCGCGCCGGTCCAGCGGAATGCGATCGACAGGCCCGCCGCATCGAGCAGCCGGCCGATCGCACCATGGTGGCCGAACACGATCAGCAACACGTAGCCGGTCACCACCGGCGGCAGGATCAACGGCAGCAACAGCAGCCCCTCGAACAGCGGTTTCCCAAAGAAGCGCTTGCGTGAGAGCAGCCAGGCACACCCGATCGCGACCGGCAGCGAGCATACGACGCCCACCAGCGAGACCTTGAAGCTCAAGGCCAGGGCGACGGTTTCGGCATGGGAGAGGAGGGTCATCTACGGCTTCGTTCCAGTCCAACAAATTTCACTT
>DASSNH010000038.1:0-11146 GCA_035701405.1 Rhodanobacteraceae bacterium
GCTGTATCTGCCGGCGCTGCTGTTGATCCTGCTGGGCGCGTTCACCAAGAGCGCGCACGTGCCGTTCCATTTCTGGCTGCCGCAGGCGATGTCGGCGCCCACGCCGGTGTCGGCGTATTTGCACTCTGCAACGATGGTGAAGGCCGGTGTGTTCCTGCTGCTGCGGTTCTGGCCGGTGCTGGCGGGCACGGAGCCGTGGTTCTGGATCGTGGGCGGGGTCGGGCTCGCGACGATGCTGGTCGGCGCCTGGGCCGCTACGTTCCAGCACGACATGAAAGCGGTGCTGGCGTATTCCACGATCAGCCACCTCGGTCTGATCACGATGCTGGCCGGGCTCGGCAGCACCCTGGGCGTGGTGGCGGCGATCTTCCACACCGTCAACCATGCCACCTTCAAGGCCTCGTTGTTCATGGCCGCGGGTGCGGTGGACCACGAAACCGGCACCCGCGATTTGCGGTGGCTGGGTGGCCTGCGCCACGTGATGCCGATCACCGCGACCTTGGCCGTGATTGCCGGGGCGGCGATGGCCGGCGTTCCGTTGCTCAACGGATTCCTGTCCAAGGAAATGTTTTTCGCGGTGGCACTCGGTGCCAACCACGGCCTGGCGCTGGACACGTTGACGGTGGTGGTCGCGGTTGCCGCGGCTGCGCTCGGCGTAACCTATTCGCTGCGGCTGGTGGGCGGCGCGTTCTTCGGCCCGCTCAAGCACGACCTTCCCCGCAAGCCGCATGAGCCGCCGCTCTGGATGCGCTTTCCGATCGGGTTGCTGGCGCTGGCGTGTCTTGCGGTCGGGATTTTCCCGGCGTGGGCGGTCGGTCCGATCCTGCGCGCGGCCGCGGCTTCGGTACTGGGTCCGCAATTGCCCGCGTACGATCTCGCGGTCTGGCATGGCCTGACGATGCCAATGCTGATGAGCGTGGTCGCGTTCGCGGCGGGATGCGCATTGTATTTCCTGGCGCGACGGCGCATCGCCGCGCGCGACAGCACGCCGCTGATCGGCTGGATCCAGGCCATGGGCTGGTTCGAACGGGGGCTTGCGTTCCTGACGGTCACCCTGCCCGCCTTGCAGGCAAAGATCTTTCCGGGCCGCAAGCTGCAGGTGCAATTGCTGCTGATCGTGCTGCTGGCGGGCGTCCTCGGCTTGCTGGCGGTGCAGCCGTTGCCGGCGCCGGTGGCAGCGCACGGCATGCACGTCGACCCGGCGTTCGCATTGCTGTGGCTGCTGGGCGTGGCGTGCGCGATCGGCGCAGCCACCCAGGCCAAGTTCCATCGCATGGCGGCCCTGATCCTCACTGCCGGGACGGGCCTCGTGGTGTGCATCACCTTCGTGTGGCTGTCGGCGCCCGACCTCGCGGTAACGCAACTGGTGGTCGAATCGGTCACGACCGTATTGCTGCTGCTGGGACTGCGCTGGCTGCCCAAGCGCATTCCGGGACTGGCGCCGCTGAGCCGCATCGCGCGCTACCGTCGCATCCGCGACGCGGTCGTTGCGTCCGGCGTCGGCCTGGGCATCGCCGTCCTGGCGTACACGGTGATGAATCACCTGGTCGCCGATACCGCATCGCGCTTCTTTCTCGAACAGGCCTTGCCGGGCGGCGGCGGACGCAACGTGGTCAACGTCATCCTGGTGGACTTCCGCGCGCTGGACACGCTGGGCGAAATCACCGTGCTGGCCATCGTGGCGCTGGCGGTGTTCGCGCTGCTGTGGCGGTTCCGGCCGGCGGTCGAGAGCATCGGTACTCCACGCAAGCGCGACGAAGCACCGGTGCATGATGAAGTCCAGGTCGGACGTGAGAGGACCGCATTGGCCGATCAACTGGCCATCCCCGGGTTGCTGATCCTGCTGGTCGCACCGTTGATCACATTGTTCGCGCTGCACTTGTTCCTGCGCGGCCACGACCTGCCGGGCGGCGGATTCGTCGCCGGCATTACCGTGACGATGGCACTGATCGTGTTGTACATGGCCGCCGGTGCGCGCCGGGTGGAAGCGCGTCTCAAGGTCGCGCCGGTGCGGTGGATCGGCGCGGGATTGCTGCTGGCGATCGCCACCGGGGTGGCGGCGGTCGTACTCGGCGAACCGTTCCTCACCTCGCACCACGGGCATTGGACCCTCCCGGTGCTCGGCAACGTTCCGTTCAACAGCGCGCTGCTGTTCGACCTCGGCGTCTTCGCAGTCGTGTCCGGCGCCAGCGCGCTGATCCTGGTGGTGCTGGCGCACCAATCGTTGCGACGCGTGATCCATGTTCCCGACGCGGGTCGCGACGCCGGAGGAGCCGGGACCTGATGGAATTCGTGCTGGCAATCGCTATCGGCGCGCTCGCGGGTTCGGGCGTGTGGCTGCTGCTGCGGCCGCGCACCTTCCAGGTGATCATCGGCCTGACGCTGATTTCCTACGCGGTGAACCTCTTCATCTTCTCGATCGGTGGCGTGCGGGTCGGTGCGGACCCGGTGCTCGCCGGCGGTGCCACCGATCTTTCCCGCTATGCCGATCCGCTGCCCCAGGCTCTGGTGCTGACGGCGATCGTGATCGGCTTCGCGACCACTGCATTGTTCCTGGTGGTGCTGCTGACGTCGCGCGGTCTCGCCGGCAACGACCACGTCGATGGCGAGGACGGCACGCCATGAATGCCTCGCTCGCGATCGCACCGATCCTGATTCCGCTCGCGGTCGCTGCCGTCCAGATCCTGCTCGGCACCCGCTCGCGGCACCTGCGCACCGGTCTGAGCTTCCTGTCGTGCTCCGCGCTGGTCGCCCTAGCCGCGGCGCTGATGGTGTCGGCATCGGCGCCGGATAGCGAAGGGACGACGCTGGTGTACAACCTCGGGAGCTGGCCGGCGACGCTCGCGATCGTGCTGGTGGTCGACCGGTTGTCGGCGCTGATGCTGCTGCTCACCGCGGTACTGGCGCTCGCGGTGTTGCCGTACGCGCTCGGACGCTGGCAGCGCATGGGTCCGCATTTCCAGCCGCTCGTGCAGTTGCTGCTGGTCGGCTACAACGGCGCGTTCCTGACCGGCGACCTGTTCAACCTGTTCGTGTTTTTCGAGGTGCTGCTGGCCGCGTCCTACGGACTGGCGTTGCACGGCTCCGGCGCGCGCCGGGTCGGGGCCGGCCTGCACTACATCGCGATCAATTTGACCGCCTCGATGCTGTTCCTGGTCGGCGTGGGCCTGATCTTCGGCGTCACCGGCACCTTGAACATGGCGGTGCTGGCGCACCTGGTTCCCGGCCTCACCGGCACGCCGCTTGCGCTGATGCACGCGGGCGCGGCATTGCTCGGGCTCGCCTTCCTGATCAAGGCGGCGGTGTGGCCGGTGGGTTTCTGGCTGCCGCGCACGTACTCGGCCGCCATCCCGCCTGTCGCCGCGCTGTTCGCGGCGATGACCAAGCTCGGCATCTACGTGATCCTGCGCCTGAGCCTGCTGTTGTTCGGCGCCGATGCCGGCGCGTCGTCCGCGCATTTCGGCAGCGAGTGGCTGCTTGCGCTCGGGATCACCACGCTGGTGGTGGGCAGCATCGGCATGCTGGGCGCGCGCGAAGTCGGCAAGCTCGCCGCGTACTGCGTGCTGGTGTCGTCGGGCACACTGCTGGGGGCGATTGCGCTGCACAGTCCGGCCGTGACAGCGGGCGCGCTGGCGTACCTCGTGATTTCGGTGCTCGGGATCGCCGCGCTCTTCCTGCTGGCCGGCCTGGTGGCGCCGCGCGAGGTAGCCGAAGGAGCAGCGCAACTGGAATCCTACGATCCGGCCGTCGATGCCTTGTTCGCCGCCGAGGACGAACGGCGGGTGACGAGTCCGGCGCCCGTCGTGATCCTCGCCGCCTGCTTCCTCGCCTGCGGATTGCTGCTGGCGGGACTGCCGCCGCTCTCCGGTTTCATCGCGAAGTTCGCGATGCTGGCACCGATGCTGGGCGGGGGGCCCGGCGCCACGCTGCTGTTCGCGCTGGCGATTGCCGCGGGCCTCTGCACGGTGATCGCGATGGCGCGCGCCGGCATCCAGGTTTTCTGGGCCGATGCCGACTGGGAATTTCCGCGCGTCGAGGCGGGCGAGACAATCTCGGTGGTCGGGCTTCTGGGCATCTGCCTCGTGCTCACCTTCGTGGTCGCCGCACCCTGGGGTTACCTTGCGGCGACCGCACGCCAAATCCATGCGCCCGAGCGCTATATCCACGCGGTGATGGGCCAGGCGGCGGAGGGCCAGCCATGACACGCTGGTTACCACACCCGTGGGTCGCCCTGTGGCTGCTGGTGGCGTGGCTGTTGCTGCAGCAAAGCCTCGCCGCGTCGACGATCGTGCCTGGCATCGTCCTGGCGCTCGTGCTGTCCTGGGCGCTCGGCAAACTGGACTTGCCGCGGGTGCGCGTGCGCAGCCTCGGAATCCTGCTCTTGCTGCTCGCGCAGGTATTCGGCGACATCATCCGTTCCAATATCGCGGTGGCGAAGGCGCTCGTCTCGCCCGAGCTGCGCGTCACTTCGGGGTTCGTTTCAATCCCATTGGAAATCACCAGTCCGCATGCACTGGCGTTGCTGGCATGCATCATCACCGCAACCCCGGGCACGGTCTGGGTCAGCCACGATTCGGGGCGCCGCGTGCTGGTGATCCACGTGTTCGACCTCGTCGATGAATCCATCTGGATCGCCAACATCAAGCGCCGCTACGAGCAGCCGCTGCTCAGGATCTTCCAATGATCCCGAGCCTCGCGACCACCGTCCTCGTCGTTTCCCAATTCCTGCTGTTGCTGGGCATGGGGATGGCCATCATCCGGATGGTGCGCGGCCCGCGCGCGCAAGACCGGGTGCTGGCACTGGATGCGTTGTACATCGACGGCATGCTGCTGTTGCTGACCATCGGCATCCGCACCGGCAGCATCCTGTATGTCGAAGCCGCATTGATCATCGCACTGCTCGGTTTCGCGGCCACGGCGGCGTTCGCGAAATTCCTGCTGCGGGGCGAGGTGATCGAATGAATGCGCTCGCGGCTTTACCACCCTGGATCGCGCTGGCGACGGCCATCCTGGTGTTCGCCGGGGCGCTGCTGGCATGCATCGGTTCAGCCGGCCTGCTGAGGCTGGACACCTTCTACCGGCGCGTGCACGCGCCGACGCTCGGCACCACGCTCGGCATGTACCTGGTGCTCGCCGGAACGATCGTGTTCTTCTGGGCTGGCAAGGGCCAGCCGGCGCTGCACGTCGTCCTGGTCGGCGTGTGCGTCAGCGTGACCACGCCGATCTCCTTGATGCTGCTGGCGCGCGCTGCACTGGAACGCGACAGGCGGGCAGGCATGGCCGGCGTACCGGCCGCCGCTTCGAGCGAGTCCGGGCACGAGAACCACTCATCGGGTCGTTGACTCAAGCGCGGCATCCGGCGGTGCCTTCAGCCGCTGATGGCTGGCAGGATCTTCCAGTCGAAGTGGTAGTCCCACTTGTCGTAGTAGAGATTCCCGCCGTCCCATTCGACTTCGCCGCGTTGCGAGTCGACGGTGTCGGAGCGGAAGTGCTGCTTGGCGGGGACGAAATCGCGCGAAAAATCGTCGTTGAAGGCAATCCTGAAATTGTCCAGTCCGCCGAGGTAGAACCATTCCAGTGCCGGATCATCGGAAGCGAGCCGTCCATAGGTCACGTCCACCGGAACCCATCCGTACGGCGCGAGATGGATTTCCGCCCAGTCATGGATGTTGTTGTAGTCGCCCTTGGTGAAGGTCCACCCCGATTGCCAACGCGCCGGAATGCCGTTCATCCGCATCAACGTGACCAGAAGCAGGGTCTGCTCGCCACAGTCACCGTGGCCGGCGTGCAGGGTGTAGGCGCTGATATCCGGAATGGTGGAGTATTCGCGCGCGCCGGCCCATGGAATCGCGTCCACGGCGGCGTAGATGCGTCGGGCGATCTCATAGGGATCGGTCGCGTCGCCGACCACCTGCTTCGAGAACACCCGCAGCGGCTCGGTGAACACCACGTGCGGCGCGCGCTCGGCCACGTACGGTGCAAGTTCCGGCGTGATCTTCTCCGGCATCACCTTGGACGGATCGATCGCGTGGTATTGCGCGTACAGCGTGACCTCGTAGGTGATCTTGAATACCGTCGGCTTGCCGGCTTGTGCGGTCTGCTCCAGGTACACGGTGCGTTGCAGCGCCGACTCCGGCGCGATTTGATGTACGGTCGGCTGGCTGGAAAGAAACACGATGTCTTCCTGCTGCCCCATGTCGGCACGCGGATACGGAATCCACGCGCGCACGGTCTTGCCGGCCGGAACGGCGTCGGTATCCACGGTGAGGGTCTGCGTCACCCGCACCCGCTGCGGCAGCACGCTGGTTTGGCCGGTGACCTTCGCCTGCTCGATGACCTTGCGGTCGTAATCGATGTAGTTGTCGTTGACTTCCTTCGGTAGGCCGCTGCCGACGAACCCGGGTTGCGCAGTGCGTCGCGCTACCGCGGCGGCACTCAAGTGGAACAGGTTGGAAGGCGAACGGTTGAAGTACAGCCGCTGGCCGTCGATCGCCATGTGTTCGAACAAATGGTGCGCGTCCCAATCCTCGAATTCGGCATCGGTGAGACCAGGAATCTGCTTGCGCACCTTCGCCTTGACCTGATCGGCGGTCAGGCTGAAATCCTTGCGCATGCGTTGCATGCGCTCGCGCTGGAATTCGAACGCGCGTCGCGCCCCGGGCGACAGATCCGCCTGCTTCAGCGCCGCGGCGATGCGTGCATCGGCGGCCCCGAATTGCCCGGCCGTGACGAGTTCGATCACCGCCCCCAGGTCGCTGTTGCCCGGATCGACGGGTGGAATTCCGGACGCCCGGCCGAGCGCGGGTAGTGCGAGCGAGAACATCAACGCCAGCAACGCGGCACATCGGAACGCGGGAAGGAATCCTTGATCTCGATCGTCATCCGCGCGGACGCCGGGATCCGTGTTGCTTTGCTGTGCCAGCCCCGAGATCGGCACGGATCCCGTGTTCGGCCCGCGATGAATCCGCGCGGAGTCCCCGGAGGACGGTGAAAACCGATACCCGGACGTTTTCATGCGCCACCCCCGACCGGTTTCGGCGCCAGCAATGCCTTCAGGTAATCGGGCTTGCCTTGCTCGCGCACGAGGTGCGGGTACTTGAGTCCGTCGTGGTAGTCCACTGTGTAGGTCTTGACAGCGCCATCGCTGCGCGCCTGTATCTTCAGCGCCTGTTCGTTCTTCTGCGCCGCCGCGATCGCATCGTGCAGCACCTGCGCGCTCCAGGCATGGCCGTCGATGGAAACGAGCTTCATGCCGGGCGCAAGCCCCGCCTTGAACGACGGTCCCTGCCACAACACGTCCTCGACCCGGCCATCCGTGGAAAGGAACATGCCGATGGAGAACATCGCGTTGATGCCGTGGCCTTCCAGTTCGCCCATTCCGACGTTTTCCAGCGCGCTTTCGTAGGCTGACGGTTTGTCGGTGTAGACCAGTTCCCAGCCGCTGGCCTCGATGCCGGACAGCAGCGGCACCTGGTCGCCCGTGCCGTTTACCCAGTCATGCAGGAACGTTGCCCAATCGTACGGCTGGATTTTGCCGAGCGCCTTCACGACATCGTCGAAATCGTAGGTGCGGGTGACGAAACTGCCGTTATCGATGCCGAAGAAGGCGCTTGCGAAATCATCGATGTCGCGCGTGCCGCGACTCAGGTCGCGGATCTTCATGTCCACGGCCAGCCACAACAGCTCGCCCTCCCGATAGAAATCGTTCTGGCGACGCCAACTGGCCCACGCTTCGGGCGCGCCGTAATCCACCGCGATGGTGGTGTCGACGAGCGGACGCCATTCACGGCCGGTGCGGTGCGCCATCACGGCGGCACGGTACGCCAACGCGTCGCGCCAGGTTTCGGGCGACCACAGGCCGCTGCGTGCGGCCAAGGTGTCGCCGAGGTACACCGTCAGCCCTTCGTACACCCACAGCAGCCTGGGCTTTTCGGGCTGTTCGAAATCGGCCCGCCACAGCCCCACCGGGCGCATGAACTTGCCGTTCCAAGAATGCGTGTATTCGTGCGGCAGCAGGGAACCGTCGAGCATGAAATGCGCGGGGTCGGCGAACATCCTCGAACCGCCGCGCGCCTTGTCGTCGCTCGACTGATGATGCTCGAGTCCACCCTTGGCGGTGTGGTCGCTCAACGTCAGCAACAGGTGGTAGCTGTCGTAATGATGCGACTGGAACAGCGCCTGTGCCTGTTCGATCAGGTGATGGAAACCCGCGCGTTGCTGATCCGAGATCGCGACCGCTGCTGCGCTGTCGCCCACCATGTCGAGGTAGCGATGCACCGACGAACCCTTGGGTGTCAGGTCGATTTCGCGGAAATACTTGCCCGCGATCACCGGCGAATCAACCAGCGTGTTGAATGGCACCGGCTTGAAGTCGATGCGCTGGCCTTCGCGCTCGTCGGTCTGCAGCGCGGTGCCGTAGTGCCAGTCGGCGGGGACCGACAGCGACGGTTTGAACATCTGGTCCTTGGTCGGAAATCCTGCGCGATACAGCGAGACGTGGTCCCAGGTGAGGTCGATCAGGTGGTCGGTCACGCGATCGCGCGACGGAAACTGGAAGCTGATGTCGAGCTGGTGCACGCCTTGCGGCACCGTCAAATGGAACGTGAAGCGGTCGAGTTCGTCGCGTTGCCACGCGATGCGCTTTCCGTTCGCGGAAAACTCCAGGCCCATGATGTCGTTGATGGGGCCATCCGGCGAATGGTCGCCGGGGATCCACTTCGGGTAGTACAGCGTCAACGACCCGGGCTGGACAGGCATCGTTTCATGTACGTAGAGGATTTTCTGGCCGGGATCGGGCAGGCTCACGTCCAGGGCGACGGGACCGGGCACCCCCGGACCTTCCGAGGCCATGGCGGGTGGCGCCACCACGAACGCCAACGCGCATAGGAACAACGACAATCGTTTCATGCCTCCCTCCGATGTTCTGTGGTTCGAGCTGTACGCCACCGCCGGAGCGTCACACAGCGTGGCCATGCCTCCGCTGCCGCCACATCCACAGGTAATACAGCGGCAAGCCGACCAGCGTGATCAGGATGCTGGCGATGGTCGACCAGAACTGCGCGTACAACGCGTTGGCGACTACCACGAAGGTCGCCAGCACGAACAGCGCGGGAATCACCGGATAGCCGAGCGTGCGATACGGACGCGGAACGGCCGGCCGCTTGCTGCGCAGGATGAACAGGCCGATCACGCACAACGCCAGGAAGGGCCAGATGCCCAGCACGTAGGCTTCTGCAAGCTGCATGAAATCACGCAGCAGCACGTACACTACCGCGATCACGACGATGAATGCGATCGCGACGTAAGGCGTTTCGTATTTCGGATGGATCTTGCCGACGGTGCGGAAGAAGAGGCCATCCTCGGCCATTGCGAAAAACACCCGCGGGGTCGATAGGATGCTGCCGTTGAGCGTGCCGAACACCGACAGCATCACCAGCGCGCCGACCAGCGAGACCCCGATGCGGCCCAGCACCACCGAGGCGGCGTCGGTAGCCACGGACTTCGAGGCCGCCAGTTCGGGCAACGGCAAGGCGCGCAGGTAGGCGACGTTGATCAGCAGGTAAACCACCATCACCAGGATGACGCCACCAATCAGCGCAATCGGCAAATTGCGGCCCGGGTTCTTCACCTCGCCCGACAGCGTGGTCAGGTTTTCCCAGCCATCGTAGGCCCACAACGCCGCGATCAGGCCGATGCCTATCCCCGACCATTTCGCCGCGCCCATTGGCTCGGCGTTAAGCGGATTGTGCTCGCCACCCGGCGCGAGGAAGAAGATCGTCGCCGACAACCCCACAATCGCCAGCACCTTGGCAGCGGTCGACAGGTTCTGGATCGCAGCGCCGAGGTTCACCGAACGGTAATTGGCCGCGGCGACCAGCACGATCAGCGCCGCCGCCACCAGGTGCTGGGTGAACTCCGGAATCGGCACGAAGAATCCCAGGTACTCGGAAAACATCAACGCCTGCGCCGCCCACGAAATCGGTTGGGTCAACAGGAACATCCAGCCGAACAGGAACGCCAGCGGCCGTCCGTAGGCTTCACGCAGATACACATAAGGGCCACCCGCAGCGGGATACATGGCTGCCAGTTCCGCGATCGACAACGCGCCGAACAGTGCCACGATGCCGCCGAGAATCCACACCAGCGCGATGCCGGTGAGATTGCCGGTATCCGCCGCGATGCCGGACGGCACCCGGAAGATTCCGCTGCCGATGATCACCCCCACCACCACGGCCATGCCGGTGACGAGGCCGAGCTTGCGCGGCAGTTCGCGCGGAGGCGCAGACGGTGCGGTCATGGGCGAGCATCGTACATGCAAGCAGCAGCTGTGTAGAGGCGAACCTGGGCGCGCTCGGCGCACGTCTGTTGCTGCACCCGCACACACGCGATCGCGCGGCAGCCAGTGGGCTCCAGGCGAATTCCGCGCGTGGCCCGCGTAACGAAACCATAACCCGCAGCTATGCCGGGTGCCTGTCTTTTCATTGGTGGTTTGCGCTGGCCGGTGAGTATGCTCAAGGACATACCGCGATGGCCCGAAGGCCCTGCGGTGGCAGCCGTCACGCAAGCGCGACCATGCCCCTGACCGAGGCGACATTCGCACATTCCGCGCGACGCCAGGGAAGCGAGACGTGGGCTGCGCAACGTGTCGAACCGTTACCGGCTGGGGAGTACGCGTGATGAAGAGCAGGTTCCTGCATGGATCGCGGCGCATGATCCGCACCTCACGCCCCCCGGCGAATGAAGCCGCCATCCTCCCGCGCGGAGCGACGCCGAATCGACATCGCTCCGACGCGATCCCGCATGTCACCGCGTGCCCCAGGCGCGCGAGGCGCGATCGTCGCACTGGATCCGTCGCCCACCACTCCACGCGGAGCATTGTGCCGACGCGACGCCCTTGAATTCCTGACCGCCCTTTCCACGCAGCACGCCAGACCGGAGCGCACCATGAAAAGCTTTCGACGCATTTCACGCCGCAACAAACTCTGTGCCGCAGTGGCCGTTTGCCTGTCCCTGATGGCGGCTCCGGCCGTCATGGCACAGGACGTGACCGGTTCGGTCGTGGGTCGCACCGCATCCGGCGCAACAGTGACGATCAGCAATCCCGCAACCGGCTTTACCCGCAAGGTGACGGCTGCCAATGATGGCA
>DASSNH010000039.1:0-17368 GCA_035701405.1 Rhodanobacteraceae bacterium
TTCGGCGGCTCGTTCTGGGAATTCGGCGAACCGGACTGGGACCGCACCAAATACCTGATGCTGTGGGGCGTGGCCGAGGACCACGATTCGAACCCGATCAAGCTCGGCCTCGGCAAGATGAAGGCGCGCGGCGCCAAGATCGTCGCGATCAATCCGGTGCGCACCGGTTACGGCTCGATCGCCG
The DNA here is from genome assembly GCA_035701405.1 of Rhodanobacteraceae bacterium. Taxonomy (GTDB): domain Bacteria; phylum Pseudomonadota; class Gammaproteobacteria; order Xanthomonadales; family Rhodanobacteraceae; genus 66-474. Next base: position 185 of record DASSNH010000039.1, read on the forward strand.
ACGAATGGGTGCCGGTGAATCCCGGCACGGATGGCTTGCTGGCGGGCGCGCTGATCCACGAACTGCTGCGCAACGATCGCGTCGATTTCGAATACCTCGTGCGCTACACCAACGCGCATCACCTGGTAATCCGCGATCCGGACGCGGCGGATGACGGACTGATTGCACGTGATGCGGATGGCAAACCGCTCTGCGCCGCACGTGCGGGCACACCACAGCCGGCCGCTCGTCCCGGCGCGGCACCTTCGGGGCTGCGCGCCACCTCATCCGGTGGCGGGGCCTTCTCCCTTTTCCCCCCGGGAGAAGGTGCCCGCAGGGCGGATGAGGGTGCGACACCGCCTTACCGCGTCGTTCTCGCCGATGCAGCCGGCATCTTGCCGATGGTGGTGGGTGAATATGCCCTCCACGACGGTCGTCGCGCGGTGCCTGCGTTCCAGCTCCTCGCCGAGCGTTTTCTCGCACAAGAGTACGCGCCGGAGAACGTCAGCAAACGCTGCGGCGTGCCGGCCTCGACCATCCGCCGCCTCGCGGCCGAGCTTGCGCATGTCGCGTTCGACGAGGCGATCGAGCTGCCGATAGCCTGGACCGACACCCACGGCAGAAGGCACGCCGCGATGGTCGGCCGGCCCGTGTCGATGCACGCCATGCGCGGCATCGCCGCCCACGCCAACGGCTTCCATACCTGCCGCACGATCCACGTGCTGCAGATGCTGCTGGGCGCCATCGACACGCCCGGCAGCTTCCGTTACCAGCCGCCGTACCCGAAACCGGCGCCGCCCGGCAACAAACCGGCCAGGGCGCGCAAACCGGACGGTACGCTGACGGGCAATCCGCTCGGCTATCCCCAGTCGCCGGACGACCTGCTGGTCGATGCCGAAGGCAAGCCGCGCCGGATCGACCACGCCTTCAGTTGGGAATACCCGCTGGCCGCGCACGGCCTGCTGCAGTCGGTAATCCGCAACGCGGTCGCAGGCGATCCCGCGAAGATCGACACGCTGTTCCTGTTCATGGCGAACATGGGCTGGAATTCGGCGATGGACACGGCGAATACGCGCAAGCTGCTTTGCGAGCGTGGCGCCGACGGCGAATACAAGATCCCCCGCATCATCTACGCCGATGCCTACGATTCCGAGACCGTCGCGTTCGCCGACCTCGTGCTGCCCGACACCACGTATCTCGAGCGCTACGACTGCATGAGCCTGCTCGATCGTCCGATCAGCGATGCCGAATCGGCGGCCGACGCGATCCGCCGGCCGGTGGTCGCGCCCGATCGCGACGTGCGTCCGTTCCAGGACGTGCTGCTGGAGCTCGGTGCGCGCCTGAAGCTGCCGAACATGGCGGATTCGGACGGCACATCCGTGTACCAGGATTACGCCGACTACATGGTGCGCCACGAACGCGCTCCCGGCGTCGGCATGCTCACGGGCTGGCGTGGCGCCGACGGGATGCAGGCCGGCAAGGGCGCGGCCAATCCAGACCAGTTGCAGCGCTACATCGAGCACGGCTGCTTCTTCGAAGCACGCGTGCCGGAAGCAGGCGCGTACTACCGGATGGCGAACCGCGACTACCTCGCATGGGCGCAGTCGATGGGCTTCGTCGCCTCGACCGAACCGGTCACGATGCAGTTGTATTGCGAGGTGCTGCAGCGCTTCCGGCTGGCGGCACAGGGGCACGGCGCCGTGCAGCCGCCGGAACGGGAGCGTGCGCGCGTCGCGCGGTATTTCGATCCGGTCCCCATGTGGTACTCGTCGCAAAGCGACACTGATTCCCCTCTCCCTTCGGGAGAGGGTGACAAGCGGCGTGTGCGAGATGCCGATGGCATCTCGCGCCGCTTCGAACGGGCGGCCAAGGATGGCCGCAGCGGCGCTCCGCACCATGGAGGGTTGCTTGCCGAATTCGAAGCTTCCCCCGGCGCTTCGCACAGACGAAAAGGCGGAGCGCCCCTTCTCCCGGAGGGAGCAGGGAAAGCCGAGTTTCCCTTGTCCGCCATCAGCCAGCGGCCGATGTTCATGTACCACGCCTGGGGTTCGCAGAACCGCTGGCTGCGGCAGATCGCCGCGCGCAACGTGCTCTACGTGCATCCCGACGCGCTGGCCGCGGCGGCCATCGCCGATGGCGACTGGGCCTGGATCGCCTCGCCCCGCGGACGCCTGCGCGTTCAGGTGCGCGCGCACGCCGGCTGCGCGCCCGGCACGGTGTGGACCTGGAACGCCGTCGGCAAGAAGCGCGGCGCCTGGAAACTCGGCAATGGGGCGCCGGAATTCGTGGATGGCTTCCTGTTGAACCACCTGATCGGCGAACGCGCGGCCGACCGCGCTTACGCCAACGGCGACCCGGTCACCGGGCAGGCCGCATGGTTCGACCTCAAGGTAAGGCTGGAGGCGGACCCCGAACCGCGAGTACCGGGGCATCGGGTGGAATCCACCGTCTGAACGATTTTTTTGCAGGAGCGTGGCAAGCTCCGATGGACGCCGGACCGGCTGCGGGTGCGGACGCCGGGGCGAACACGGCAAAATGGGCATTCACGGGCATCACAGGGTGGCGGGCACGATGCTGGTTTGGGGAGAGCAGGTTGGCTGAACACACGTTCGAATCGAGGCCTGGCGCATGACCTGGCAGGCCTGGGCCACTGCGGCCATCATCTTGTTCGCGATGGTGCTGTTCGCCAGCGAGAAGGTCCGCGTGGACCTCGTCGCACTGATCACGCTCGGCCTTCTGGTTGCGCTCGGCATCGTCACGCCGGACCAGGCGTTGTCGGGCTTCGCCAACGAGGCCACCGTGACGGTGGCGGCGATGTTCGCGCTCGCGCTCGGGATCGAGCGCTCCGGCGCGCTCGAACCCATCATCCGCATGCTCACGCGGATACGGAAACCGTGGCTGTTGTCGCTCGGCATGATGGTGGTGATCGCACCGCTCGGCGCGTTCATCAAGAACACCGCGTTGGTTGCCACCTTCCTGCCGCTGTCCTTGCGGGTCTGCCAGCGCACCAACACTTCACCGGCGCGCGTCCTGATGCCGATGGCCTTCGCCGCCCAGATGGGCGGCGTGTGCACCCTGATCGGCACGTCCTCGAACCTGCTGGTCGATTCGCTGGCGCAAAAGCAGGGACTCCCGGCCTTCGGCATTTTCGAATTCACGCCACTCGGCGTCATGCTGGCCATCGCCGGCATCCTGTACCTGATGGTGATCGGGCGATGGCTGCTGCCCAAGCACATCGATGCCGAATCGCCGGCCGCGCTGCAGGTCGGCAAGTACGTCACCGAACTCAAGCTGATGTCCGATTCGCCGTTGGTCGGGCAGACCATCGCCGAGGCGAAGCTCGGCGAGCGCGGCGTGTATCCGCTCGAACTGCTGCGCGGCGACCAGCACATGTGGTCACCGCGGACCCAGAAGCTCAGCGTCGGCGACGTGCTGCTGGTCCGCGGCGAGTGGGAAAAGCTGGAGGAGTTCCGCAAGCAGGCGGGCCTGGAACTCAACCCCGAGTTCACCCACGTCGGAGGCAGCGGCGCGACCAACGTGATGATCGAGGCGATGATCGCGCCGGCCAGCCTTGCCGAGGACCGCACCCTGCGCGACCTCGACCTGCTGCCCAATTACCAGGCCACCGTGCTCGGCATCCATCGCCGCGGCCACCTGCTGCGCGACCAGATCCGCGACGTGGCGTTCCGCACCGGCGACGTCCTGATGCTGTTGTTGCCCAAGGAGGAGATCAAGCGCCTGCGCCGCGACGACCGCTTCGTCGTCCTGCACGAACGCGACGACGTCCGCCGGCCCCCGCACAAGGCGATCATCGCGGTGGCGATCATGGCCGCGGTGGTCGTGGTTTCGGCGCTGCGCTGGCTGCCGATCCCGATCGCCGCCATCTGCGGCGTCGCGGCCATGGCGCTGACGCGGTGCTTTGGGCGCAAGGACGTGTACGAGGGCATGGACTGGAAGATCATCATCCTGCTCGGCGCGATCCTGCCGCTCGGGATTGCGATCGAGACCACGGGCCTTGCCCATGTGCTGGTCGAAGGCGCGCTCGACCTGGTCGGCAACCACGGCCCGCTCGCCGCGCTGCTCATGGTATACGTCCTCACCGCGCTCCTCACCGAGTTGATGGGGCACAACCCTTCGGTGGTGCTGATGGTCGGGATTGCGGTCAGCGTTGCCCATGCCGTGCACGCGGACCCGCGACCGTTCGTGGTGGCGGTGGCGTTCGCCGCCGCAACCTCGTTCGCCACCCCCGTCGGATATCCCACCAACACGATGGTGTATTACGCTGGCGGTTATCGATTCCTCGATTTCACGAAGGTCGGCGTGCCGCTGATCGCGCTGTTCTGCGTGCTGTCGATGTACCTGATTCCGCTGATCTGGCCGTTTTGACCGTCCGTGCTGTCTTGTGGCCCGACATTCCCCTTCCGGTTCCACGCGACGCCTGACGCGCGGAGGGCCTTCCTTCCGGGCGGCGCGTTCGCCGCAACGGCAGGCAAATCACGCACGGAAACGCGCCGATGACCGCCCTGCCCGCGCCATCCCCGAAAAAGCTCGGGCTGGTGATCGACCTCGACACCTGCGTCGGCTGCCACGCCTGCGCGGTCGCCTGCAAGGAATGGAACGACGGCGGCCAGTTCGGTCCACTGCCCGATGACGAGCCCTACGGCGCCGAGCCGCACGGGGTGTGGTTCAACCGGGTGCATACGTACGAGGTGACGGCACCGGGGACCGGGGACCTGGGCCCGGCCGCGCTCGGACTTCCCGGTTCAAATGCCACCAACCGAAGCGCGGATGCGACGCAAAGCAGGGAATCATGCACTGCGGATGCTCCGTTCCCCGATCCCCGGTCCCCGCTCCCGCAAATGGTCCACTTCCCGCGCTCGTGCCTGCATTGCGAGACGCCGGATTGCGTGACGGTTTGCCCGACCGGTGCGAGCTACAAGCGCGCCGAGGACGGCATCGTGCTGGTCGACGAGGACAAGTGCATCGGCTGCCAGTTGTGCGCATGGGCCTGCCCGTATGGCGCGCGCGAGATCGCGTTGCCGCCGGCGAAAAAAGCCCGCGCTTCCGATGTTGGCCGCAAGGACAGCAAGCGCGGCACGATGCAGAAGTGCACGCTGTGCGTGGACCGCATCTACAACGAAACCCTCGACGAACGCGACCGGCAACCGGCCTGCGTGATGGCCTGCCCCACGCGTGCGCGGATGTTCGGCGATCTCGGCGATCCGGATTCCGACGTGTCCAAGGTCGTCGCCGAACGAAACGGCTACGCGCTGATGCCGGAGTTCGGCTATCGGCCGGTGAACCGTTACCTGCCGCCGCGGCCGCGCCGCGATGGAGCAAACGCCGCGGCCGCCACCGCGCCGGCGGCGGCGGAAGAAACCCTGGACACCACGCAATTGCCGCCCTTGCTGCGCTGGCTGGACAAGGCGCTGTCGCGATGAGGCCTTCGCTCTCGGTGATCCTGTTCACGGTGCTGGCCGGCGCGGGCTATGGCCTGTGGTGGCTGCTCGGCGCCGCGCTGGCCGCTGGCATCTACCCGTTCGATGGCACTGGAATTCTGGTGCCGCTGGCGTTCGGTTTCGTGCTCGTGACCGCGGGATTGCTCGCCTCGACCGCGCACCTCGGCCGTCCGGAGCGCGCCTGGCGTGCGCTCAGCCAGTGGAGCAGCTCCTGGCTGTCCCGCGAAGGCGTCGCATCGCTCGTGACCTACCTGCCGATGCTGGCCGTCGCGTGGCTCGCATACGCGCACCGGCCGGGCTGGCCCGTCAGGGTCGCCGGGGGATGGCTCGCGCTATGCGCGCTTGTGACCCTCGTGTGCACCGCCAACATCTACCGGTCGCTGAAGACCATCCGCGCCTGGCGCATGCCGCAGGTGCTGCCGTCGTACCTGGTGTTCGCGACGCTTTCCGGCGGACTGTGGCTGTGGGCGTGGCTGGCACTCGCGCCGGGAAACGCGATTCGCCCGGCCTTCCCGCTCGCCCTGCTGGCCCTGGCGGTGATCGCCGCGGTGATCAAGACCGGATACTGGCGGAGCATCGATCGCACGCCGGTATTCACGGCTGGACACGCGACCGGCCTCGAGCACCTGGGACGGGTGCGCTCATTCGAAGGGCCGGCTACCGAACAGACTTACCTCACCCGCGAGATGGCGTTCGTACTCGCGCGAAAACACTCCGCGCGCCTCCGCAAGGGCGCGGTGATCCTGTTCGCGATCCTGCCCGTGGCCGGCATCGCCGTGGCGCTGCCGTATCGCGCCGGATGGGTCGCACCGGTGGTGGCGATCCTCTGCCTCGCGGGATTGTTCGTCGAACGCTGGCTGTTCTTCGCCGAAGCGCGCCACGCGGTTGCCGCGTACTTTCCGCCGCAGCAGGATCGAACCCCATCCGCTGCCCGCTGATCACGAAAATTTAACAGGCGTTCAGCGCCGCCGATGCAGCCTTTCGGGTTGGCATTCGGCAACATCAAGGAGTTGCACATGAACCGCAGCCGCATCATGGCCGTGGTGGCGGCAGGCGCCCTCCTCGGCCTGCCGGCGCTGGTATGGGCGCAGGCGCCCGGAACCTCCAACTGGAGCGGCACCGGCGAGTTCGGCCTCGCCAACTCCGCCGGCAACACCAAATCGCTGAACGCGGACGCCAAGTTCAAGCTCGCCTACGAGGACGACATCTGGAAGGACGCGTTCTTCCTCAACGTCAACCGTGCCAAGAGCAACGTGAAGTCTCCGGTGGTGGTCGACGGCGTGGTTGTCGGGGAAACCAGCAGCTACCAGACGACGGCCAATCATTTCGACGTGGGCGGATCGCTCGGCTACAAGTTCAACCCGCGTTCCTACATGATCGCTGCAGCGCGTTACGACCACGACGATTTCGCACCCAATCGCTGGCAGGAGGTGGCGTCGATCGGCTTCGGCTACATCCTGTTCAAGAACGCCCGCGCGGAGTTTTCGATCGAAGCCGGCCCTGGCTACAAGCGCTACCAACCGCAGCCCTACATCCAAGTCGATGCCAGCGTGACGCCACCGGTGGCCACGCAGATCAAGCCTCCGGCCGAGAACGAGGCCATCGGCCGCGGGCTCGTCAACTACAAGCTCGCGATCACCGACAGCGTCAGCCTGCAGGAAACCTTCCTCGTCGAGGCCGGCAGCCAGAACCGCTACTACCAGAACGACATCGGCGTGGCGGTGGCCATGACCAGGACCATGGCGCTGAAGGTCGCCTACGAGAACCGCTACAACTCCAACATCGTGCCTGGCACCGAACACCTGGACAGCTTGTTCACCACCAACCTGGTGTACAACTTCGGGATGACGCGGTAGTTCGGGACTCGGGAGCGCGGGGAGGCTCACCCCCTTCCGAGGGAAGGGCGGCCCGCAGGAGCGGGCAGCGCTGCCGCGCAGCAGCGGGGAATGCTCTATCGGCGGGATTGCAGCAGTGCGTCCGCGCCCTGCTCGCGCAGGCGCTTTGCGACTTCGGCACCGAGGACATGGGGATCCTCGCCAACCGCATCGGCGCGCAGCAAACGTCCGTCCCGGGCGTCGCCCAGCAATCCGCGGAGGTGCAACCTGCCGTCCGCACGCGTTTCGCACCACGCGCCCAACGGCATTGTGCAGTCGCCGCCCATCGCCGCATTGAGCGCTCGCTCGGCCATGACGGCGCGGCGGGTCTCCGCGTCGTCCAGCGGCGCCAGCAGCGTGGCGACCCGGGCGTTTCCGGCGCGCGCCTCCACTGCGATCGCCGCTTGCCCGGGCGCAGGCAGCCATTCGGGGGGGGCCAGCCGCGCGCGGATGCGTGACTCCAGTCCCATCCGCTTCAGGCCCGCCACCGCGAGCACGATCGCCGCGTAATCACCCCGATCGAGTTTGGCCAGCCGCGTGCCCACGTTGCCGCGCAGGTCGGCGATGACGAGGTCGGCACGCCGGGCCCGCAACTGTGCGCTGCGCCGGAGCGACGAAGTGCCGACGCGGGCGCGCTGCGACAGATCGTCGATCGACGCGAAATCGTTGCTGATCCACGCGTCGGCGCAGTCTTCGCGAGCGAGGATCGCGCTCAGCTCGAATCCCGCCTCGAGGATCGCCGGTACGTCCTTCAGCGAATGCACCGCGATGTCCGCGCGTCCCTCGGCCAGCGCAACCTCCAGTTCCTTGAGGAACAACCCCTTGCCGCCGATCGCCGCCAGCGAGCGGTCCAGCACCTCGTCGCCCCGCGTCGACAAGGGCAGCAACTCGACCTCGAGTCCCGCGTGCGCCGCGCGCAGCCGCCGCGCGACGTGCTCGGCCTGCCAGAGCGCGAGCGGACTCTTGCGGGTGGCGATGCGAAGGATGGACATGCGTGCAAGTATCGCATCGATCGCGACGCGGCCCGAAAAATCAACCGCCTGGCGCGATGCCGGGCCGAAAGCGGCGCCGTTGTTCGGCTGCCATTCGGGTTGCTGAACATCGCCGCCGCGCTTACCCGGGCGTTCAGTTCGATCCGCGAAACTGAATGCGCAAGTCCAAACGTAAGGAGACGGACATGAAAAAGCTTTCCCTGCTGGGCATCGGCATGGCGGCGGCGCTGGCCGCGGCCGGATGCTCCACGACGCCGGCCGACACCGGCGGCCAGTCCAGCGTCGCCGAACGCGGCTCGCCCGACCTCGACTGCAAGATGAGCTTTTCACTGACGGGATGGGCGGCACTGTACAAGCATGCCGAAGGCGTCGGCACGGTCACCTGCGAGAACGGGCAGTCGCTGCCCGTCACCATTTCGGTCAAGGGTGGCGGCCTGACCGCCGGCAAGTGGCACGTCGATAACGGCTCGGGCACGTTCACCGATGTGCATTCGATCGGTGACGTGCTCGGCCGCTACGTGCAAGGCGGCGCGCACGCCGGCGTCGTCAAGTCCGGCTCGGCGCAGGTGCTGACCAAGGGCACCGTCTCGCTGGCGCTGGCCGGCAGCGGCGAGGGCATCGACCTCGGCGTCGATGTCGGCTCGTTCACCATCAGCCGTCGCTAAGCGTGGCTGTCATGGAAGGCGGGCAGCGGAAAACCGCTGCCCGCGTCCATGCCCGGAGCGCGCAACCCCGGCGGCCTCACGCCGACGCGCGGCGCATCCGGCTCCAGCGGAAGAAGCGACGGGCGAATGCCGGCACCCGCCACGCGAGATAACCCATCACCAACGCATTCAGCACCGCAACCACCAGGAACAGTTGCGGAATCGTGAGACCCGCGTGCAGCAACCCGATGCCGAACAGCGCAGCGGCGACGAGGAAGATCGCATTGATGATGTTGTTGCCGGCTATGACCCGCGAAACTTGCTCGCGGGGGCTGCGCGATTGCACCAGGGCGAACAGCGGCACGATGAACAGGCCCGCCGACGCCCCGATCAGCACCAGGTCCAGCGCCAGCCAGCCGCGTCCGGGCGAACCGAGGAACGACAGCCAGTTCGCGCCGCGGACGGCGGCTCCGGCGTGCTGCAGGACGTACAGCAGCACGCCGAACACGGTCATCCCGGCCGCGCCCAGCGGCACCAGGCCGACCTCGACCTCGTGGCGCGACAGTTTCTCACACAGCAACGACCCGACGCCGATCCCGACCGAGAACAACGTCAGCACCAGGATCTCCACGCTGGCGTCGCCGCCGAGATAGAGGCGCGTGTAGTTCGGAAGTTGCGCGGTCACCACGCCGCCGAAAAACCAGAACCACGAGATCCCCAGCACCGCGTTGAAGACCATGCGGTCCTTGGCGGTGATCCTCAGCACCCGCGCGCTTTCCGTGAGGGGATTCCAGTTGAACTTCAGGCCTGGCGCGACGGCCGGCAGACGCGGGATCGCATGGCTCGCGCCAAGGCCCGCGCATGCGACCGCGATCACCAGGGCCGCCGCGGCGAACGCACCGAACTCGTGCATCGCCGCACCGCCCACGGTCATCCCGACAAGGATCGCCAGCGACGTGCCCATCTCGACCAGCCCGTTGCCACCGACCAGTTCGCGCGGCTCCAGCACCTCGGGGAGCAGCGAATACTTGATCGGGCCGAACACCGTCGAATGCACGCCCATCAGGAACAGCACCACGAACAGCAGCAACGGGCTGCGTACGTGGAAGCCCCACGCGGCCACGCACATCGCGGCGATCTCGAACAACTTCACGTAACGGATCAACCGCTGCTTCTCGAACTTCTCCGCGATCTGCCCGGCGCTGGCGGAAAACAGGAAGAACGGCAGGATGAACAGCGCCGGCGCGAGGTTGGAATACAGCCCGATCGTCGCGGTGGATAGCCCCATCTGAAATCCCACCAGCACGATCGTCGCCTGCCGGAAGGCGTTGTCGTTGAACGCCGCGAGCGATTGCACCGCGAAGAACGGCGCGAAACGGCGCTGGCCGAGCAGGCGGAACTGGCTCATGCGCGGATGCTAGCGGATACCCGGCGCCGGGAGCGGATGGACGTCAGCGTCGTGCCAATGCCCTATGCCCGATGTCGCGTCGGCAGAACGCTCCATCGAACCGGATGCGATCCACGACGGCATAGGCACGGTCGCGGGCCTGCGACAAATCGTCGCCGAGCGCGCAGGCCGTGAGGACCCGACCGCCGGCAGTGACGACGCGGTCCTGCGCATCACGCTTCGTCCCCGCGTGGAACACCTTCACGCCATGCGCGGGATCGTCCGCCAGGCCTGAAACTACGTCGCCCTTCGTCGGGTTCGCGGGATAACCCTGCGCCGCGACCACGACGCCCAGCGAAGGGCGCGGATCCCACCGCACTTGCGCCTGGTCGAGCTTGCCATCGAGCGCGGCCTCGACCAAGTCGGCCAGGTCCGATTCGAGGCGCATCAGGATCGGCTGGCATTCCGGGTCGCCGAAGCGCACGTTGAACTCGATCACCTTCGGCGCGGCGTGCTGGTCGACCATCAGCCCTGCATACAGGAAGCCCGTGAAGGGCGCGCCTTCGGCGGCCATGCCGCGCAGCGTCGGCTGGATGATCTCGCGCAGGATCCGCTGTTCGACGTCGGGCGTCACCACCGGCGCGGGTGAATACGCGCCCATGCCCCCCGTGTTGGGGCCGAGGTCGCCTTCATCGCGCCGCTTGTGGTCCTGGCTGGACGCCATCGGCAACGCATGCGCACCATCGGCCATCACGATGTAGCTGGCTTCCTCGCCCTCGAGGTATTCCTCGATCACGACCCGGGCACCGGCGTCACCGAAGGCGTGCGCGCCGAGCATCTCGCGCAACGCGTCCTCGGCCTCCGGCAGCGTCGTCGCAACAACCACGCCCTTGCCCGCGGCAAGGCCATCCGCCTTGACCACGATCGGCGCGCCCTGGGCACGCACGTATGCGAGCGCGGCATCCAGGTCGGTGAACACCGCGTGGCGCGCGGTCGGGATGCCGTGGCGTTCGAGGAATGCCTTGGCGAAGGCCTTGGAACCTTCCAGCGCCGACGCGGCGGCGGTCGGTCCGAAGATCCGCAGGCCTGCCGCCCGGAACTTGTCCACGATCCCGGCGACCAGCGGCGCTTCGGGACCGACGACGGTGAGGTCGACGTGCTCGTCGCGCGCGAGTTGCAGCAAGCCATCGAGGTCGGTCGCGGCCACCGGGGCGTTGCGCATGCGCGGCTCGCCTGCGGTGCCCGCATTGCCGGGCGCAACCAGCACGTCGGAGACGCGCGATGACTGCGCGAGTTTCCAGGCCAACGCGTGCTCGCGGCCGCCGGAGCCGATGACGAGAAGCTTCATGGAGCGGGAATGGGGAACAGAGAACGGGGATGTGGGAGGTTACAGGTTTTTCCCGGGTACCGGTTCCCCGTTCCCGCTCTTCAACGTTTCAACCATCGCCACGCGCGGGAGCTTGCCGGTTTCGCTGCGCGGCAGCGCGTCCACGAGCTTCAGCGGGCGCGGCAGGAACACCGGGTCGATGCTGCCGCGCAGCGCGTCGAGGACCGCGGCCGCCGAAAGGCCAGGCGCGACCGCAAGCGCGGCGATCCGTCGCACGCCCACCGCGTCACCGTCGTCGAGCTGGAACACGACCCCGTCCCGCACGCCCGGCACCGCCAGCAGCTTGCAGGTGAGGTCGCCCAGCGACGCGCGCTTGCCGGCGATTTCCAGGAGATCGGTGTTGCGGCCGCACAAGCGGAAATGACCTTCCGCTTCCAATTCCACGATATCGGCAAGCACCACCGGCTGCACGAGCTGGGGCGCCTCGATGCGCGTGCCATCGGGCTGGGGGTGCAGGACCACGCCCGGATACGTTGTCCACGCTTCGTCCCGCGCCGTGCGGCGGTGCGCGATCACGCAGGTCTCCGTGGAACCGAACACTTCCTGCACCGGGGCCCCGAAGCGATCCTCGGCCGCGAGCGCAAGTTCGCGGGACAGTGGCGCCGTCGCGGACACGATGCCGGAGAACGCCGGCAGCGCCTGGTTGGAATCGACCAGTGCACGAAGATGCACCGGCGTCGTGACCAGGATGCGCGGTTCGGGCAAAGAAGCCAGCGCGTCGGCGATGTCGGCCGCGAAGAACGGGCGGCCGTCATACACCGCGGCATAGCCGAACAGCGGCAGCAGCACCGAGAACTCCAGGCCGTACATGTGCTGCGGCGGCACCGTCGCGACCACGTGGTAGTCGCCGCCGGCCAACCCGCGCAGCAGCGCATCGTTGTGGCCGCTCGATACGCCGAGCTTGTCCCAGCGCTTGGCGTTGGCGCGCGGCACGCCGGTGGATCCGGACGTGTAGCCGATCGCGACATCCGTAGCCTCCGGGACCAGCACCGGCGGCAACGCACGCGCCACGCCCTGCGGCGCGAAGCGGAGGTAATGCGGCGGTGCCGGGACGAGTGCCGAATCGCCGACCGTGTAGCTGCCGGGATGCGCGGCCAGTGCCTCGTCGATCGCATGCGGCACGCGCGAAGGCGGCAGCAGGTTGACCTGGCCGCGCGAGGCCAGCGCGGCAAATGCGACCAGGAACGCGTAACGGTCTTCGCAAAGGTTCACGGCGGCCGTGCCTTGGGGCAGCCGCTCGGCGAGCGCCGTGACATCCGCGAGAAACGCCGCCGCCGTGACCGCGCGGCCGCCGCGCCACGCAATCGTTCGCCCTGCCGGGACGTTCGCGAGCAACGGCCGGCACAGTCCGGCAGGCTCGCCCTGTGGTGATTCGTAGACGCTGGACACCGTGATTTCCCCGTTCCCTCAGGCGCGGATGATAGCGCCGCTGACGGCATCGGTGATCGGCGTGGGCCGATCGAGGCCGCCCAGCGGGGCGTCCAGCACGCCGTCGAGGTCGTCGCCGAACAGGCGCGCGGCGGCGTCCGCGGAACGGGCGGGCGGCTCGCCATGGCGATTCGCGCTGGTGGAGACGATCGGTCCGCCGAAGGCGCGGCACAGCGCGACTGAGGGCGCATGCGCGGTCACGCGCAGCGCGATCCCGGCGTGGCCGCCGGCCACCCAGGGCGGCACCCGTGGGGAACGCGGGAAGATGAAAGTATGCGCGCCGGGCCACACGGCGCTTGCGCGCTGGATCGCGGCCTTCGGTGCATCGCCGATCCAGTCGCGGACCTGGTCGAAGCCGGCCGCGATCAGCAGCACGCCCTGCTCCGGCGGCCGGCGCTTCAACGCGAAGATTTTCTCGAAGGCGGCTCGATTGTCCGGATCGCACCCCAGGCCGTAGACGCCTTCGGTCGGGTACGCGAGCACGCCACCGGAACGCAGCAGGGCGGCTGCGCCTTCGATGGCATCGCGATCGAAGACGCGCGTGTTCACACGTCGAACGGCGGGGTATCCGCGTCGGCCGCCACCGCGGGCTTGGCGCCCGCCGCCTTTCTGGCGGTGGACTTCCGGGCCGCGGTTTTCCTGCCGGTTTTCTTCGCCGCGGATTTCTTCGCGGATGCCTTCTTCGCGGCGGGTTTCCTGGCCGCAGGCTTCTTCGCGGGCGCCTTCCTGGCGGCGGCCTTCTTCGCCGCCGTTTTCTTGAACGCGCCGCGCCCGCGACGGACCGGTGCCGCTTCGAGCAGCGCCTTGCATTCCTCGTGGCTCAAGGATTTCGGCTCCCGCTCCTTGGGCACCTTCGCGTTCTTCTCGCCGTTGGTGATGTACGGGCCGTAGCGCCCGTTCAACACCTGGATGCCGTCGCCGAAATCGTTGATCACGCGATTGGCGATCAGCTCCTGCTTCTCGCGGATCAGTTCGCGCGCGCGTTCCAGCGTGATCGTGTACGCGCTTTCGTCGCCCTTGATCGACGCGTACAGCTTGCCCTGCTTGACGAAGGGTCCGAACCGGCCGATGCCGGCGCTGATTTCCTCGCCATCGCCATCGTGCCCGAGCTTGCGCGGCAGCTTGAAGAGTTCCAGCGCCTCTTCGAGCGTTATGGTGTGCATGCTCTGCCCGGGCAGGAGCGACGCGAACTTCAGTTTCTCGTCGTCCTTGTCCTTGTCGCCGAGCGCGGCGTAGGGCCCGTAGCGGCCGAGCCGCACCGAGACCGGCTTGCCGGTCCTGGGATCGTCGCCCAGGAGGCGCGCGCCGGTAGCCTCGCTGCGATCGACGGTTTCCATCTTGTCGTCGACCAGCGCCTTGAACGGTTTCCAGAACCCGGCCATCAGCGGGCGCCATTCCTCCTCGCCGCGGCTGACCGCGTCGAGCTCGTCTTCCAGTTTCGCGGTGAAGTCGTAGTCCACGTATCGGGTGAAGTGCGCGGTCAGGAACTTGGCAACCGCGCGGCCCACGTCGGTGGGCTTGAAGCGGCGCGAATCCAGGATCACGTACTCGCGCGACAGCAGGGTCTGGATGATGCTGGCGTAGGTGGACGGACGGCCGATGCCGTATTCCTCGAGCGTCTTGACCAGCGACGCCTCGGAGTAGCGCGGCGGCGGCTCGGTGAAATGCTGGTCGGCCGCGATGTCGGTGAGCGGCACGGATTCGCCGACCTCGAGCGCCGGCAGCTTGCGCGATTCCTCGTCCTCGGCCGACTTCTGGTCGCGGCCTTCCTCGTACACCGCGAGAAACCCGGGGTCGACCACGGTGGTGCCGGTGGCGCGGAACGCGCCATCGCCGCACGGGAATTCGACCGACACCGTGTTCAGGGTCGCCGGCTTCATCTGGCAGGCGACCGCGCGCTTCCAGACCAATTCGTAGAGCCTCAACTGGTCGGGGGTCAAATACGCCGCGACGGATTTCGGCGTGCGCAGCGCCGAGGTGGGCCGGATCGCCTCGTGCGCTTCCTGCGCGTTCTTGGACTTGGTCTTGTAGACCATCGCGTGCTCGGGCAGCCCCTGCCTGCCGAACTCGCGCTCGATGGCCTGCCGCAATTCGCCGATCGCTTCGCCCGAGAGGTGCGTCGAGTCGGTACGCATGTAGGTGATCAGGCCGACGTTGCCCTCGCCGCCGAGCGACACGCCTTCGTACAGCCCCTGCGCGACGCGCATGGTGCGCGAGGTCGCCATGCCGAGCTTGCGGGCGGCTTCCTGCTGCAGCGTGGAGGTGGTGAACGGCGCGGCGGGACGGCGCTGGCGTTGCTTGCGCTGGATGTCGCCGACGACGAGCTTGCCGGCGGCGGCTGCAAACAGCGCGTCGCGCGCGGCGTGCGCATCATCCGCGTTGGTGAGGTCGAACTGCTCGAACTTCTTGCCGTGGAGTTTCACCAGGCGCGCCGTGAATTCGCCATCGCGGTGCGCGAGCTTCGCCTCGACCGTCCAGTATTCGCGCGGCACGAAGGCTTCGATCTCCTCCTCGCGCTCGACGATCATCCGGAGCGCGGGCGACTGCACCCGGCCGGCAGAGAGGCCGCGCTGGACCTTGCGCCACAGCACCGGCGACAAATTGAAACCGACCAGGTAGTCCAGCGCGCGCCGCGCCTGCTGGGCATCGACCAGGTCGTGCGAGAGCCGGCGCGGATGGGCCACGGCTTCCTTGATCGCGCGTGGGGTGATTTCGGAGAACACCACGCGATGGGTTTCGCGATCCTCGAGCAGGCCGCGCTCCTTCAGGATCTCGCTGATGTGCCAGGAGATCGCTTCGCCCTCCCGGTCCAGGTCGGTCGCCAGGTAGATCGAATCGGCCGCCTTGGCGGCCTTGGCGATGTCATCGACGTGCTTGATGTTCTTGTCGATCAGCGCGTAGTCCATCGCGAAGTCGTGCTCGGTGTCGACCGCGCCCTCCTTGGGCACCAGGTCGCGAACGTGCCCGTACGACGCCAGCACCTTGAAGTCGGCGCCGAGGTACTTGTTGATGGTCTTGGCCTTGGCGGGCGATTCGACGATGAGGAGGTTCTTGGCCATGTCTTCGAGATGGGGTGTCCGGGAATTGGGTTCGAGCCCCCTCGCATCGAGGAGGCAGCGGATCGCCGCGGCGAAGTCCGCTGTCGGGATGGGTATTCGGCTTTGGCTCGGGATGGGAACTCGCTGCGGCTTCCATGCCCCCCTATATATAGTGAACACATGCGCGGGGTGCCTCTGTCAAGCACCGGCCGCGAAAAGCCTCTGCCAGCGCCCATGGACGGCCGGGGCGACGGTGCCTTCCAATTCCAGCAGCAACAGCATCGAAGACAGCGCCGCGGGCGCCAAGCCGGTGCGCCCGGCGAGTTCGTCCAGGGATGCGGGCGCATCGCCCAGCGCCGCAAGAAGCGCTGCGTAATCAGGGTCTTGTGACCTGTCCATGCCGTTCCCCGCGGCTGGAGCCTCCTCCGTCTCCAGCCGCGCGCGAAGGTCGGCGCCCAGCGCGCGGGCGGCCGGCACGATCGCCTCCACGACCTCGTTGGCGGTCTCGACCAGCCGTGCCCCGTCCCGGATCAGCCGATGGCAGCCCTTGGCCAGCGGGTTGTGGATCGAACCGGGCAGCGCGAACACTTCGCGGCCGGCCTCGGCCGCGAGCCGCGCCGTGATCAACGAGCCGGACTGCAGCCCGGCCTCCACCACCAGTGTTCCCAGCGCCAGCCCCGCGATCAGGCGGTTGCGGCGCGGGAAATGTCCCGGCCGAGCTTCCGTGCCGGGCGCAAATTCACTGACGATCGCGCCTGATCCCTCGATTTTGGCCGCCAGTTCGCGGTGCTTTGATGGGTAAACGATGTCGGGGCCGGTCCCGACCACGGCGATCGTCGCGCCTCCGGCTTCCAGCGCCGCCGCGTGCGCCGCGCCGTCGATCCCGTCGGCCATGCCGCTGGTGATCGTGAGGCCGGCGTGGCTCAGGGTGCGCGCAAAATCGCGGGCCGTGGCGAGCCCCTGCGCGGTCGCGCTGCGCGCGCCGACGACCGCCAC